>CAYJRR010000001.1:0-4545 GCA_964372275.1 uncultured bacterium
GTGGGGGGCGGTCTACCGGAGCGAAACCAAGACCGACGCCGCGCCGCAAGAGGGTCCGGCGGCGCTCGAGCGCGTCCGCGCCGCGGTTCGCGGCGTGCCGCTCGTCGCCATCGGAGGGATCACCCTGGCGCGGGTCCCCGAGATCCGCGCGGCGGGCGCCGACGCCTTCGCCGTGATCGGCGCCCTGCGCGACGCGCCCGATGCCGCGCTCCTCGCCCGCCGGATGGTCGAGGCCTGGACTCGTCGCTGACCGCCTCGATCAGCCGGCGCGAGCGATCTCGCGGAAGGCGATCCCCTTGGCGAACGCTTCGCGCAGCTCGTCCTCCGGTTCGCTGTCCCAAACGATCCCGCCGCCCGCCGACCACCGAAGAACTCCGCCGGCGAGGACCGCGGTCCGGATCGCGACGGCGAAATCGGCCTCGCCCGCCTGTCCCAGGTATCCGACCGCGCCGCAGTAGACGCCGCGCGGCGACGGTTCCACCGATTCGATCACCTGCATGGCGCGGACCTTCGGCGCTCCGGTGATCGATCCCGCCGGGAAGACGGCCCGCAACGCGTCGAGCTCGTCCAGCTCCGGCCGCAGCAGGCCTCGTACCTCCGCTTCGAGGTGGTGGACGCGCGCGAAGCGCCGCCGTCCGAACAACGTCGGCACCTCGACCGAGCCCGGGACGCAGACCTTGCCCAGGTCGTTGCGATGGACGTCGACCACCATCAGGAGCTCGGCGCGATCCTTCTCGCTCGAGGCGAGCTCCTCGGCCGCGCGCCGGTCGAGGTCCGGGTCGTCGTTCCGCGGACGCGTCCCCTTGATCGGCCGGGTCTCGACGCGGCGGCCCCGCACCGCAAGCAGCCGCTCCATCGAACCGCAGAGCACCGCGCGGTCCTCCCCTTCCAGACAGGCCGCGAACGGCTCCGGGCTTCGTTCGCGCAGTCGCGCCCAAAGCCGGTCGACCGACGCCGCGGTCGGCGCGTGAAACCGGAGCGATAGGTTCGCCTGGTAGAGATCCCCCTCACCGATCCGACGCCGGATCTCCTCCACCGCTGCCGCATGGTCCCACGCGTCGACCGCGTACTCCGCGCCGGTGCCGGCTTCGGCGCCCGCTCCGGAGTCGGCATCGGGCTCGGCATCCGCAACGGCCACGGACTCGGCCACGGATTCCGATTCGGATACGGATACGGTACCCGGCTCGGAATCGGACCCGGTCCGGGACCCACCCGTCCCTTCGCTCCACCGTTCCGCCCGCTCCCACAACCGCCGCAACCGCCCGGCCTCCTCCTCTGCGCCCCCGAGCGCCGTGTCGATCGCGGCGATCCAGGTCGTCCCGGTGGCTTCGTCCCGGACGATCGCGCCACCGTAAAGGGCGAAGGCGAGCGGCGGGTCGACGTCGGCGCGACGGCCGGGGAACTTCGACGGGACGAGGCGCCGGCCGAGCTCGTACGAGAGCCAGCCGACCGCCCCGCCGGCGAACGGAAGCGAGGCCTCCTCGGGACGACGCGTGCCGCGGGTGAACCAGCGGACGGCGCCCCGCAGGGCGTCGAACGGGTCGGCGCCGTCGAAGCGCCATCGCACGGCGCGCGCGCTTCTGGATCCGTCGTCGTGGATGGCCGTGACCTCCACCTGGCGCTCGCCGACGAGCCGCGCCCATCCCTGCGGCCGCGCGCACGCGATCGAGAAACGACCGGTGCCGGGGCCGGCGGCTGCGGAGGCGAGAACGGCGCGGAACGGCTCGCCGCGCAACGCCGTCCATAGGTCGAATTCGCCGGGCGCCCGCGAGCCCGTTGACGGGGCCGATCGATCGGAAGTGGGGAGCCGGATCTCGACGCGGGGCATCGCGCGCGTAGCATCCCAAAGCGCGGCCGGAATCGCCACCCGGCTCGGATCGGATCCGAAACGTTACGACTCGCTGCGCGCCGCCAGATTCTCGAAGCGGGTGAATTCGGGGACGAAGCGCACCTCGACCTCGCCGACCGGTCCGTTGCGCTGCTTGCCGACGATGATCTCGGCGATCCCCTGCTTGTCGGTCTCCTTGTTGTAGACCTGGTCGCGGTAGACGAACATGATCACGTCGGCGTCCTGCTCGATCGCTCCGGACTCCCGCAGATCGGAGAGCAGCGGCCGCTTGTCGTTCCGGCTCTCCAGGCTGCGGTTGAGCTGCGAGAGGGCCACCACCGGAACCTTCAGCTCCTTGGCGATCGACTTCAAGCCCCGGCTGATGTCCGAGATCTCGCGCTCCCGGCTCTCGTTGGCGCCGTAGCTAGAGCGCCCGCGCATCAGCTGCAGGTAGTCGACGATGATCAGGCCGACCCCGTGCTGCTGCTGCATCCGTCGCGCCTTGGCGCGCATCTCCAACAGCGTGATCGCCGGCGTGTCGTCGATGAAGATCGGCGCCCGAGACAGGCGATCCGCCGCCTTCACGATCCGGTCGTAGTCCCGGTCCGAGGCGTAACCACGCCGCAGCTTCTGGGCATCGACCCGCGCCTGGCTGGTCAACATTCGCATCACCAGCTGCTCGGTTCCCATCTCCAGGCTGAAGACGGCGACGGCGACGGCGGGGTCGGCTTCGAGCGCCGCGTTCTCGGCGATGTTGAGCGCGAAGGCGGTCTTCCCCATCGACGGCCGGCCGGCGACGATCACCAGGTCGCCAGGCTGCAATCCGGAGGTCATCCGGTCGATGTCGAGGAATCCGGTCGGCACGCCGGTCACGCCGTTCCCGCGCTCCGACTGCTTCTCCAGCGTGCGGAAACAGCCCTCCAGCGCCTTCTTGACGTGGACGAAGCTCTGCTTGTTCCGCTGGTGTCCGATGTCGAGGATCGTCCGCTCGGCCTCGTCGAGGAACTGGTCGACGTCCCCACCCGGCTCGTGTCCGCGGTTGATGATGTCGCTCGCCGTGTGGATCAGGCGACGCAGCACCGACTTCTCGTGGACGATCTTGACGTAGTGGACCAGGTTCGCCGTCGAGGGGACGACGTCGGGAAGGCCGGCGATGTAGTCGACGCCGCCCGCCTCCTCCAGCCGGTCGAGCTTGCGGAGGTGCTCCACGAGGGTCAGCGTGTCGATCGCCTCGTTCTTCTCCGCCAGCTCGATCATCGCCTGGAAGAGCACTCGGTGCGGGAGGCGGTAGAAGTCGTCCGCCTGCAGGCGCTCGACCGCGACCGACGCCGCCGCGTTGTCGAGCATCAGGCAGCCGAGCACCGACTGCTCCGCCTCGAGGCTCTGTGGCGGCAGGCGGCCGCTGGCGCGGAGCTCGTCGAGCTCGCCGCCGCTTGCGTGAACGTTGTCCTGGATGGATGACACGATCGACCCTCGTCCCGACGGAAGCGGATGCACACTACCGCGCCCCGAAAGCCGGTCAATGGTCCGCGGCCGGCGTGGCAGCGCCGACTGCGCGGGAATCGCTGTGGACGACCTGTGGATCGCGGTGTGAATCGCGGGGGATGCCACACCGAGGAGGGACGCGCGCGGACGCCGTGTGGATCTGTGGATCGTCCGCGGCGAAGCCCGCGAAAAATATTTTCGCGCCAGCTCCGTCCGCCGCGCTCCTGCCCTGGACGGCAGTCCGGGTCGGGCCCTCCCGAAGACAACTAACGAATACGTAGCCGATCGAGCTCGTGGCCGATCCGGCCGGAAAGGATCAGCGCGTACATCTTGAAGTCGCCGCGGAGCGACCAGAGCGGATGGCCGAAGGTCGCGGGACGGTTTCCCTCGACGAAAAAGTGTCCGATCCAGGCGCAGCCGTAGGCGAGCACCGGCCCCAGCGCGACGATCGCCGGCCGCCTCCAGACGATCGCCGCCGAGAGACACAGCAGCGCCAGCGTGGTGCCGACGGTGTGCAGGAGTCGCGTGCCGGGCTTGGCGTGCTGGCCGAGGTAGAAGGGCCAGAAGTCGTCGAAGGAACGGAACGGTCCCGCCATGGTGGCCTCCGCGGCGGATCGTAGCGTCGCCGCGGCGGCGAGGCGAGGCCGCGGCGGCGGGTACGGGTTCGGAAACGGCAACGGAGTCGGGATCGGTATCGGCATCGGTAACGGATTCGGCAACGGATACGGGCTCGGGTACGGATTCGGCTACGGGTGCGGCCTCGGCTTCGGCATCGGGTGCAGGTGCGGCAACGGGATCGGCGGCGGAAAAGGGGTGCGGGGTCGGCAACGGCAACATCTACGGATGCGGTGACGCCGTTGCCGTTGCCGTTGCCGTTGCCGTTGCCGTTGCCGTTGCCGTTGCCGTTGCCGTCCCCGTTCCCGTTCCCGTTCCCGCTCCCGTACCCGCAGCCGATACCGCTGCCGACGCCGCACCCGCTGCCGCACCTGTTCCCGCTCCCGCCGCCGAAGCTGCACCCGCCGCCGCGATGGGCCGTCGGCATCGCAGCGACCGCGCCGGCGAGACTGCCGCCGTCACGGTCGCTGCTCGGCTGCCTCCTCACGCATGGAGTGGGAGCCGCTTTGCGCGCCCCGCCGCGGGGACGCTCCCGGGTATGGCGGGGGCGTTCCCGAGGCGGGGGGCGGACAGGGGCAACAACATGTTCATGGCGGGGGAGGTGGCGATGCAGCTGG
>CAYJRR010000001.1:4555-74259 GCA_964372275.1 uncultured bacterium
TACGGCGGCGGTCACGCTCGCTGCTGGGCTGCCTCCTCACGCATGGTGTGTGAGCCGCTTTGCGGGCCCCGCCTCGGGAACGGCCCCGGGGGGGCGAGAGCGTTCCCGAGGCGGGGCGCGGAAAGGGGCAACAACATGTTCATGGCGGTGGAGGTGGCGATGCAGCTGGTCACGGAGCTGCGGGGGATCCTGCCGATGATCCGGGCGAGGGACCCCAAGCTCGCTCAGCAGATCCAGGACGCGGCGAACGGTGTGGGCTCCTGCGCGAGCGAAGGCCGGCGACGCACAGGCGGGGATCGGTTGCACCTGTTCCGGATCGCCGCGGGCAGCGCAGCCGAAGTCCAGACGCAGCTCCGTCTCGCCGAAGCCTGGGGCCATGTACCCGGCGATCGGATCCGAAAAAGCACTGGCGCTGGTCGACCGGGAGCTGGGGCTCCTGTGGGGCCTGACGCACGTCCGGCTTGACCGCTGACGGACGAAGTCGGTGGCGCCTCAACCCGGGGCGCCGCCGGCTCCGCATCAAGCAGTGGTCACGGATGGTTTCGGATGCGTCAGCCGCCACAACATCGCCAGCTCTCGATCGATCCGTGTCATCACCGGTTCGATCTGCGCCGCCGTCAGCAGATCGTAGGCCTCCGCGAACTGGAGCGCGGCCCGTAGTTCCTGCGCGCTGCCCGCCGAGATCGCAAAGTGATAGCTGCGGTCCTTCCCGAGCCGCCGGCCGCCCTCTCCCGTGTTAGAGACGATGCTCTTCATCGCCCGATAGGCCTGATCCTCCAGGTCCCGATCCCTCGTCTTCAGGACCGCCCGGAGCGGCTTCATCTGCCGGCCGATCTCCAACGCCACGTCGTATGCCTGGAACCCCATCTTCTCGCCCTCCAAGTTGTGGTCTGTCCGCCTCGTTCCTTTCTTCGCCCCGTTCGAGAAAGGAACGTGGCGGACAGACCCGCGGAGCGACGACGCCGCGCATTGCCGTTCAAGCGTGAGGAGGCCCGAATGCGGGAAGCGTGACGCCGGCAGTACCGGCGGCGCGCTTCCCGCAGCGTCGACGGCCCGACACCGAAGCGCTTCCCACAGCGGTAGCGGTAGCCGTAGCCAAATCCGTGGCCGTGGCCGTCACCGAATCCGACGCCGTAACCGTATCCGAGCCCGTTGCCGAGACCGAACCCGTATCCGTAACCGCATCCGAGCCCGACTCCGTATCCGTATCCGAGTCTGTGCAACCGGGAAGATGGGCGACGTTTTAGACCGGGCACATGGGCGACAGATCTAGGCCCGGGAGGGGTCGGTTTCGGTTACGGATACGGCGTCGGCGACGGACTCGGTTACGGGTGCGGACTCGGACTCGGCGTCGCCGCCAAGACGGAAAGGCCCTTGTCTCCCGGGGCCCCTTCCATCGGCGTGCCGGCGAAGCCGGCGCCCCGCATGCCGGCGAAACCGGCGCGGCGCGTGCCGGCGCGCCGCGCTACTCGCCCTTCACCACGTTGATCCGCACCTTCGCCGTCACCTCGGGGTGGATCTTGATCGGGATCTCGTGCAGGCCGAGCGTCTTGATCGGCTCCGCGAGCTGGATCTGTTTGCGGTTCACCGCCACGCCTGCGGCGCGCAGGGCGGCTTCGACGTCCATCGAGGTGACGGAGCCGAACAGCTTGTCCTCCTCGCCAACCTGTCGCGGGATGACCGGCTTGACCGCCTCGATCTGCTTCTGGAACTTCTCGGCCTCGGTCTTCAGCTTGTCGCGTCGCGCCTGCGCGGCCCGCTTCTGGTGCTCGAGCATCGAGATGTTGCGGGTGGAGGCCTCCATCGCCAGCCGGTTCGGCAGCAGGTAGTTCCGGGCGTAGCCCGGCTTCACCTTGACCACGTCCCCGACCTTGCCGAGGTTGTCGACGTTCTCTTGAAGGATGACTTGCATGGCGTGACCTCTAGATCTTGCTCGAGACGTAGGGAAGCATCGCCACGTTGCGCGCCTGCTTGATCGAGCGCGCCACCTGCTTCTGGTGCTTCTGGCAGTTCCCGGAAATGCGCCGGGGAATGATCTTTCCCCGCTCCGAGGTGAAGTAGCGCAGCGTGTTGGTGTCCTTGTAGTCGATAGGCAGGGTGGTGTCGGCGCAGAAGCGGCAGACCCGCCGCCGGCCGAATCGCCGCCCGCCGCCCCGCTCGTCGTCGCGGTCGTCGCCCGGCGCCGCCGGGCCGCGATCGCGGGCATCCGAGCCCGCCTTGTCCCTGATGCTGCTGCCGGTGGCGGCCGCCGGTCGGGCGCCGCCGGGGAAGTTCGTCGTGCTGGACATCGTCGTCGTTCCTTTTCGAAAGTGGGTGATCAGCCTTCTTCGTCGTCGGAGCCGCGGGCGCGGTCGTCGTCGTCCTCACGATCGCCGAATCCGCCCCGGTCGCCGTAGCCACCGCGGTCGCCATACCCGCGATCTCCGTAGCCGCGATCGCCGTAGCCGCGCGACTCGGCCGACCGCTCGTCCTCCTCCGGGGCCTCGCGCCGGACGCGCTTGGTGCTGGCGTACTCCTTCTTCCGCTGCTCCGGATCGACCTCGTCGGCGAGCTTCACCGTGAAGTGGCGGATCACCGCGTCGTCGAGGCGCAGCTCGCGCTCGACCTCGTTCACCAGCTGCCCGCCGCCGCAGTAGCCGATCTGGACGAACACCCCGCGCGGGCTCTTCTGGATCGGGTAGGAGAGCTTCTTCTTCCCCCACTCGTCGATCCCGAGCAGCGTGCCGTTCTGCCGCTCGATCGCCCGGGTCACCTTTTCGACGACCTTGGGGCCGCGGTCCTCGGGGAGCTCCCCCTTGAGGACGTAGACCGTTTCGTACTCCCGTGCCTTCGTCGCGCCTGCCGTCGTGCTCATCTACGTTCCTTCCTTCCGGTCGAGGGGTCCGCCGTTCCAGGACCCCAAGGCCCCAGGTCGCCCTGGAGCAAGGTGGTTTCAATCTCTCGCCATCGCCTCTGCTTCTTCCTATCTACCTCGCCGTCACGTCACCGCCACGTTGAACTCGTTCCCCGCCACCTGCAACCCCCGGGTCACGATCGCTTCCACCGCCTCGGCGGCGCGAACCACCGCCGCCTCGACCGCCGTCCGCTCCCCCTTCGGGAAGCGGCTCAAGACCCAGTCGGCCCCGCTCGTCCCCCACCCCTTCGGGGGCTTGTCGATCCCGACCCGGACCCGGGCGAAGTCGTTCGTCCCGAGCGCGGCGACGATGGAGCGGATCCCGTTGTGTCCGCCGGCGCCGCGCCCCGACTGCAGCTTCAACCGTCCGAGCGGCAGGTCGAGCTCGTCGTGCACCACGATCAGCCGTTCGGGCCACGCCTCGGGCGGGAGCCCCACGTCGTTCACCGCCTTCCGGACCGCGTCGCCGGAGCGATTCATGTAGTCCTGCGGAAGCACCATCAACACGTCGTGTCCGCCGATCCGGGCGCTGGCGACCTTCGCGCCGTACCGCCGCCCGTCGATCGGCCCGGCCTCCAGGCGCCCGGCCAACCGCTCGACGACCATGAATCCGACGTTGTGGCGCGTCCCTTCGTATTCGGGGCCCGGATTCCCCAGGCCGACCACCACGTGTGACGCGCCCATCGATCGGGTGCCTCCTTGTTATTTCTTCTTCTCCCCTCCCGCCTTCGCCGCAGGCGCTGCGGCCGCACCCGCCGCCGGCTTGGCGCCGGCCGCCGGCGCGGCTCCGGGGGCCGGTTTGGCGCCCGCCGCCGCCTTGCCTCCCGCCGCCGGGGCCGCCGCCGCACCCTCCGCCGTCGCCGCCGCGCCCTCGGCCGGAGCCGCCGCCACGACCGGCGTCTCCTCGATCGCAACGGTGGTGACCGACGCGATGGTGTAGTTGTCGGTGTAGACCGCCTTCAGCCCGGCCGGCAGCTTCACGTCGGCGACGTGCAGCGATTCGTGCACGTCGAGGTGCGAGACGTCGACCTCGATCGTGTCGACGACGTCCTTCGGAAGGCAGCGAACCTCGATCTCGCGGTGACCTGGCGTGAGAATCCCCCCCTTCGCCAGCCCGGCCGGCTTGCCGGTGAGCACCACCTCGATCGCCACGGTGATCTCCTTGTGGAGGTCGACCGTCACGAAGTCGGTGTGGATCAGGTTGTGCTTCAGCGGATGGCGCTGCACCTCGCGGATCATGACCACCTTGCCGTCGATCGTCGGCTCCCGGGGGCCTTCAGGGTGATGAAGACGTTGTGCCCGACGGCGCCGGCGACCTTCTTGAGCTGGTCGGGCGGGATCGAGACGCTCTTCGGCGTCGGGATCCCGGCGCCGTAGACGACACCGGGCACGATCCCGGCGGCGCGCGAGCGGCGCGACGCCCCCTTGCCGTTCGTGCTGCGGGGTTGGACGTTCAGGTCGATGGTCTGCATGGCGGTGTCGTTTCCTTAAGGAAGGGGCTAGACGAAGAGCGAAGAGACCGAGTCGTTGTGATGGATGCGGCGGATCGCCTCGGCGAACAGGCCCGAGACCGGGATCCGGTCGATCTTTCCGAGGCGCTTGGCCTCCTCGGACAGGGGGATGGTGTTGGTCACGCCGACGGCTTCGAGGACGCTCTCTTTGAGCCGCGAGAGCGCCGACCCCGACAGCACGGCATGGGTGGCGGTGGCGAAGATCCGCTTCGCCCCCGCGTCGCGCATCGCCTTGGCCCCCTGGGTGAGGGTCCCGGCGGTGTCGATCATGTCGTCGACGATCACCACGTCCTTCCCCTTCACGTCGCCGATGATGTGCATGATCTCGGCGACGTTCGGGCCGGAGCGCCGCTTGTCGATGATCGCGAGCGATGCCTGCAGCCGCTTGGCGTAGGCGCGCGCCCGCTCCACCCCGCCGGCGTCGGGACTGACCACCACCAGGTCGGCGGTGTCGCCGTTGAACTTGCGGCGGATGTACTCCAGCGTCACCGGCATCGCGAACAGGTGGTCGAACGGGATGTCGTAGAACCCCTGGTTCTGCCCGGAGCGCAGGTCCATCGACAGCACCCGCTCCGCGCCGGCGGCGGTCAACAGGTCGGCGATCAGCTTGGCGGTGATCGGCGCCCGCGGGGCGACCTTGCGGTCCTGGCGGGCGTAGCCGTAGTAGGGCAGGACGGCGGTGATGCGCGTGGCGCTGGCGCGCTTCATCGCGTCGATCATCACCAACAGCTCCATCAGGTTCTCGTTGACCGGCGGGCAGGTCGACTGGAGCAGGAAGACGTCGACTCCGCGGACGTTGTCGTCGATCTCGACCTGGATTTCGCCGTCGGAGAACCGCTTCACCTCGGCGCGTCCGAGCGGAATCCCCAACGCCTCGGCCACCTCGCGCGCGAGCGCCGGGTTGGAGTTTCCGGTGAACAGTTTGAGCGACATCGCCATGATGGGCCGGACGAGGAGTTCGGAGACCGCGAAGGAAAGCGGCCTTCTATCATCGGGTTAGGCCGGTGGCAAGAAACCTTCGGAGGGGGGACGGGGGTCGTCGCCGCCGCGCGACCACGCGGGGAGCGCCCGCCCGAAGGTCTCGCAGGAGTTGCGTTTTTTTGCCTGGGCCTCCCCGGAAGCTACTGCTCTTCGAACGATTCGATCTGGATCACCGGGTCGAGGCGGTAGCCCTGGCCGTTGACCTTGATGCTCTCGTCGGTGTCGAAGTCGAGGGTCATGGTGTAGGTCTTCCCCGCCTCCACATCGAAGTTGCCGACGATCTTGATCCCGGTCTGGGATCCGCTCGGAACCTGCAGCGACTCCGTCTCGCCGTTGACGGTGACCGTCGCGCCGGACGCCAGCAGCAGCCGGACCTGGTTGTAGCGGCCGGCCGACACCGTCTCGGACCCGAGAACGGCGGTGGCGTCGGCGGCGATCTGCATCAGGTCGACGACCTGCGCGGTGCTGGTCAGCACCACCCATCCGGCGGTCCCCGGCTCGGCGGCGGTGTCGACGGTCGCGCTTCCTCCGCTCCTGTGCGCGTCGACGCGGACGACGGTCACGACCGCCGAGGTGACGCCCGGCAAGAGGTTGTTGGGAGGGACGGCGCCGTTGGTAAGGTGGGTCTCGATCGTCGGCGAACCGGCGCCCCCTCCGCTGCCGCACGCGGCGGCGGCGACGACGAGAACGGAGACGGCGAGAACGGCCAACCAGCACTGTCGAGAGTTCGTCATGGGACCGATCCTACGTCACGACCCCGTCGCTGCGAAGTCGCCTCAGTCACCGGCGACGCCGGGGCCGCGCGCCGCCCCGCGCGCAGATGGGGGCACCTCCCGCACCCGTTGCGATGCGCCGGCCGCGGCGATCGACCTCCTAACTCCGCGCGCCGTCGGGCGGTTCGCCACCTCCGGGCGGGGCACGCGCCTTGCTCGCCGCTGCGGTCGATGAAACGAGCCCACCGCTTCCGCCGGTCCGCCGTGCTCGCACTGACGCTCGTCGCCGCGCTCGCCGCCGGCTGCGAACGCGCCGCGCGCTCCCCGTCCGGCGACGACGACGTCGTGGGCGACGACGACGACGACGGGGCGACCCCCACGCCGACGCCGTTCGGCGAACTCTGCAACGACGCGCTCCCCGAAGGGGCGGCGGTCTACCACGTCGCCCCCGACGGCGACGACGACTTCGGCGACGGCTCCGCGTCGGACCCGTGGGCGACGATCACCGTCGCGGTGGAATCGGTGCCCGACGGAAGCGTCGTCCTGGTCGAACCGGGAACCTACTACGGGCGGGCCGAACTGGACGGGGCGTTCGCGAGCGGAATCCTCGTGCGATCGCGCGTCCCCTACCAGGCGCGGCTGCGCCACGACCGCACCGTCGTCACCAGCCATTCGGGGGAGGGGATCACGCTCGAAGGGTTCGACATCGCGCACACCGGCGACGCCACCGGCGACCTGGTGGTGCAGATCGCCGACCCCGGCGTCCGCCGGATCACGATCCGCAACAACGTCCTCCATGACAGCTACTTGAACGACATCCTGAAGGTGAACAACGGCGCCGCGGACGTCCTCGTCGAAGGAAATATCTTCTACAACCAGGAGGGACACGACGAGCACATCGACGTCAACAGCGTGACCGGCGTGACGGTGCGCGGAAACGTCTTCTTCAACGACTTCGACGGAAGCGGCCGGACGAACGCCAACGACACCGGGAGCTTCGTGGTGGTGAAGGACTCGAACGACGACGTCGACGGCGTGCTCGGCGCGAGCGACATCTCGATCGAGCGGAACGTCTTCCTCAACTGGGAGGGGGGCGAGTCCTCGTTCTTCGTCCTGGTGGGGGAGGACGGAAAGGACTACCACGAGGCGTTCGACGTGACGGTCGAGAACAACCTCCTCGTCGGGAACGCGGCGAACCCGATTCACGGCGCGTTCGGCGCGTTCGGCGCGCGCGACGTCGTCTTCCGCCACAACACCGTCGTCGGCGATCTCCCGGGACGCGCCTACGGGATCGTCCTCTACCAGATCGGCGGGAATCCGCCGAACGACGGGATCGCACTCTACGGGAACGTCTTCGCCGATCCGACCGGCACGATGTTCGACTTCAGCGACACGCCCGCCTACGAGACCGAGGAGTTCGACCTGACCGGCAACCTCTATTGGAACGGCGGCGACGAGATGCCGTACGGGGCGGCGGACCTGCTCAATCCCGACGACGATCCCCAGGGTTTGGTTGCCGATCCGCGCCTGCCCGACCCTTCGCAGCCGCCGCTGCCGCGCTGGGACCCGGAGCGGGGGCGCTTCACCGACGGGTCGGCGACCACCTGCGAGGCGTTCGCCCGCCTGGTCGACCTCCACGCGAAGCCGTTGGCCGACAGTCCGGTCGTTGACGCCGGCGACAACGCGTTGGCGCCCGCGGTCGACATCCTCGGGCGTTCACGCTCGGGGGCCCCCGATCGAGGGGCCTACGAACGGTAGCGACCCCCGCGATCCGATTGGAGGTTCGGCACTCCCGTCGAGGGGGGGATCCTCCCCCAGCCACCGACGGCGATCCGATTGCCGGGAGAATTTCTCAACGAATTCGGGAGCGGCCGGTTGGCTCGATGGCTGCTTTCCAACTCGGTGGGGTTTTTCAGGGGGTCGCCATGGAACGTTCCGTGCTGCTCGTCGCGTCGTTGCTCCTCGTGGCCGCCTGCAACGATCCGACGATGGTCGGCGGCCCCTGCGTCGCGGACGGGACGGCGCCGATGACCGCTTCCGACGCCCCGCGTCGGTCGACCGCGAACGCCTACACGCCACGGGCGTCCGGCGCGATCGGCAGCGCGGCGTCGAATCCGTCGGACCTTCTCTCGGCGATGAACGTCGAACTGTCGGCCGTCACCTCCGCGTCGCTCTCGGGGCACTTCACGCAATCGGCCATCTTCCCCGGACTCGGTTCGGTCTCCCCGAGCCGCGGCAGCACCTTCGCGTGGCTCTCGACCGGCGTCGCCGGGGCGGGCACGCCGCAGACGCTCGACACCGCGGCGGCCGGCACGCAAGAGGGATCGAACCTTTCGGGGCCGGGTTGCGGCGCCGGGCTCTCCTTCGACTGCGTGCAGCTGGCGTTCGCGTTCATCGTCCCCAACAACCTGCATTCGGTGAAGTTCGACTTCCGGTTCCTCTCGGCGGAGTACCCGGAATACGTCCTCTCCGGCTACAACGACGCCTTCCGCGTCAGCCTCCGGTCGCCGTCGCACAACTTCGCCAACGTCGTCTTCGACCATCAGGGGAACCCGATCAACATCGACTCCGCCTTCTTCGGCGAATCGTGCGCCGACCTTGCGGGGACGGGATTCGACCTCGGCACCGAAGAGTATTGCGACGCCGGCGCGACCGGCCTGCTCTCGACCCAGGCGCCGGTCGAACCGGGGGAGGAGGTCGAGGTGACATTCACCCTCTACGACTGGGGAGACGCGATCTACGACACGGCGGTGATGATCGACAACTTCGAGCTGTCGCCCGACGAGGTCGACGGGCCCAACACCGATCCCACCGACGAGCCCGAACCCGACGGCGATTGCGGTTAGTGCTGCCAGGGGCGCGGGCGCGGCGGCGGCATCCGATCGCGCAGCGCATCGCGGGTCTTGAGCCGTGCCACCCGGCCGAACACCAGCCGGTCGAGCGCCTCGTCCTCTTCGTCGATGCGGGCATCACGCGATTCGAGCCGGATCAGCCGCGCCTCGATCCGGTCGAGCGACGCCTGCGCAATCTCGTCGGCGTCGCGCGATTCGTGGCTCCCGCGGTGCACCAGCGTCGCGGTGAGGACGACGAACGCCAGCAGCTGGAGGAACTCCGACTGCCAGTTCTCGAACGTCGACTCGCCCCACGTCCAGATGTAGCCACCGGGCCCCCACACGCGAGCCATGCCGCCATGAGCGCCCTGTTCGTCGGCGAAGGCGTGCCAGCCCATCCAGGTCTGGAGCGTCCAGCTCACCAGCAGCAGGGCGAGCAGCGTCAGGCTCAGGCTGTAGTTCGTCCAGAGGCGGCGAATCATGGAGCCTTCTCCCCGTTCTGGTGGCCGGGGGCCCGGACGCAAGCGCACGCGGGAGGACCGGGTGGTCTGGCGGCCGCCGAGCCGCTACGCTCTCCCCCGTGATCCTCCGCGCCCGCCGGGCCGGCCTCGTGTCCGCGATCTCCGCCGCGACGGGTGCCTTCCTCTTCGCCGCGACCGCCGGCTGCGTACGGGCCGGCGGACCGGGGACGGCGGCGCCGAAACACGGCACGATGGAGAACGACTGGTGCGGCGAGCACGGAGTGCCGGAATCGCAGTGCCGGATCTGCAATCCGGAGATCGCCCTCCCCGCTGCGCAGGCGTCGGCCGACGTGAAGACGATCGCCCACGCCGGCGAGGACGTCCCGGCCCTGGAGGCGCACCTGGTTCCGGGAAAGGTGACGGTCTTCGACTTCTACGCCGACTGGTGCGGCCCCTGCCGCCAGATCGACGCCCACATGCTCGCCGTCGCCAACGGCCTCCCGCACGTCGCGTATCGCAAGCTCAACGTCCTGGCCTGGGACTCGGCGCTGGCCAAGCGGTACCTGGGGCGCGTGGCGGGGCTGCCGTACGTCGTCGTCTACGGACGCGACGGATCGCGGGTCCGCGAGATCGTGGGATTGAACCTGCTCGCGCTCGACGCAGCGATCCAGGAAGGGGCGAACGTGAAGGGGGGAGGCCGATGAGGCGGAGCGGGCGGATCGCGGCGGCGGTCCTGTTCGTCGCGAGCATCGCGCTCCCGGTGCGCGGCTTCGCCTGAGCGGGGTGAAGCAATCCCAATCTCCCGGTCGGGGGATCCGAGGGCGGAACGGCGGTCGAGGGGGGCTGGATCGTCGGCGCGTCGGCGACCGGCTCGACCGCCCGGGTGCGCCACGATGCGCCGGAGGACGATCCGCCGACCGAGCACGACCAGCGCTTCTGGCTCGGGGAGCTGACGTTGAGCGCGATCGTCGGGCTGTCCGACCGGTTGGCCATCCACGCGCAGGCCCCGTTCCGGTGGACGCGCAGCGCGGTCGACTTCCGGCGGCTGGACGGCGAGCCCCTCGATCCGGAGTACGAGAGCGTTCACCACCGCGACGAGACGCTGCGCGGTCCGGGAGATCCGCGCGTCGGCGGTCGGCGCCGATTCGTCGCAGGGGGGATCGCCGGCACCGTCGAGCTGGGACTGACCGTCCCCCTCGGGCGCACCGAGCCGAACCCATTCGCGCTCGGCGCCGCCGGGAAGCGGCACCAGCACCTGCAGTTCGGCACCGGCACCTTCGATCCGTTCGTGGAGATCGACCTCTCGCGCCGGGACGGGACGGTGGCGGTCGGCGCGCGGGCGGAGGCACGTCTGCCGTGGACCGAGAACGAGCACGGGTATCGCGCCGGTCGGCGCTGGAGCGGCGGGCTGCGGACCGTCTTCCCGCCGCGGCGGGGGATCGAGGCGACGGCGCGCCTCGACCTCCACCGCGAAGAGCCGGAGCGCTGGGGCGGCCGCGTGCCCGGCGAAGGGAACCTCGGTCGAACCGACCTGCTCCTCGGGGGATCGGTCTCGATCCCGCGGGGACCGTACCGCGCGTCGATCGGACTGGCGGTCCCGCTCTGGCGGCGCGTGGCCGGCGCGCAGGTCGAGTGGCCGGCGATCGTCACCGTCGGCGTGACGCGCGCGATCGGTCCCGGCGGTATCCTGCGCGCGGAGGAGTGACATGGATCGACGGGAGTTCGTTTCGAACGCGGCGGCGGCGGCCGCCGCGGTGGCGGCGTGGCCGGGCGACGCGGCGGCGGCGGCGACGGAGGAGCGTCTGTGGGAGAAGCTCCGAAAGAGCTGGCTGATCCCCGACGACGTCCTCTACCTGAACAACGGCAGCGTCGGCGCCACTCCCAAGCCCGTCCTCGACGCCGTGGAGCGCTACCAGCTCGAGGTGGAGCGGTTCGCGGGGCGCCGTTACGGCGAATACCCGTGGTGGGGGTATCCCGACACCACGCTGGAATGGCGCGCCAGGGTCGGCGCGTTCGTCGGAGCGGAGGCCGACGAGATCGCGCTGACCCGCAACGCCACCGAAGCGATGTGCACGGTGGCCAGCGGGCTCGACCTGAACGCCGGCGACGAGGTGCTGATCAGCGATCAGGAGCACCCCGGAGGGAAGTCTGCGTGGCTGCAGCGCGCGAAACGCTACGGCATCGTCGTCCGCGAGTTCACGATCGGGATGCCGCCCGAAAGCCCGGCCGCCATCGTGCAGCGCGTGGCCGACGCCCTCACGCCGCGCACGCGCGTGATCAGCGTCAGCCACATCACCACCATCACCGGCGGAATGCTGCCGGTGAAGGAGATCTGCGCGCTCGCGCGGGCAAAGGGGATCGTGAGCCTGGTCGACGGTGCGCACACGCTGGGGCAGCTGCCGGTCGACGTGAAGGAGATCGGCTGCGACTACTACGCGGTGAGCCAACACAAGTGGCTGTTCGCGCCGAAGGGAACGGGGGCCCTCTATTGCCGCAAGGGAATGGCGGAGCGCCTGTGGTGCCACACCCCCTCGGTGAACTGGGACAAGCCGGAGCTGGGGGTCGAGCGCCTCTCCAACATCGGCACCACGCCGCGGTCGACGCTGATCGGGCTCGGCGCGGCGATCGACCTCTACGAGAAGGTCGGCGGCGAACGGATCGTCGCCCGACACCGCTTCCTCACCCACCTGGCGCGCGAGCGGCTGTCGGCGATCCCGGGCCTGCGCTTCATCACCGGCAGCCCCCCGGAGCTGGCGGTGGCGATGGTGCGGTTCACCCTCCCCTTCGAGAAGTTCTCGCCGATCGCGATGCGGCTGTGGGACCGGCACAAGATCTGGGTCGCTCCCGGAGACGCCGACCCGGTGATCCCCCTCGCCTCGGCCCGCCTGTCGTTCCCCTACTACATCCTCCCGCGCCACATCGAACGCGCGGTCGAGGTCCTGCGCAAGGAGATCGCCGCCTAGGAACGGGGGGAGAGCAGGCGCGCGTCGATCCGCGGTCCGGTGGCGAAGAAGGTCCCCTTCGAGAGGTGATGGATCGTCGCACGGTCGGGCGACGGGAAGCGCCACTCGTTGCCGACGAAGAGCGCGTCGTCGGCCCAGGCGGCGACCACCTCGGCGAGGAACAGGTCGTGGTCGTGGGCGAGTGCCGCGTCCGGGAGCACGCGGCACTCGAGCCACCCGGCGCAGCCGGCGATGAGTGGGGCGGCGATCGTCGAGGCGGGCTCGGTCGCAATCCCGAAGGCGGCGAACTTGTCGAGGTCGCGCCCGCTCGTCTTCCCCACCGTCCAGGTCAGGTCGGCCTGCGCGCCCACGGGGAGCGAGAGCCCGAACTCCCCCGACGCGTCGATCAGCGTGCGGGTGAAGGTGCCCCCGTCGATCACCGCCGCCACCGTGGGAGGATCGAAGTCGATCGCCATCACCCACGCCGCGGCCATCACGTTGGCGCGGCCGCCCGCGGACGAGGTGACGAGGGTCGTCGGCCCGTGGTTGACGAGCTTGTAGGCCTTGGGAAGTTCGACCGGGACGCGCATCGTTCACCTCACCCGCCGGAGATCGGGTGGCGCAGCATACACCGCGACGCGCTTGACGATCGCGACGACGTGCGCCTATTGGGATCCTGGAATGACGACGGTCCTGTTCGCCTGCGTCCACAACGCCGGCCGGTCGCAGATGGCGGCGGCGCTCTTCAACCGGTTGGCCGATCCGGCCACGGCGCGCGCGATCTCGGCGGGGACGCGGCCCGCGGACCGGGTCCATCCCGCGGTGGTGGCGGCGATGAACGAGGAGGGGATCGACCTGTCGTCGGAGCGCCCGCAGCGACTCACCGAGAGCCTCGCGCGCGGCGCCTCGCTCCTGGTGACGATGGGGTGCGGCGACGCCTGCCCGTACGTCCCCGGCCTCGAGGTGATCGACTGGCCCCTCGAGGACCCGAACGGGAAGCCGCCGGAGGTCGTCCGGCGGATTCGCGACGACGTCCGCACGCGCGTCCGGGGGCTGCTCGCCGAGCGCGGCTGGTCGGCCCTCGAGGCACGCTGATGGACGACGTTGCCGTACGCACGACGCCCGAGCGGCGGCTGGCGGATCTCTGGGCTCGGGCGCTCGCGCTCGAGGGGATCGCCGCGCGAGTCGATCCGACGGAGAACGGGTGGGCCGTCGTCGTGCCGGCGGACGAGGCGGAGTTGGCGGGGGGAAGCCTCGACGACCTCGACGAGGAGCCCGCGGACGAGGCGGTGCCGCAGCCGCCCCGCCGGTGGGGTCGCAGCGGGGTCGGGGTGGTCGCGGCCTGGGCGCTCCTCGCGGCTCACGCCTTCACCGGACCGTCCGGCGCGACCCCCGCCTACGAGCGCGGCGCCGCGGACGCCGGGCGCATCCTCGACGGCGAGGTCTGGCGCTCGGTGACGGCGCTCGCGCTCCACGCCGACCTGGCGCACGCGATCGCGAACGCGGCGGCGCTGCTCGCCTTCCTGACCGCGTTGGCCTGGAGGCTCGGTCCGGGTCTCTCGCTGGCGCTTGCGACCGGCGGCGGCGCCGCCGGCAACCTCCTCACCGCGCTCGCGATGCGCGACGCCCATCGTTCGATCGGCGCCTCGACCGCCGTCTTCGCAGTCCTGGGGACGCTGGCGGCGCTCGGAAGCCTCGAGCCCGGCCGCCGCCGGCGCGTGTGGGTGATCGTCGCGGCGAGCGTGGCGCTGCTGGGACTGCTCGGAACGTCCGAGGGCTCGGACCTTCCGGCCCACCTGTTCGGCGGGCTCGCCGGCGGACTCCTCGGCGTCGGCGCGGCGCGGATCTGGCCGGAACCGCCAAGCGGCACGATCCAGGCGGGCTGGGCGCTCGCCACCGTCGCCGCCATCGCGCTGGCCTGGACGGCGGCCCTCGCGGCGTGAGCGCCGGGCGCCGCGCCGTCGTCACGGCGCGTCCGCGGCGTCACGCCCGGACGGGAGCGGCGCGGCGGACGCGTTTCTCGGCCCCGGCGTAGAGCAGCCCGAGCGGGATGCCGTAGAAGAACGCGTGCATCGTCGCCTGCATCAGCTGCGGCGCGTCGAGGAACCACGGGTAGACCAGGCGCGCGACGATCTGGAAGTTCACGAACCACAGGGCGACCCCGTAGAGCAGACCGATCCCGATCTGCCGTCCGGGCTGCGTCTTCGCCTCGGCCGGAAGCCGCGCCGCGAGGAGTGTGTAGATCGCGCCGAACACCCCGGAGAACGCGAGATGCATCGCCGTCCCAACGACGACCGCGGTGCCCAGCGGCGTCGCCTCCAGCGCCGCCCGCCCGAGCAGCGTGCTGGCGAACATCCGGATCGGCATCAGCGCCGGCTGCTCCATCATCGAGGCGCCGACCATCTCCACGATCCCGAAGATCACGCCGGCCACGATCCCCAGGCCGACGCCCTCCTTCACCGTCCGTCCGTTCTGCACCGCCATCGCCCCTCCCCGAGGGTCCCCTCGGGTCTGCCCTTGCGCACGATTCGCGGGGAAGAAAGTGCTTGAATCGGTACCTTGGTACAGGGTTCAGACTGGGGCCATGGCGAGGAGCGCGACGGTGTGGCAGATCGGCCGGGTCGCCGCGGAGGCGGGGGTGAACGTGCAGACGCTCCGCTACTACGAACGCCGGGGCCTGCTCGCGCGTCCGGCACGGGCCCCGTCGGGCTTCCGTCTCTACGGGCCGGACGCGGTGGCGACGATCCGCTTCATCAAGCGCGCGCAGGAGCTCGGCTTCTCGCTCGCCGAGACCGAGGAGCTGCTTCGACTCAAGGACGACCGCCGCTCCCCCTGCGCCGAGGTGCGGGCAGCCGCCCGCGCCAAGATCGAGGAGATCGACGGCAAGCTGAAGACGCTGCGCGCCATGAAGCGGGCGCTCGCGCTGCTCGAGCGAACCTGCGCCCGCCAGGGAACGGCCCGGCGGTGCCCGATCCTGGAGGCGATCGGGTTTCCGGTCGGGGGCCGGACGTGAGGGTGCAGCTCGTCTACTTCGGCGGATGCCCGCACGTCGACGCCACGCGCGACGCGCTCCGGCGCGCGCTCGCCGTGTGCGGACAGCCGCCGTCGTTCGAGGAGGTCGACGTCGACGCCCCCGGCACGCCTCCGTCCCATCGTCGATTCGGTTCGCCGGCGATCGTCGTCGACGGGGTCGACCTGTTCGGCGATGGATCGGCCGCCGGATGCGCCTGCCGGATCTACGGCAACGGCCCGAAGTCGGGCGCGCCGGGGGTGGCGGCGATCACGGCGGCTCTCCGCGCACGGATGCGACGGCCGCACTGGATCGCTTCGGTCGCGCATCTTCCCGGCGCCCTTCTTCCGCTCCTCCCGGCGGCCTCGTGCCCCTTCTGCGTCGCCGCGTACGCCGGCGTGCTGTCGTCGGTTGGGCTCGGCTTCCTCCTGACCGAGCGGGTGGTCGTGCCGCTGATCGTCGCGTTCCTCCTCACGAGCCTCGCCAGCGTCGCCTGGGCGACCCGCGGTCATCGAAAAGTGGGGCCGCTGTTCGCAACGGCCCTCGGGTCCGGGGCCGTCGTCGCGGGCCGCCTGGTATGGACGTTCGAGCCGGCCGTCTACGCCGGGGTGGTGCTGCTGGTCGCCGCCTCGCTCTGGAACCTTTGGCTGAAGCGGCCGAACCCGACGCCGCTCATCCGTCTCGGCTCGACACCGTCCCAAGGAACCCGGTAATAACTCCCACGGAGGTCCGTATGAAGAAGGTCGTCGTCGGAGTCCTGTTCGCGCTCTCCCTTGCCGGCTGCGCGGCGAAGTCGGCCCGCATCGCCGCGAACTGTCCGCTCGCCGGCACGGCGGCGTGCCCGCTCACGAGCTGCCCGCTCGCCGGCACCCCCGAGTGTCCGCTGAAGAAGGCGTCCTGCTGCGCGGCCGGCGGCGCGGTCGCCGAGGCGAGGTAGGAGGGGCGCATGACCACGACTCGACGGACCTTCCTGCTGACCGCCCTCGCCTTTTGCGCCGGCGCCGCCGACACGCCGCCCCGCCGGCTGGAACCGTGGGAGCCGATCGACCCGACCTTCACCGGCTGCGAAGGGGGCTGAGGGCGGCGCGCACGCGGCCGGTCGGCCGACGTCCAGGAGCAACCCGGTGCGGCGGTCGGCGATCGCGCCTACTGCGTGGTGAGCGGGGTCGTCTTTTCCGTGAAGGACGCGAGCCCCTCGGCCGCGCTCGACGGGCGCACGATCTACTTCTGCTGCCAGGGCTGCGCCGACTGGTTCACCCTGCACCGCGACGAGGTCCTCGCCGCCCGCGGACTCGCCCCGCGGGTCGATTGACGCCCCGTGATTCCGGTGATGTGGTGCGGCCGGTGAAACGCGTCGCGAGAGCCGTTCGAGCGTCGACCTGCCTGGTCGCGCTGATGGGCGGGCAGGCGAGCGCCGTCGCCCATTTCGCGGCGCACGACCGGCCGCACCTCCACGAGGCGGACGGCTCGACGGTCTGGTTGGACGGTTCGGCGCCGATCGATCCGGCGCAGCCGCTCGACGTCCGTGCCCTCTACCTCCGGCTCGCGTCCCAGATCGGCGCGAGCCACGCGCACGCCGACGCGCCGCACGACCACGATCACGGCGACGCGCACGGGGACGGCGACGACGGCGGCGACCACCCTGGCGACGACGGCGCTCCGTCCTCCCGACATCACGAGGCCCGCGGACCGTTGCACTTCGCGGGTGTCTCTCTTCCGACCGTGCACTCGGTCTTTTCGGCGCAGCTCGCGCCATCGCGACCGCTGCGGACGCCCGAGCCCGCACGCGCCGCGGTGACGGACCGCGTCGAACCCGGAGCGCCGCGGGGACCACCCCCAGGCCGGTAGCGCGGTCCGTTGAGCGCTCCACCGGTTCGGCCCCCCTCCTCGAGGTCCGTCGATGCACCGACTCGTGTCGGCAGGCGTCTGCCTGCTCGCGATCTTCCGTCTAACGTCCGCTGCCGGCAGAGAGACCGGCCCGGAACCGTCGCCGCCGACGGACCCGGCAGGATCCCCGACCCCGACGGCGACTGCCGCGCCCATCGCCGAGGCGAAGGCCGAGGAGCTGGTCGTCACCGCCCGGAAGCCGCTTCAAGCGGCGAGCTCGAAGGAGGTCCGCGATCGCGACTTCCTCCTTCGGCCGCACCCCCGACCGGCCGACGTGCTGATGGTGACGCCGGGTCTCTACGTCGTGCAGCACGCCGGAGGCGGCAAGGCGAACCAATATTTCCTCCGCGGGTTCGACGCCGATCACGGGACCGACGTGGCCCTGTCGGTCGACGGCGTCCCGGTCAACATGGTCAGCCACGGTCACGGGCAGGGGTATGCCGACCTCAACTGGTTGATCCCCGAGGTGGTCGAGACGATCGAGGTGTCGAAAGGCCCCTACGACGCCTCCCACGGCGATTTCGCCACCGCGGGCGCCGTCAACCTGGTGACGCGCGAGGGGTTCGAGGCTCACCGGGTCTCCGTCGGCGGAGGGATGTTCGGCACCTACCGCACGCTGCTGGTGACGAGCCCGACGATCCCCGGCTGGAAGCCGTTCGTCGCCGTCGAGCTCCACGGCACCGACGGCCCCTTCGACCGTCCGGAGCGCCTGCAACGATTCGGTCTGTTCGGAAAGGTCTCGCGCGAGCTCGAGGGGGGATCCTCGTTGTCGCTGGCGGCCACGGGGTACGGCGCGGGCTGGAACGCCTCCGGGCAGATCCCGTTGCGCGAACTCCGCCGCGGCGACCTGGACCGGTTCGGGACCGTCGACGAGACCGAGGGCGGCAACTCGGAGCGCTACAGCCTCTACGGCTCCTGGAGGGCCCGCGGCGCGGCCGGAGACGAGATGGAGCTCTTGGCCTATGCCGCGTCGTACCGCCTGAGCCTCTTCTCGAACTTCACCTTCTTCCGCCGCGATCGGGTGAACGGCGACCAGATCGAGCAGCAGGACCGGCGGACCCTGTTCGGCGTCGCCGGTCGCTGGCGCCGGCAGCGGTTGATCGGGGCGACCGTCTTCGACACGACGCTCGGCTTCCGCACCCGCACCGACCGCATCGAGAACGGCCTTTACCGCGACCGGGAGCGGGAACGGATGGCGACCGTCGTCGACGCGTCGATCGACGAAGCGTCGCTGGGGGTCCACGCGCAAGAGGAGATCGTCTGGACGCCGTGGCTTCGCACCGTGGTCGGCGGGCGCGTCGATCGCGTCGACTTCCGGGTCGACGACCGTCTCGAGGATCTCTCGACGCAGGAGACGCGCACCTCCGGCGTGGCGCAGAAGACGCTCCTCAGCCCCAAGGCGTCGGCGATCCTCTCGCCGCTCCGCGACACCGACCTCTTCCTGAACGTCGGCACCGGATTCCATTCAAACGACGCCCGCGGCGTGGTGCGCGGGCAGGATGCCGTCACGCCGCTCACGCGCGCGATCGGCTACGAGCTCGGCGCGCGGACCCGTCTCCTCGACCGCGTCGACCTGGCCGCCGCCCTGTTCCGGATCGATCTCGACAGCGAGATCGTGTGGGTCGGCGATGAAGGGGTCACCGAGGCGAGCGGGGCGACGCGCCGCGACGGCGTCGAGATCGAAGCGCGCGCGCGCCTCCTGCCGTGGCTCTTCGCCGATGCCGACGCCAACTTCGTTCGCGCGGAGTTCACGCGGAACCCGGGGAACGCCGACGCCGTCGCACTCGCGCCGACGCGCCTGGTATCGGGAGGGATCTCGGCCCGGCATCCCGCCGGCTGGTACGGCCGCCTGGGCGCCCTGCACATCGGCGACCGTCCCGCGACCGAAGACCGCTTCCTGACCGCCGAAGGGTTCACCCGTGTCGACCTCTCCGCCGGCTACCGTCGCGGCCGCTGGGAGGTCTCCACGTCGGTGCAGAACCTGACGAACACCGAATGGCGGGAGGCCCAGTTCGCCACCGTCTCCCGTCTGGCGGACGAAGAGACCGCCGCCGACTGCCCGCCCGGCACGCGCGCCCGCGCCGACGGCGGCGGCGCCTTCGACGGCTGCGAAGACCTCCACTTCACCCCCGGCGCCCCGATCAACGTCCAGGCGACCGCGACGCTCCACTTCTGAACGCATGGTGGCCGGCCCGGATGCTCTAGAATCGGGCGGTTGGTCGGGCGCGTCCTCCGGTACGTCTTCGCGCGCGTCTACTTCCGGTGGACCCTACGGAAGCCGTTGCAGTTGCGCTCCCGGCGCCCCCGCCGCAAGGATCCCGAGATCCCCTACACCGGCTGCTTCTGGTCGGGCCGCTGGTGGAAGGGGTACGTGGAGGGGATCCCCTTCGCGGTTCATCCGGTGGAGTTCCGCCGAGGGGGGATCCGTGGACAGCTCTTTCTGGGCGCCTTCGACTACGACTGGAACACCGGCTTCTTCCGGGACGGTGAAGGGGCGCCGCTCGTCCACGACGACGGTCTCACGCCACGCCCGCCGCACCCGGAGCTGGAGTGCGCCGCCGTCCACGACGCCGTGCCGCGGCTGAGCCCGGCCGTCCGGCACATCGCCTTCGGCCACCGCGGGATCGCCGTCTCCAAATACGGTCCGGCGTCCCTGGAGACCTTCCGTTCCGACCTCGATCTCCTCGCGGGCGTCGTGAAGGCGCTCCAGTCGCGCACCGATCCGCCGCTGGTGGCCGCCGTCGAGAGGGGCGACGTCGACCGGGCGCAGCGCCTCCTCGGCGCAGGGGAGGATCCGAATCGCGTCGGCCCCTTCCAACACACCCACCGCGCGTTCGGTCGCACGGGGTTCAAGGCGCCGCTGCACCTGGCGGCCGACGCCGGAAACACGGCGATGGTGCGCGCGCTCCTCGACGCCGGGGCCCGCCTGGAGGACGTGCCGTTGGCGCTGGCCTTCGCGATCGAGCACGGCCACCTCGATACGGCGCGTCTGCTCGCGACCCGGATCGCGAGACAAATGGAGTTCCATCGGAGCCTGGACTGCGTCCTCTGGCTGGCGCCACCGCCGCTGGACGAGACGAACGCGCTCGACCTTGCCAGTCGCAAAGGGAACCTGGAGATGGTCCGGATGCTCCTCGAGGCGGGAGCGAGCCCGTCGGCGGCACCGCGTTTCCGGGGGATCGCCTACCCGAATCTCGACCCGTGGCGCAGCGCCGCCGGGCCGGACCGACAGGCGATTCGCGAGGCGATCACCGTCGCCCGGGTCGGCCGGTCGCCCGAAGGAGGACTCTCGCTGGCGACGACGTCCGGCGCCGCGGGCGCCTTGTCCCCTCCGGCCGCCGACGGCGCGCTCTCCCTGAAGCGCTAGCGATCCACGCCCTTCTTCGCGTCAGGCAGCGACAGCGCCGCCGCCGGGGCGGCGAGGGTGACCTGGCCGCCGGTGCCAGCGTCGGCGATCGCCAGGCTCCCGGCGTGGTCGTGGAGGATCCGTTCGGCCCGCTCGCGGACGCTGCCGGCGGCGCCCGTCTCGACCAGGTGACGGGCCGCGCGGTGGCGGACGCGGGGATCGGCGTCCTCCATCGCCCGTTCGCTCGTCGACCGCGCGAGGTTCGCCGCGGCGGTCGCGCCCCGAAGCAGCGCGTCGAGGTTCGCCAGCCGCACCCCCGGCTCCGGGTCGGCGAGGGCGTTGTGCGCGAGCCGGGAGAGGGGCCACGCCGCGTCGCCGTCCGATCCCGCGGGAAGGAGAGCGGTCAACGTCACCAGCTCGTCAACCATCCCCGGCAGTCCACGACCGCCGCCGCGCGAGGAGATCCGATGGCGCGCGCGCAGCCGCCCTCCCCCGACCACCACCCCGGCCTGCAACGCCTCCGCGAGCGCCATCCGCACCGGTCGGGTCAGCAGGGCGAGCGCCGTCGCCTCGTCGCCCCGAAGGAACGCGAGGTCGTCGAACGCGGCGTCGCCGGTGACGACCTGCTCCTTCCGCAACGCGGCGCGGAGCCCCGTCGTCGAGCCCTCGCGCTCGATCGCCAGGTCCCCCCATCGCGCGTCCCCCACCTCGACCCACGCCTCGCCCCCCTCCAGCGCGCGCAGAAGGACGGGAACGCCGCGAACCTCGCCGCGCGCCTCCGGCATCCGGAAGTAGCGCTGGCGCGTGGCAAGTCCCAGTCGATGCGAGGCCTCCGCCAGCGCGCGACCCGCCGCTCCGCCGAGCGCGCCGGCGTGCAGGAAGCCGGCGCCGACCGCCATCACCAGCAACCCGAACGCGAAGCCGACGAATCGCGCGAAGATCCCGGCGCCCGACTCCTCCGGCATCGCCCCGGCGAGCATCAGCCCCATGCCGAAGACGAGCGCGCCGATGGTGATCCCGCCGTGCCCCGGCGTGAGGCGGACGAAGCTCCCCACGATCCCCCAGAGCCCGCCGACCACCATCAGGGCCGCCCCGATCGCGTGCGCCACCGTCCCGATCGGACCCAGCGGCGGTTCGATGTCGTGGTGGAGGACCCCCCAGACCCAGATCGATCCGAAGACGACTCCGAACAACCCGATGCAGCCCGCCCCCTGATTCAGCCCCGCCGCCTCGCCCTGGATCTGCTCGCGCCAGCCCATCCGGGCGATACGATACTACCGGCCGTACAATCGATCGGTGCGTCTGGTGCCGACCTCAAAGCTGCTGGGGTGCCTCTATCCGATCGCCTGGCTCGTTCTGATGTGCGGAGGGATCGGAGGGGCGTTCGCCGTGGTGCCCTACGTCTTCGACGGCTCACCGTACGCGCTTCTCTTTCTGCCTGCGTTCGGAGCGGGACCGGCGTTGATCTACCTGCTCGCACTCGTTTGGCGCGTGATTCCGGCGCGGTGCCAACGTCCCGGATGCCCGGGGCTCGCGTATCTCCACGGAGACTTCCAGTATCGGTGCGCTCTCTGCGGATTCGACAACACCGACACGGCCGGAAAGATGTCCGGGAACTGGCGCCCGGACTGGATCGAGCGACTCTCGCACGAGCGCATCGCCCCCGTGCTCCGATCGCTCTCGCGACGTCACCCGGAGGGCCGGCTTTCGCTCGCCCAACCCCGATCGGAGGGGGCGTTGAGCGAGCCCGCACAGCCCGGGGCCGTCTCGGTGTCGACGGAGCGGGTCGAAGGCTCCCGCGAGGCTCCTGAGTAGGGACGTGAGCCCTCGGCGAAAAATTGCCCTGCTCTCCGAACCGGTGGCGATCGCCGCTTTCCTGGCAGGCGGCCTCGGCGGTCTGCTCCTCGGCATGCAACTCGTTCACGTCCATCCGCTCATCGGGCTCGTCGCAGGCTGCATCGGCATGCTGGTCGGAAGCATCATCCCGCCGTTCGTGCTCGACCTCGTCATCACTCTCCTTCCGTCCAGGTGTTCCACATGCGGCGTACGGTCGGCGTACGAGATCGACGGAGGGTGGTTCGCGTGCACGAAATGTGGAGCCCGCTGGCACCTGAACGCCGGGGACGTGGGGGCCGATTTCCCTGCGTCCATCGTCCTCACCCGGGCGAAGGTCGTTCGCGCATTGGCACGGCTGCGTGGGACGCCCCACGGCAGAGTCTCGCTTGCCGCACCCGATGCACCGCCTGACGGAGCCCTCAGCGAGCCAAACCGCGATGGAGCGCTTTCCACGCCCGATACCGACGAGGATTGAGCGCACCCTCGAACCGCCTCTACGAATGGCTGGGGAGGGTGGATTCGAACCACCGGATGTCGGCTCCAAAGGCCGATGCCTTACCGCTTGGCGACTCCCCAAGGGACGACGGCGGAGAATAGCACTTCGCGTTGGGGCTCGGAGCGAGAGCGGATACCGTCGCGACGTGCGGGCGCTGGTCGTCGGGGCGGGGGCGGTGGGTCGGGTGTACGGGCGGCATCTCGCGCTCGGCGGGGCGGAGGTCTCCTTCCTGGTGAAGGAGGCGCACCTCGAGGCGTGCCGCCGGGGGTTCACCTTCTACCCGCTCAACCGGCGAGGGGAGCAGCGGCGGGAGCCGGTCGGGTGGCGGGCGTACGGGCTGCTCGTCGAGAGGGAGATCGCGTCGACGCGATGGGACGAGATCTACCTCGCCACCTCCTCGACGGCGCTGCGCGATCGGTGGATCGGGCGCCTCGCCGAGACCGGGGAGGCGACGGTCGTCCTCCTCCAGCCGGGGCCCGACGACCGGGCGCGGCTCCAGGCGGTCGTCGGGCCGGAGCGCCTGGTGCAAGGAGTGCTCTCGCTCCTCGCCTACGCGGCGCCCCTCCCGGGTGAGACCCGCTTCCCGCGCCCCGGGATCGCCTACTGGTTTCCGCCCGCGGCGGCGCCGTTCGACGGGCCGCCCGATCGACGCGCCGCGGTGGTGCGCGCGCTGCGCGCCGGCGGCCTCCCGGCGCGCGCGGCCGCCGACGCGACGCGCGAGGCGGCGTTCGCCACCGCGACGATGATGCCGCTGCTGGTCGCGCTCGAAGCGGCGGGCTGGTCGTTCGCGCGCCTGTTCTCGGCGGCGGAGCGGCCGCGCCTCCGCACCGCCTTCGCGGCGGCGCGCGAGGCCCGCGCCGTCGTCGCACGCACCCGCGGCCGCCGCCCGCCGCCGCTGCTCGCGCTCCTCGCCCGCCCTCTCCCCTTGCGGCTGGCGATCGCCGCCGGGCGCCGGACCGTGCCGCTCGACCTCGAGACCTACCTCTCGGTCCACTTCACCAAGGTCGGCGACCAGACGCGCGCGCTGATCGGCGACTACCTCGCGCACGCGCGCGCGCTCGGGATCGACGCGCCGAACCTCGAGGCGATCGCGCGCGAGGCGCCTACTCCCCCTGGGCGATGAAGACGCGGGTGCCGCTGCCCTGAAGGACCGACTCGAGCGCGCGGCGGGCGTCGTCGGCGGCGGGGAGATCGGGGAAGAGGCCGAAGACGGTCGGGCCGCTGCCGGACATCTGGGCGGCGGCAGCGCCGAGGGAGAGGAGGCGGCCCTTGAGCGTCGCGATCTCGGGGTGGCGCGCGGAGACGACCGGCTCGAGGTCGTTGCGCAGCGAGCGCACCAGCCCCTCGAAGGTGGAGAGGTCGGCGAACGACTGGGCATCCGCCGGCGCGCGGGACGACAACGGAGGGAATCTCGCTTCGTCGAACGCCCACGCGGTCGAGACCTCGAATCCGGGATTGGCGAGGACGTACCACGCCGGCGCGGGGTTCGGCACCGGCTCGAGGATCTCGCCGACGCCGCGGCCGACCGCCATCCGCATCGCCTCGCCGCGCGCATCGCGCTCCTTGAGCAGCGCAAGCGTGAAGAACGGAACGTCGGCGCCGAGGTCCCGCGCGGTGGTCAAGAGCGCGGCGGGACCGATCCCGAGGCCCAACGCTTCGTTGACGGCGATCAAGGTGGCGGCAGCGTCGGAGGAGCCGCCGCCGAGTCCGCCGCCGACCGGGATCCCCTTGTGCAGGCGGATCGAGACCCCCGCCGCGGAGCCGGCCGTCTCGAGCGCGGCGGCGGCGGCGCGCCAGGCGAGGTTCCGGTCGTCGTTCGGGACCGTCTTGTCGACGCACGTGAGCTCGATGCCGGTGCGCGGCCTCGTCGCGACCTGCACCAGGTCGGAGAGCGAGAGGCGATCGAAGACGGTCGTCAGCTCGTGGTAGCCGTCGGGGCGGCGGCCGTGGACGCGCAGGTGCAGGTTCACCTTGGCGCGGGCGCGGAGCGTCCGTTCGCTCATCGGACCGGCTCCGGCGAGGGCGGCGGCTCGTCGTCCGGCGCGCGGTCGAGCAGCAGCTGGAACTCGCGGATCCCGGCGAGCGCGCGCAGCTCGGGCTGCGCGCGGACCTCGTCGGCGCGGAAGCCGCCGGCGCGCGCGAGACGTCCCAGCCACGCGATCGCCCGCGATCGCTCCCCGCGCGCGGCGTCGAGGCGGGCCAGGTCGAGCATCGCGCGCGGGTCGACGCGCTCCTCCCGCCCGAGCGGGTCGAGCAGGCGCGCCGCCTCCTCGTACTCCTTCCGGTCGATGCGCAACCGCCCGGCGAGCTCGCGCGCGGCGGCGTGGTCGGGCTCGGCGCGAAGCACCTCCGCCAGGTCCTCGAGCGCCGCGTCGACCCGGTTCGCGCCGGCCCTCGCCCGCGCGCGCAGGTGCAGCGCCGGCACGCGCTCCCCGGGATCGAGCGCGCGCGCGAGGTACGGATCGAGGATCTCGATCGCCGGGTCGTACTTCCCTTCCTCGAAGAGGGCGGCGGCGAGGAGGTAGGTCGCGCGCGCATCGCCCGGACGGCGCGCCAGCGCCTCGCGGAAGCGCGCGGCGGCGAAGGCGGGCTTGCGCTGCGCCAGGAACGCCTGCCCGACCAGGACGTGCGGCTCGTGGCGCGCCGGCGCGCGGCGCTCCGCTTCGCGCAGAACCTCGAGGGCGCGGTCGAACCGCCCCTGGTTCACCAGCATCTCGCCGTAGGCGATCCCGACCTGCGGGTCGAGCGGCGCCCGCTCGTAGGCCTCGGCCAGGACGACCAAGCGGCGCTCGTACTCCCGCTTCGTCGCGAGGAGGTCGGCCAGCTCCAACCGCTCGGCGATCGCTCCGGGATTGCGCTCGATGGCGCGGAGGAACCCCGCGACCGCGGCGTCGACCTCCCCCTTGGCGGCGTGGACGCGCGCCCCGGCGGCCTGCGCCAGGGCGAGGTTCGGATCGCGGGCGATAGCCTCCGTCGCCGCCGCCTCGGCGCCGGGGAGGTCGCCCCGCTCCAAGGCGAGCATCGCCCGGTTCGCCGCCGGGAGCGCGGAGGCCGGATGGCGCTCCGCGGCGGCGCGGTAGAGGGCGTCGGCCGCGTCGGCCCGTCCGGCGGCGCGCTCGACGCCCGCGGCCAACATCATCACGGTGAGCGCCGTCGGATCGGCGGCGGTGGCCCGGGCGGCATCGGAGCGCGCGCCGCCGAGATCGCCCGCGTAGAGGCGCGAGGCCCCCGCCGAGACGCACGCGGCGGCGATCGGCGTCCGCCGCCGACAGGCGCGATCCCAGATCCGGCGCGCCCCGTCGACATCACCGGAGGCGGCGCGCGCGTCGCCGGCGGCGACCGGATCGCCGGGTCCGCGCGCGAGGTAGGCGGCCACCACCCCCACGGCGGCGACGACCGACGCGGCGGCGAGGAGGCGGTGCATCGCGAGAAGGTCGTTGGGAACGCGCGCCATGCGAGCCGGCCGGCGCGGGTGGATCGCCGGCGAATTCGCGGCGAGACTACCATGGCGAACGCGAATGACCGCCGCCGCGACGATCTTCGTCCTCACCTACGCCGCGATCGGAACGGGCCGCCTCCCGGGTCGGCGGCTCGACCGGCCCGTCGCCGCGCTGCTCGGCGCGGTGGCGATGGTGGTCTGCGGCGTCCTCCCCGCGTCGCGCGCCTACGCGGCGATCGACGTGCCGACGTTGACGCTGCTGCTCGGGCTGATGGTGCTGACGTCGCGGCTCGCGGAGGACGGGCTGTTCACGGCGGTCGCCGGCGCGATCGCCCGCAGCGGCCGCGGTCCGCACGCGCTGTTGGCGTCGGTCGTCGTCGCGAGCGGCCTCCTCTCGGCCCTCTTCCTGAACGACGCCGTCTGCCTCCTCTTCACGCCCCTGGTGCTGCGGGTCGCGCGGCGTTCCGGACTGCCGCCCCTCCCCTACCTGCTCGCTGTCGCGACCGCGTCGAACGTCGGCGGCGCGTGCACCCTGAGCGGCAATCCGCAGAACGCGCTGATCGGCGTGCAGAGCGGGATCGGCTACGGCGAGTTCCTGCGGCGGCTGGCGCCGGCCTCCTTGCTGGGGCTGGCGCTCACCTACGCGGTGATCGCCTTCGTCTATCGCCGCGCGCTCGGCGCGGCGGCCGCCGCGTCGCGCACGGGCGCCGCCGCCGGCGCACCGGGCGGCGTACCCTCCGGTCGAGCCATCGGCGGCGCCGCGGACGGCGGCGGCCTCGACGCCGGCGCGCCTCCGGTCTCGGCCCGCTCGCTCTCGCGCTCGCTCGTCGTGGCGGCGGGGATGCTCGTCGCCTTCCTGCTCCACGTCGACGTCGGCCTCGCCGCGATCGCCGCCGGCGGGGCGGTCCTGCTCCTCGCCTCCGACGGCCCCCGGGCGGGCGGCCGGCCCGGAGCCACTCCACCAGAGGGTGCAGGCAGGCCCGAACCGTTCCGTGGCGTCGACTTTCCGCTGCTCGTCACCTTCGCCGGTCTGTTCGTCGTCACCGAGGGCGTCCGCGCGTCGGGGCTCGCCGATCTCCTCCTGGCCGTGGCGGAGACGCACGGCGCCAGCGACCCGGCGGCGCGGATCGCCGGCATCACCGGGGTCTCGCTGGTGCTGTCCAACCTCGTCTCCAACGTGCCGGCGGTGATGCTCCTCGGTCCGGTCGTCGCCGCCGGACCGCACCCCACGCTCGGATGGCTGGCGCTGGCGATGGGGAGCACCTTCGCCGGAAACCTCACCCTTGTGGGATCGATCGCCAACCTGATCGTGGCGGAGCTGGCCCGCCGCGAATGTCCGATCTCCTTCGTCGAATACCTGAAGGTCGGCGTTCCGATCACCGCGGGAACGACGGCGATCGGTCTGCTGGTCCTGATCGCGCAGAGTTAGCGCCCACGCAATCCACAGGGCCATCGCACCGGAATCGCGCGAATACGAGCGGTTGCCCCGCATCGCGCGGCGAGTATTCTTGACGATCCTTCGCGCGGAACTAGATATGCCGAAACCGGGGCCGGACGACGAGCGTCGAATGAACAGCGAACGTGAAAGCGGAACGGGCGATCCGTTCGCCGACTTCCTCGAGGCGTTCTACAGCGACCCCGAAAAGCCGCTCAAGTTCCTGCGCAACGTCCTCGACGGCGAGGCGGTCTACAACCCGGCCGTCGACGTGGTGGAGGAGCGGGACCGGGTGACGTTGCTGATCGACCTGCCGGGGGTCCCCAAGGAGCAGATCGCCGTCGAGTTCGTCGCCGGCGGCGTGGTGCTACGCGGCCGCCGCGCCCCGGCCCCCGAGCCGCACGGATCGCGGCTTCGCCGCGCCGAGCGCCCGGCCGGCGAGTTCGTGAAGAGCGTTCCGCTCCCCAAGGGGCTGGACGCGGAGCGGGCGACGCTCGCCCTCGAGAACGGCGTGATGACCTTGACGATCCCGCGCGCGGAGGGCGCGCGGCGACCGTCGTTGAAAGCGGGATCGAACGAACGATGACCTCCCCGGCAAACGGCGACGACGTGCGCGAAGAGAGCATCCCCGAGGAGCCGATCGAGCCGGGGCCCGAGGAGATCCTCCTCGACGAGGAGATCGTCGCCCCGGCGGAGGCGGCGAAGCCGGCCGCCGCGCCGCGCGCGAAGTCGGCGCGGGCGAAGGCGGCCGCGCCCTCCCGCGCCGCCGCCGGACCGGCGTACCAGGGAAGCCTGTCGCTCTACCTCTCCCGCATCAACAAGTACCCGGTCCTCGACCGCGAGGCGGAGCTGGCGATCGCCCGGAAGTGGCGGGAGACGGGGGACCCGGAGGCGGCGCAGCAGCTGATCACCTCCAACCTGCGCTTCGTGGTGAAGATCGCGCAGGAGTACCGCACCTACGGCATCAAGCTCGGCGACCTGATCCAGGAGGGGAACATCGGGCTGATGCAGGCGGTCAACCGCTTCGACCCGGACAAGGGCTACCGCCTCATCTCCTACGCCGTGTGGTGGATCCGCGCCTACATCCACAACTTCATCCTCCGCTCGTGGAGCCTGGTGAAGCTGGGGACGACGCAGGCGCAGCGGCGGCTCTTCTACCAGTTGAACCGCGCCAAGCGCCGCATCTCCGGCCTGCAGGGGAAAGGGGAGACCGAGCGGGTGCGGATCCTTTCCGAGAAGCTCGACGCGTCGGAGGAGGAGATCCGGGAGATGGAGCGGCGGCTGGCCGGCCGCGATCTTCCGCTCGACGTCCCGATCGGCGACGACACCGACACCACCTACCTCGACCTCGTCCCGGCGAAGACGCAGAACCAGGAGGAGATGATCGGCGACCGCCAGGAGCGTTCCGTGCTGCGCGAGAAGGTGACCGGGATCCTGGCCAGCCTCCCCAAGCGCGAGCGCTACATCCTGGAGCAACGAATCCTTTCGGAGAAGCCGATGACCCTGCGCTCGATCGGCGAGAAGTTCGGCATCAGCCGCGAGCGCGTCCGCCAGCTCGAGACCGCGACGATCGAGAAGATCCGCGCCGAGGTCGCCCCGGAGCTGGGCGTGGAGGTCAAAGGGCCGGTGCGGCTGCAGATCGACGATTAGCAGGCGATCGGCAGAGGCGTGCGGCCGGTGGCTTGCCGGGGCGCGGGGGGTCGCGTAGGCTGGTTCTCCATGGCCCCCCCTCTCCTGCGACGCCTGGCGATCGCCACGGGCTGCGTGGCGATGGCGGTGGGGACGGTGGCGGCGGAGACGGCGGTCGCGGCGGCGCCGAAGAAGGCGGGGCCGGCCGCCGGCGCCATGAAGCGCTTCGAGAACGAGCGCTTTTCCTTCCGCTTCGACTACGACGCGGCGTGGATCCCCTCGATCAAGGAGGAGGGAGAGTCGGTCACCTGCTCGCTCTCGGCGGGCGAGGTGCTGGTCTCGGTGCAGCGAGATCCGAATCCGAAACACCTCAAGACGCGCGCCGAGCTCGCCGACGACCACGTACAGACCTGGAAGAACCGCCTCGGTCTCGAGTTCAAGTCGCTGACGCGCGAGGAGACGACGCTCGGCGGCGCGCCGGCGACGGTGATCAAGGGGACGGCGAAGCTTTACGACGCGGAGGAGCCGTACCGCCTGCAGCTCTACCTGCTGGAGAAGAACGGCCTGTTCTACGCGATCAAGTACTCCGGCCTCCACGAGCCCGACCGCCCCTACTGGAGCGGCTTCGAGCGCCTGGTGAAGTCGTTCGAGTTCCGCTGAGCGGCGGACCGCTTATCGGGGGCGCTTGGGGCCGGCGGCGACCGGGACGCGGACGGGTCGGCGGACGTCGAGCAGCCGTTGCAGCTCCTCCAGCGCCCCTTCGACCGCCTCCCGGACGCGGTCGGCCAGCGACTTACCGGCCTTCGGCTTGGGATCCCGGTCCGACATGCGTAGGACGCCCCCCCGGCTCCGTACCAGTGTAACGAACGGCGTGGGCGCCTGCCGGCGGAATTTCGGCGAACCGGAGCGGATTGGGAGGGTCGCCCCGTCGAGCGGCCCGAACGGTCCGGTCGGGCGACGCCGCCCGGGCCTCGGTCCGCGGGGAAAATCCCTCGCGGTTCCGTGCGGTTGACTTCCCGTAGGCGGCTCCCATACGGTGTTCCCCGTGAAGCACGGCGTCCTCACCCTGATCCTGAACGCGGGACCGGTGGTCAAGCTGGTGATGGCGTTGCTGCTCGTCTTTTCGCTGATCTCCTGGGCGATCATCCTGGTCAAGCTCCTCGCCCTCTCCAAGGCGCGCAAGGAGTCGGGGGAGTTCCTCGACCTGTTCTGGAGCTCCAACGAGCTCGACACCCTCTACCAGAAGGCGGAAAAGATGCCGGCTCCGATCCCGGCCGTCTTCCGGGCGGGCTACGTGGAGCTGGTGCGGGTCACCGACCCGCGCGGCGGGATCGCCGCCGTCGCCGGCAAAGGGGAGCCGGGGGACCTGGAGACGGTGCAGCGCGCGATGCGGCGCGAGCGGCGGACGCAGCTCACCGGACTCGAGCGAACCGTCCCTTTCCTGGCCACCGTCGCTTCGAGCTCCCCGTTCATCGGCCTGTTCGGCACCGTGTGGGGCATCATGAACAGCTTCCAGGGGCTGATCGGGGCGACCGGGAACACCACGATCCAGGCGGTCGCGCCGGGGATCGCCGAGGCGCTGATCGCGACGGCGATCGGCCTGCTGGCCGCGATCCCGGCGGTGATCTTCTACAATCTGTTCCTGAACCGCATCAAGGTGCTGGCAGGGGAGATGGAGAACTTCTCCTCCGACTTCTTGAACATCATCGACCGTCACTTCCTCTAGAGGCGTTGATGGGGTTCTCGACCGCTGGCGGCGCGGGGGACGACGAGGAGGTGGCGGGGGTCGCCCTCGCCGAGATCAACGTCACGCCGCTGGTCGACGTGATGCTGGTGCTGCTGGTGATCTTCATGGTGACGGCGCCGCTGATCAACCAGACCGGCATCGACGTCAACCTGCCGCAGACGCGCACCGGGGCCGCGAAGGATCCGCAACCGGAGGCGGCGATCGTGACGATCGACGCCAAGGGGAACGTCCACCTCGGGGAGCGGCGTTTCACGCCGCAGGAGATGGCGTCGCAGTTCAAGGCGGTGATCGAGGCGCGCAAGCCGCCGTCGGTGATCCTACGCGCCGACACCGCCGTCCCCTACGGTACGGTGATGAGGGTGATGGACGAGCTGCGAGCGGCCGGCGTCACCAAGCTCGGCCTCCCCACCGCACCCATCGCGGACAGCGGAGGCCGCGCCCAGCGGTGAGCGCGAGACCGCCGGCGCTGTGGGAGGACGGCGGCACCGCACGGCGGGTGCACGCGATGCTGCCGGTCTCGCTCGCGTTGCATGGACTGTTGTTCGGCGCGGTGGCGGTCGCCGGCAGCGGCCGCTCGCCGATCGACCTCGCGGCCCCCGTCTACGAGGTGGCGTTGATCGCGCCGGTGATGAAGGGGAGTCCGGGGGACGGCGCGAAGGAGACGGTCGTGGCGAGTCTCACGCCCCCCGCGCCCCCTTCCCTCCCGCCGGAGATGCGAACGCCGCCGGACCCCGACGAGATTCGGCTCCCTTCCGCGAAGTCGAAGACGACGCCGCCCCCGGTCTCGCCGAACGCGCGCGAGGACGCGCTCGCCCGGCTGCAGCGCGAGCAGGCGCTCAAGCGCGCCGCCGAGGCCGCGAAGGCCGGGAAGGTCACGACGCAGACCCTCGTCGCCGCCAACGCCAAGACGCCGGCGACCACCCCCGGCACGGGCGGGACCGGCGCCGGGGGGGAGGAGTACGGCGTCTGGAACGGGATCCCGGGCGCCGCGAGCTACGAGCGGCAGATCCAGGCGATCGTCAACGAGCGGTGGCTCCCGCCGACCTGGATCTCCGCCGACCAGCCGAAGCAGTGCATCATCCACGTCTGGATCCACTACGACGGGAAGATCGGGACGATGGAGTGGGAGGTCCGCTCGGGGGACAGCGCGTTCGACCAGTCGGCGATGGGGGCACTGATGAAGAGCGATCCGCTCCCGCCGCCGCCGCTGGCGACCAAGCAGTACCTGGCCAAGAAGGGGATCTCGATCCGCTTCGACTCCCGCACCAAGCTCGGCGCGAAGGGACGGCGATGAGGCTTGGGCTGGCCGCCGTCCTCGCCGCGCTCGCCCTGGTGCCGGGTCGCCTCTCGGGACAGCCGGCGGCGGGGGAGCCGATCATCGACATCTTCCGTCCGGAGAAGGTCGTCCATCCGATCGCGATCCAGGAGTTCCAGATCGACGGCAACGCCGACCCCATGTTGGCGCGGGCGCTCCCGGCGGCGATCGCGCGGAACCTGGAGTTCACCGGGCTGTTCCGGGCGCTTCGGCCCGACGCCTACCTCGAGCCAAGGGGGAAGGTGCCGACCGACGGGCGCGGAACGCGCTGGGAGGACTGGCGGGTCCTGAACGCGAGCGTCCTGGTGCGCGGCGCCGCGCGGCCCGACGCCGGCAAGGTGGCGGTCCGGGTGACGATGTGGAACGTCGCCGACGGGACGAAGATCGCGGAGCGGATCCTCTCCGAGCCTCCGGATCGCGCCGACACCCTCACCGCGCGCGTGGCCGACGCCGTCTACAAGGCGCTCACCGGCGAGGACTCCTTCTTCAGCAGCCGGCTCGCCTTCGTCAACAACCGCGCCGGCTCCAAAGAGATCTTCCTCTCCCAGTTCGACGGTCGCGGCGAGCAGGCGCTCACCGGGAACCGATCGATCAACCTCTCGCCCGCTTGGAACGGCGACGGCACCAAGCTCGCCTTCACCAGCTACGTGCGCAACAAGCCGGACCTCTATCTCTACGACCGGCTGATCGACAAGTTCTTCCGCATCAGCGATCGGCCGGGGATCAACATCGGCGCGGCGTGGGCGCCGCTCGGGCGGGTCATGGCGGCGACCCTGTCGTCCGACGGCGGGAACCCGGACATCTACTCGCTCGGCGAGGACGGGAGAGGCCCGCGGCGATTGACCGACAGTCACGCCAACGACGTCTCGCCGAGCTGGTCCCCGGACGGGACGAAGATCGTCTTCGTCTCCGACCGCGGCGGCAGCCCGAACCTCTACCTGATGTCGTCGGGGGGGGGCCCGGCGACGCGCCTGACCTTCGGCGACGGCGGGATCGGCAAGGACAACCAGGCGCCGGCCTGGTCGCCGCGCGGCGACCGCATCGCCTTCCAGAGCCGCGTCGACGGGCGCTGGCGGATCTTCACCATGAAGCCGGACGGCGGCGAGGCGGTGGCGATCACCGCCGAGGGGAATTGCGAAGATCCGAGCTGGTCCCCGGACGGACGGATGCTGGCCTACGTCCGCGACGGGAAGATCTGGGTGATGGAGGCCGACGGCTCGAACGCGCGGCCGGTCGCCTCCGGCGCCGGGACCTACTCCAACGTCGCCTGGAGCCCGCGCATCCCGTGGTGACCGCCCGCGATCGGCTCGCGCCCGCGCGGGCGGCGGTGATCGACGCCGGGACCAACACCATCCTGCTGCTGGTCGGAGAGCGCGACCCGGCCCGTGCCGGCGGCGTGCGCCTACTCGCCGACGAGATCGAGTTCGCGCGGCTCGGGGAGGGGGTCGACCGGAGCCGGCGCCTGTCGGCGGCGGCGATCGAGCGGGGGCTCGCCGCCTTCCGGCGCTTTTCCGGGATCGCCCGCGCGCACGGCGTCGAGCGCGTGCGCGCCACCGGGACGAGCGCGTTGCGCGATGCCGGGAACGCGCGGGCGTTCGTCGACGCGGTGCGCGAGGAGACGGGGATCGACCTGGAGGTGATCGACGGCGGGCGGGAGGCGCGGCTCGGATTCGCGGCCGCGACCGACGACCTCCCGGAAGGGGAGCCGGCGCTGGTGCTCGACATCGGCGGCGGCAGCGTGCAGCTGATGCGGGGGGCGGCGCGCCGCGGTCCGGACGAGGCGCGGAGCTTCGACGTCGGCGTGGTGCGGATGACCGAACGGTGGCTCCGCACCGATCCGCCGACGGCCGAGGAACGCGCCCGCCTCGAGGCCGAGGTCGACGCGGCGCTCGCGCAAGCCCCCGACGCCGACCGGTCGGCGGAGCTGGTCGGCGTCGCCGGGACGTGCACCACCCTCGCCGCGGTGCGGCTCGGACTCGCCGACTACGACGGCGAGAAGGTGCACGGGACGCGTCTCACCCTCGCCGAGATCGAAGCGCTCGACGCGCGCTTCCTCGCGCTCGACCGCGCCGGCCGGGCGCGGGTTCCGGGGCTCCATCCCAAACGGGCCGACGTGATCCTCGCCGGGACCGCCATCCTGCGGCGGGTGCTGGCGCGGTACCGGATCGAATCGCTGCGCGTCGCCGACCGCGGGATCCGCCACGCCCTCCTGCGCGAGACGCTCTTCGCGACGTGACCGTTTCGCGCTACAAAAAGACGAGATGGAGACGGCGACCGGGCCCGAGCTTCACGTCGACGACGTGCGCAGGATCCTGCAGGGGATGTCGGCCGCGGAGCTCTCGCCGGACGGGGTTCGGCAGCGGCTGGAGGGGATCGCCGTCTCGGCCGATTCGCTCCGTCCGTACGTCCACTTCCGGAAAGGCCGCTACACCCGCAACCTGGTGCACCGCGACGAACGGTTCGAGCTGCTCGCGCTGTGCTGGGACGAGGGGACCTGCTCGCCGATCCACAACCACTCCGGCCAGGACTGCTGGTTCCTGGTCCACGAGGGTCGCTTCTGCTTCGAGGGGTACCGGATCGTCGAGGGGGGGACCGAGCCGGGGCACGCCCGGCTCGAGCAGGACGAGTCGACGCACCGCGTGGGGCGCGGGGCGCTCGATCACCGCGGGCCGGACCACGACGTCCACCGCGTCATCGTGAGCAAGGGTTCGGTGCCGGCGGTCTCGCTGCACGTCTACGCCAAGCCGTTCGACGAGTGCCTGGTCTACGACCTCAAGTCCCACCGCTGCCAGCGGCTGCGTCTCCAGTACCACTCGGTGGGCGGGCGGCTCTGCGACTGACCTGCTCCATCCAGCGGAACGCTTCGCCGAAATAGAGGCGCACGGCGGCGTTCTTGGCGGGCGTGCGGACGCTCGGGTGGTAGTAGCGTTCGGGCCCGTCCGGGAAGAGCCAGCGCATCGACCGCTCCGCCGCCTCGCGGTATCGCGGATCGCCGGTGAGGCGCCATCCCCAGACGAACGGGTCGGCCAACGCCTGCGACATCGACGCTTCGCGCGCGTCGGCGGTGCCGTCCGGCCGGACCACGAACGCCACCGTCTCCGGATAGCGGCGGCCGTGGATCGTCGTCGGCTCCCGGATCCACGCCGGCCCGGCGAGGTGGTCGAGCATCGCCACCAGCGCCGCCTCCCCGTCGGGCCAGCGCTCGCCGCGGCGGCGGAGGACGACGAGCAGGCGGCCGAGGCCGTCGGCGACGTAGGCTTGCTGCCAGGGGGCGAAGCCGTCGCGGCGGCGAAGCCAGCGGCTGCCCGCGAGCGAGCCGCGTGGATCGACGGCGGGCAGCACGTGGGTGGAGACGATCCGCCGCGCGAGGGCGAGCGTCTCCGGGTCGCCGGTCACCTCGTAGAGATCGACGAGCGCCACGAGCGGCCATCCGACCTCGCGCACCTCGTCGGCGTGGAGGAGGCGGCCGCTGCCGGGCGGAGATTCGCGCGCGGCGATCCAGCGGCCGATCTCGCCCACCGCCACCTCACGCGCGCGGTCGTCGCCGGTGACCAGGTGGAGGGCGAGCAGGCCGCGCACCCACACGTGCGAGAGCTCCGGCTGGCGCGAATGGCCGACCACGTCGCCGGCGTCGTGCTTTCGGACGCCGCGGTTCGACGCCGGCTGGTCGTCGTCGGTGTGGAGGACGTCGACGTCGCTCAGGTGCCGGAGCGCCGCCTCGGCGGCGTCGAGCCAGGCCCGGTCGTGGTCGGGCTCGCGCAGGTACTGGCGGAGGAGGACCCAGCCGAGGTCGAATTCGAGGTTTCCGAAGCGGCGGTGCGCGCGATCGCCGTCGCGCCAGGTATCGCCGAAGTCGAGCCAGCCGTAGGCCCCCTCGGCGGCGCGCTCGTCGTCGAGCGTCCCGGGGAGCCCGCGCGCGGAGTCGACGCCGACGACCGCGTCGGCGGTCCGCTCGAACGACGGCCATGCCCGCTCGTCCTCGACCGACAGCGCGCCGAGCGCCCCGGCGTCGCGCAGCCACGCCGGATCGACCGTCGCGCGCAGCGGGGCGTTCGCGGCCCGCGCCGCCTCGGCGCCGCGATCGGCGGCAGAACCCTCGCCGGCGACGTGGATCCAGACGTCGTGGGTCTTCGCCCGCCCCCCTCCGACGATCGTGCCGCCCGGAAGGGCCGGGAAGAGCTCCAGCGCCAGCGCATCGCGCGAGGAGGCGAGCCCCTTCGGATGGTTCTCCCAGAAGCGGCGCATCCCGAGCACGACGAACCGCCGCCCGTCGCCGCGCGCGATCCACCCCTCCGCGCGCCGCCCGCGCGCGGCGATCGACGGCCGCGGCCCCTCCGCGCGCACCGTGAACCCGCCGGCGGCGAGACCGTCGCCCGTCTGCACCAGGCGCCACGTGGCGGCGTCCGCGTCGCGCGAACCCGGGACGCCGCCGAACGTCACCGTCCCGCCGCCGTTCCACGCCGATCCGTCCGGAACGAGCTCGAGGGCGAGCCTCCCGAGCCGCTTGGCGGCGCGCGCCCGGTCGGGGTTCTCGACCGTCACCTGGAGCCGGATCTCGGGGGAGTTCCGGTGGAACGTCCAGCGCGACGTCACGAGCAACGGGTGGCGGCCCCCCATCTCGTCGAAGCCGCCGGCGATCTCGGCGCGCACGCGCACCCGGGCGCGGATCGGGCCGTTCTCGTCGAGGACGATCTCGCGCACCGCCGTCGACCCGGACGCGCCGCCGGGACCGGTGGCGACGATCCGCATCGGCCCCGGCGCCTCGACCGAGAATCGCGCCTCGACGCGGCCCGCCGACACGACGATCGTCCCCCCCTCCGATCGCGCAAGGGGCAGGAAGGGCGCCTCGGCGACGGCCACGTCCGCGCCTCCGGCCACGGCGATCCCGAACGCCCCGGCGCGACCGCGGGGTGCGGCCTCGTCCCGTGGGAAGAGGCGCAGGCGTCGCGTTCCGCCCCCCGCCACGCTGGCGAGGAACGCCGCCTCGATCCACTTGAGCGGCGCGGAGGGGTCGCCGGCCGGCGCGTCCCACCGGCTCGACACCCGGTACTGCGCCGCCACCTCCTCGCCGCGCTCGTCCACCAGCCGGAGCCGCGCCGGATCGAGTACCGCCGCCTCCGCGGGGAACGGGATGCCGGCCGCGACCGGCTCCGAGAGGCGCCCGACGCCGGCGTCCTCGTGCACGGTGATCGCAATCCCCTCCACCGGAAACGCGGCCGCCGTGCCGCGCAACGGGGCGGTGGTTACAGCGCCGAGGACGAGCGCGAATGCTACGCAAGGTCGCCGCATACTCCGCCTCCGTCTACGCCGCGACCGTCGTCTCCTCGGGCGTCGCGTTCGTCGCCACGCTTTTCGTCGCGCGGCGGATCCCGAAGGATGCGCTTGGGCTCTACGGGCTGTACGTCACCGTCTACTCCTTCCTCTCCGTGCTCACGATCGCCGGGGTGAACCAGGCGGTGGTGAAGTTTCTCGGCGACGCCAAGACCGACCGCCGGGAGATGGCAGCCATCGTGCTCGCGCTGGTGGCGGCGATCGCCGCCGTCGCCTGGACGCTCGCCGCCGCCGCCGCCCTCGCCGGCGCGCGGATCCTGCCGTGGTCGTTCGCCGCCTTCCCGTTCGCCGCGCAGCAGGTGCTGGTCGGGAGCCTCTTCCGCGCCGATTTCGCGCGCGGCCGGGAGATGGCCCTGACCCTCTCGATCTCGCTGCTCAACTCCGCGCTCACCGTCCTGTTCGTCGTCGCGGGGGTCGACGGTCTGCCGCCGCCGATCGCCGGCGATCTGCTTTCGCTCGTCCTTCCCGGCGGCGTGGTCGCGATCTTCCTGGCGCGGCGCGGAGGGGTCGCCGCTCCGCGCGAGCTGGTCGCGGCGCTGCGCGGCGGCGTCTGCCGGCGGCTGCTCGCCTTCGCCGTTCCGCTGTCGATCGCCGGCGTGGCGTTCACCACCTACCACCACGCCTCGGCGATCCTGCTCCGCCTCTTCGCCGGCCTGGCCGCCCTGGGGGAGCTGACCTTCGCGCTCGGCCTGATGCAGATCCTGGAAAAGCCGCTGCAGATCGTGGCCCGCGTCTTCCTCGCCTCCCTGGCCCAGGAGCCGTTCCTCACGGCGCGCGAGCACCGGAAGCTGGTGTCGTTCAACGTCACCCTCTTCCCCCTGCTGGCGGCGTCGGTGGCCGCCTTCGCGCCGCACCTCCTGGCGCTCGCCGACCGGATCCTCGGATTCGCCGGCGGGGACGCCCTCTCCCGGAAGTACGAAAGCGCCGCCCTGTTCCTCGCGCTGTTCGCCGCCGCCGTGCCGCTGCGGAGCGTGGAGCTGCTCGTCTCGGGGTTGGCGATCGCTCGCGGCCGCGGCGACGTGCACCGCGACACGCACGTGACCGCCGCCTGCCTCTCCTTGCCGCTCCTCGCCGTCTCGATCGCCCTGTTCGGCGCGGTCGGCGCGGCGGCGATGCCGCTCGTCTACCAGGCGATCTTCTTCGCCACCCTCCGGCGTCGGTTCCGGGCGAGCGCCCCCGAGATCGTTTCGAACGCCACCCGGGCCGCGGTCGGCGCGACGTTCCTGATCGCGGGGTTGTTGGCGAGCGGTCGTCTCCCGGGCGGCGCGTGGATCTTCCCGGTCGGCGCCGCGGCCTACGTCGCCGCCGGTCCTCTGCTCGGACTTTGGAACCTCGGAGGCTGGTGGACGCGCAACCCGCCGGCGGATCGACCGGTCCGCTCGACCTCCGCGGCTCCGCCGGCGCCGTGACTAGGAGGGGTCCGGGGAGATCCCGGGGAAGCCCGACGGCCGGAACGCTCCGACGAACCGGCGCCAGATCGAGGGGGGCGGAGCGAGCGGGCGCGTCGCCCGCGCCGTCGCCGACCACTGGGTGGCGTCGAGGACCACGCAGGTCAGGGAAGGCCGGGCGAGGCGCGCCCGGCTCGGCTCGCCGCGCGGCGCGTCCGGTGTCTCCACCGGCGGCGGCGGAACGGCGGGCGGGCGCGCCGCGCGCGCGAGGAGGCGCAGCTGCGACCGTCCCTCTTCCGCGGGGGCAGGAGGGAGCGCGGCGTCGATCGCCTCGACGACGTCGGTCGCGCGCGGAAAGCGCATCTCGGGCGACGACTGGAGCAGACCGGCCAGCACGCGCCGGGCACCCGCCGGCAGCTGCGCCAGCACGAACGGGTCGACCTGGCGGAACTGCGCGATCTCCGCACAGAGCGCCTCGGCCGAGCCGCGGCCGAACAGCGGCTCCCCGACCAGGAGCTCGTAGAGGACGACCCCCAGGGAGAACAGGTCGCTCCGCGCGTCCGCCGCGCGACGGCCGACCTGCTCGGGGCTCATGAACGGGAGCTTCCCGCGGGCCTCGTCGTCGCCGGCGCCGCCGATCCCTCCGGCCACGCGGGCGATCCCGAAGTCGGCGAGCTTCACCTCGCCGTCGTGCGACAGGAGCACGTTCTGCGGCGTGACGTCGCGGTGGATCACCGCCTCCCGCGCCGGATCGCCGTCGGCGTGCGCGTGGGCCAGGGCGCGGGCCACCTCGCGCGCCACGAAGAGCGACGCCTCGAGCGAGAGCTTCTCGCCCCGGCGCCCGATCGACCGCGCCAGCGATGCCAGCGTCGTCCCCTCGACGTACTCCATCGCCAGGTAGTAGTCGCCGGCGTCTCCGGCGCCGAAGTCGTAGACCTGCACGATGTTGGAGTGCACCAGCGACGCGGCGATCCGCGCCTCCTCCACGAACATCCGCACCAGCGAAGGCTGCGCGGCGAGCGACGGCAGCATCCGCTTGAGCGCGACCCGGCGCTCGAAGCGCTCCGCGCCGACGAGCTGCGCCAGCCACACCTCGGCCATCCCCCCACGGCCGATCGGCCGCACCAGCCGGTAGCGACCGACCGCCGTGGAGCGCGAAGGCGCGGATCGATTCACGACGCCGCCTCCAGCGTCGACTCGCGCCACGATCGGAATCCGGCGTGGCGGATCCCGCGGGCGACCCGATCGCGCAGCCGGCCACGAGCCTCGTCCGAGAGGTCGCGGAGCGCCAGCCCCACGCGCCACGATCGCTCCGCCGCCGGCGCCGTCCAGACCACCGAGGCGGCCGCGACCAGGCGGCCCCCGCCGTCCGCCAGGTCGACCTCCACCGCCGCCGGGGAGCCGACCGCCACGCGCGCCCGGAGAACGACCCCGACCCCCCCTTCGCTCACGTCGACGGCGTCGCCGTAGATCGAGGCGGCACCGAGATGGAGCCCCAGCTCCGTCCGGATCGGGACCCGGACGTGGTGTCGCCGGGCGCGGTCGAGGCGCTCCTCGATCTCCGACCGGTGCTCGAGCACCGGAACGTCGGCGCGCGAGAGCAGTGCGATCGTCTCGTGGTCGGCGTCGGATCGAGGGGCCGCAAGCGCGAAGTCGGGGACCGGGCCGTTCCGGAGGAGCGACGAGGCGGCGCTCCGGTCGACCGTCCGGACGACCGCCCTCCCGGCCGTGTCGACCTCCCGGAGGACGGCGGTCGCCTCGTCCGCCCTTCCGACCGCGACCACGAGCGCCGGATGCGGGTCGGCCGCCGTCGCGGCGTCCGCGCGAACCGCTCCCTGCGGGGCGCGCGCCGGTCCGTCGAACGCGAGGCCCGCGAGGAGCTCGCTCACCGTCGCCCGCAGCCGGCGTTCGGTGAACGGCTTGTGCAGGATCGCGTGGATCCCCATCGCCGCGCGCAGCGGCCCCCTCAGGCGCGCCGCGCCGTAGAGCCCGGTGCACAGGACGATCGGCGGCGCGTCCGGCAGGTCGATCTCGCGCAGTCGCCGGGCGACGTCGAGACCGCCGATCCCCGCGAGGACGGCGTCGAGGATCGCCAGGTCGAAACGATCGGTCAGGATCGCGTCGAGCGCGGCGGTACCGCTGTCGACCGCGACGACCCGGTGGTCGCGTGCCAACGCGCGCGCGAGGTGCTCGCGAACCTCGCGCGCGTCGTCGGCGATCAGAATCGAGCCCACACCGGCCTCTGGAGCAGGCGTTGTACCAGGGCGCACAAGGCGCGCGACGGCCCGGTCCCTCGAAAATCCGCCGACTTTTCACACGATCGGACGCCGCGCCGGGAACGATTTCCCGGACCGGTGACGACTTTCGTCGCTGGAACGGACGCTATTCGGCCCCGGCGGCGTGGGCCCGGGCGCCCAGACCGAAGACCGTCAGCGGCTCGGCCCGCCCCTTGACGGCCGAGGTCCCGAGCTCGACCAGGCCGGAGAGCGCGCCCAGCCGTTCGACCGTGGCCGCCGAAACCAGGACCGGGACACCGCGTTCTTTCGTCAGCGATTCCAGTCGCGACGCGATGTTCACGGCGTCGCCGATCACCGTGAACTCCAGCCGCCGTCCCGGCACGCCGAGGTTCCCGGCGACCACCGTCCCGGTGTGGATCCCGATCCCCATCGCCAGCGGCCCCCGCCCGGCCGCGGCGCGCTCCCGGTTGAGTCGCTCCAGCCGCCCGAGCATCGCCGCGGCGCATTCGACGGCCGACCGCGCCCCCGCATCGCCGATCAGGTCGTGCAGGCCGAAAACGACCAGCGCCCCATCGCCGATGAACTTGTCGAGCATCCCGCCGTGGTGGTCGATCTCGGCGTGCATCGCCGCGTGGTAGGCGTTGAGCTGCTCGATCACCTCCGGCGGCGTGAGCCGCTCGCTCATGGCGGTGAAGCCGCGCAGGTCGGTCGCCATCAGCGTCACCGTCCGCTGCGATCCGCCGAGGTCCATCACCCGCTCGAGGTCCTGCTCCATCACCCGGTCGACGGCCTCCGACGGAAGGAACCGCCGCAAGAGCTGGAGCCGCACCAACCGGTCGAGGCGCTGCCTGGACTCGCGGGCCGTCAGCCGGCCGACCACCGCCGTCAGGACGATCAACGTCGCCACCACCACCTGCGGCGGCTCGAACGAACGCATGACGATCATCACCCACAGGAAGGCGCTCGCGCCGACGACCGCGCCGAACGCCGCCATTCGCGCGTCGTTGCGGGCGACGGTGGTGAGCAGGACGAGCAGGATCCCCGGCGCCGTGGTGTGCACCGCCCAGAGCAGCGAGTCGTCCCGCTCTCCGGGAGGCGAGAGCTGCCCGAACACCCAGCAGCTGGCGGCGACCACGACCAGGTCGATCGCCAGCGCCGCGTAGCTCAACGTAACCGCCGCGCCGTGGCGCCGGACGTGGGCGCGAACGCCGGCCGCGTACAGGAAGATCGCCCCGAAATAGATCGTCGGGAGCCAGTTCCCGTCCGCGAAGACGACCTGCATCACGACGGTCTGCACGACGACCGCCGCGAAGATCCAGAAGCGCCCCTCGGCGACGATCCGCTCGATCCGGTCCCGGGAGTCGCGCAGCGTCTGGTCGATCAGGGGATCCGGCGCCGCCACGAGGGGATCGAGGATACCTCGCACCGCGCCAGGTGATCGAGCGATCGGGACGCGTTCCGGTCCCAGAAGTGTCCCTGCCGTTCGATCGTGCGGCGCGCCTCGGCGCCAAGCCGCTCACGGAGCGGCCGATCGAGCACGAGGCGCGTCACGCGATCCATCATTCCGTCCGCGTCCCCTTCGTCGAACAGGAGGGCGTCGACGCCGTCGGTCAGTGTCTCGCGGATCGCCGGCGTCGCGACGGCGACGATCGCCGTTCCCAGCGCCATGTATTCGAAGAGCTTCATCGGGCTGGCGTACGGTGTCGCCGCCGGCTGGAGCGCGATGTCGAAAGCGGCGATGTGAGCGGCGATCGCCTCTCGGTCGACCCGGCCTGCGAACCGCACCGCCCGCTCGAGGCCGCGGCGTGCGACCACCTCCCGGAGCGCCGGCAGGCTCCTCCCCTCGCCGACCAGCAGCACCGTCGCGCCGTGCCGCTCGAGGCCGGCGTCGGCGAACCCTTCGAGAAGACGTTCGAGTCCGTGCCACGGACGGAACCAGCCGGTGAAGCCGACGACCACCGCGTCGGCCGGGATCCCCAGGCGGCGCCGCGCCGGCGCGCCGTCCCGCGGCGCGGCGAGCATCTCCCGGCGGACGGCGTTCGGCACCACCCGCACCCGGTCCGCGGCTACGCCCGCGGCCACGATCCGATCGCGCAGCGGCGTCGAGACGGCGACGATCGCCGTCGACGCCCGCCAGATCCGCGCCTCGACGCCGGCCGCGATCCGCGGGAAGGTGAGCCCTCCGTTGGCCGCGCGCTCTTCGGCGAGGGGGGCGTTCACCTCCAGCAGAAGTGGCACCCCCGTCGCCGCCGCGGCGACCGCGCCCGCGGCGTTGTGGAGCGAATAGCGCTCGTAGATCGCGTCCGGACGGAACGCCCGGATCTCGGCCAGGAGGCGCGCCGACTCCGGGAGGTTCGACGCGATCTCCATCCACTCGTAGAGGCCACGCGGAGCGGCCGCCGCGACTCGCGACAGGAGCCTCGCGCCGCTGGACGGTCCGTCCCCGCCGCGCGGCACGATCGCCGATTCCCGGACCTCGTGTCCGAGGTCTCGCAGCGCCCGCTGGATCTCCTCGATGTGGATCCCCTGCGCGTCCTCCGCGCGCGTGCGGTGGTGGTAGAGGATCCTCACGGCGACGTCGTCCCCTCGGCGGCGAACCGGCCCATCGCCTCCCGGAAGACCTCGTCGACGCGCGACGCGACCGATTCCCAGGAGCGCGACGCGGCGCGGGCCCGGATCCGCGCGCGGTCGAAGCGATCGCGCGCGGCCAGCGCCTCGGCCAGACCCGTCGCCAGCCCCTCCGCGTCCTCCGGCGGGACGACGCGGCCGTCACCGCCGCCGACCAGCTCCGACACCGAGCCGACGTCGGTGGCGACCGACGGCAGCCCGCAGCTGAGCGCCTCGAGCAGGGCGTTGGGATCCCCTTCGCTGCGGGAGGGCAGGCAGAACAGGTCGGCGGCCGAGTACCACGCCGGAAGCGAGGCGTGCGCGATGCGCCCCACGAACGACACCCGTCCGGCGATCCCCCGCTCGGCGGCGAGGCCGGCGAGCGCCGGCGCCCGCGAGCCTTCGCCCACGATCGCCAGACGCGCGCGCAGCCCCGTTCGCGCGATCCGGGCGAAGGCGTCGAGCAGGAGGTCGTGACCCTTCACCGGTTCCAGCCGGCCGACCGACAACACCAGTGCCTCGCCGGGCCGGCAGCCCGCCACGGCGCGGATGCGCTCCCGTTCCGCCGGCCTGGGGGAGAACAGCCTTCCGTCGACCCCGTTGGCGATGACGGCGATGCGCGCCGCTGCGCCGCCCAGCGCCTCGAGCGCCGCCGCGACGCGGCGGCTGACGGCGATCAGCATCGTGGCCCGCGCCACGCAGGCCTCGACCATCCGGCGCGTCGTCCCCCGCGCGGGGGCCACGAGCGCGTCGCTGCCGCGCGCCGAAAGCACCACCGGGAGCCCGATCCGCCTCCCGAACGCCATCGCGGCGGCGCCGTCGGGGTGGAGGAAGTGCGCGTCGATCACGTCGATGCGGCGGGCGGCGTGGTACCGCCGAACCGACGGAAACGAGCCCCACGACAGGCCGGCCGCATGCATCGCGCCCCCCGCCTTGGGGAGGAGCGGGTATCGCGGATGCGCGACCGCGATCCCGTACCGGCGTTCGACCGGCGGAACGGCCCGGTAGACGCGGTAGCGGCGCGGTACCGGGACGGGGGGGACGAACGGCACCGGAGCCACCACCCGCAGCGAATGTCCGGGGAGGGCGGCGACGCGTCGCATCCGTTCCTCGACGAACACCCCGTGTTCCGGCTGGGCACGGTTCGGATAGAGCCGGGTGAAGGTCACGACGTTCATGGCCCGGGCGCGGGTGGGGCGAAGGCGGGTCGCGGCGGTGGATCGCGCCGGCGGCCGACCTCCGTGGCCGCGTCGGCGGAACGTCCTCGTGGACCGGCCGGGCGACCGCTTCCGGCGTTTCGCGCGAGCGCCGCCTCGAGCCGGCTCGCCTGCGACTCCCAGGAGTGTCCCCGGCTCACCGCCGCCCGGGCGCTCGCGCCGATCGCGGCGGCGAGCGCCGGATCGCGAAGCAGCGCCACGATCGCCGCCGCGAACGGCATCGCCTCGTCCTCGACGACGAGGTCGCGCCCGGGCGCCGCCTCGACCCCTTCGGCGGCGGCGGTGGTCGCGACCACCGGCAGCGCGGCGGCCATCGCCTCCAGCACCTTGTTCTGGATCCCGCGCGCGATGTGCAGCGGCGCCACCGCCAACGAAGCGCCGTCGAGCGCCGCCGGCAGGTCGTCGACGTATCCCCGGATCGAGACCCCGTCCCGCCCGTGGAGCCGTCGCACCGCCGCGGTCGGGCGGCTCCCCAGCACGTCGAACCGGGCGTCGGGGAGGGCGCGGCGCACCGCCGGCCAGACCTCCCGCGCCATCCAGAGGACGCCGGCGACATTGGGGGCGTAGTCCATCGCGCCGAAGAAGACGACGCGTCGCGGGTCGCGCGCGCGCCCGGCGGGCGCGAAGCGGTCGACGTCGACGCCGTTGCACACCACATCCAGGCGGCCTTCGGCGCAGAAGGAGCGGAACAGCCGCGCCTCGGGTTCGGTGGCGACGGTGATCGCGTCCCATTCGCGGGCGAGCCGCGTCTCGTATCGCCGCAGCGTCGCCGCCTCGCGCCGGTAGATCCAGCGTGCCGGCAGCGGCGCGTCGTCGGCGTACTGCCGCCACTTTTCCGAGTCGACGTCGCACAGGTCGGCGACGCGGGTCATCCCCTCCACCGCCGGCACGTACTGCGCCATCGGCGCCGAGTGGACCCAGGCGGCGTCGTAGCGCTCTTCGCGCATCCACCGGCCGACCTCCGCGGCCAGGGCGGGGGCGCGGAAGAAGGGCAGGCTCGCCGGCTCCCCGGAGAACGGCGCCGCGAGCGCCGCCGCCCTCGCCCGGAGGCGCGGTCTCCAGGCGATCGCCAACCGACGGCAGATCGCCGCCACCCGATCGGTCCGCTCGCGCGCGAGATCCTCGCGGCGGTCGGCGAGCGCCGCCACGTCGACGGTATGACGCCGCGCCAGGCAGCGGAGGAGATGGAAGGAACGGATCTTGTCCCCCTTGTCCGGAGGGAAGGGGAGCCGGTGGGCGAGGAAGAGCAGGCGCACGGGCTATCCCTTCGACGCCGCCACGGCGCCTGCGCGCGCGGGGGCGGGCGCGTCGACCGGATGGGCGATGAGCATCTCGCGCACCGTCCCGAAGCGGAATCGCCGGAGAAGGCGGTCGAGCCGATCGCGCGTGCGGTGGAGGTTCCGGTAGTGCCGGATCCGGGTGGAGATCGGGACCGGGAGCCTCGGTTGCGCGGGATCGATCTCCCACGGGTGGAGGTAGACGACCGCCGGAACGCCGTCGATCCGGTGGATCCGCTCGATCCCCCAGCGGAGGAGCGGAAACGGGAGGTGACGCAGGTAGCCGCCCCCCGCCACCGGGAGGTTCATCCCCAGGACGCGCGTCGTCGCCGGAGGAACTTCGATCAGACTGCCGGCGAGCAGGCGCAGGCGGTGCGGACGGCGCGGACTGTCCGGGATCCCGTACCGGTCGTGGCGGATCGGGAAGACGCTGGAGTCGTAGAGGTACCCTTCACGGCAGAGGATCTCGAGCGCCCACTGCGTCCCGTGCACGACCGACCAGGAGGGGGCGCGGAAGCCGACCACGGCCCGACCCGAGGCGTCCTCGATCCGCGCGCGGGCGCGGCGCAGGTCCTCGCGGAACCGCTCGGGGGTCAACGTCGTCAGCTCGCGGTGCTCGTCCCCGTGACTCGCCAGCTCGTGGCCGCGCTCGCCGATCTCGCGCACCAGGAGCGGATCACGCGCGGCGACCCAACCGAGGACGAAAAAGGTCGCCTTCGCCCCGCGCTCGTCGAGCAGGTCGAGCAGCTCGCGGACCTTCGCCGCCGCGCGCCGCGGCCGCGCCTCCCACGTCGGCGGAGGGGCGTGACGCGCGAAGAGCGACACCTGGAAGTACTCCTCCACGTCGATCGTGAGGGCGTCGAGCACGCGCCTGATTGGAGTAGCCCCGCCCGCCCGGCTTGCAAGGGCTCGGGGCGCCGGAACGGAACGTTGCCGACCGCGCTCGCCGTTGCCATCCGAGGTTCGGTGCAACGCGCGGCACCCCTCCCCGTTCCCCGTTCGAGCGTGCGGCGCGCACTCGGCTCGCTCGCCGTTCGGAGCGGGGCCTGTCGGGTTTCGGCCTGGGTCCGCCGCCGCGAGGCGGTGGTCCTCACCTACCACGGCCTCGTCGAGCACGATCCGCCGGCGGCGCGACGGCCGCTCTTCAAGATCTTCGTCACCGCGGCGGCGTTCCGCGAGCAGATGCAGCTCCTGCGATCGCGCCATTGCGTCGTGCCGCTCGACCGGCTGGTCGATCACCTCTCGGCGGGGGCGCCGCCGCCCGACCGGCTGGCCGCGGTGACGTTCGACGACGGATGGCGCAGCACCCGACGGCTCGCCGCGCCGATCCTGCGGGAGCTCGCGCTACCGGCGACCGTCTTCCTCGCCACCGGCCTCGTCGATTCGGGGGCGCGCGGCCTGTGGACGCAGCGCCTGTGGAACGCGCTCCTGCACGCCGGCGAGGGTCCGGGTCCGGACGGCGCCGCCGTCCGGCGGATCGTGGATTCGCTCAAGCGGATGCCGGCCGGCGCCCGCGACGCTGCGCTCGCCGCGCTCCACGCGCGGCACGGAGAGGGTCCGCCGCTCGGCGCCGCGCACGAGTTCCTGAGCTGGCGCGAGGCGCGGGAGCTGGCCGACTTCGGCGTGGCGTGCGGCGCGCACACCGTCGACCACGAGATCCTGGCCCGGCTGCCGCTCGCGGAGGCCGAGCGCCAGGTGGCGGAGTCGAAAGACGCCGTCGAGCGCGAGACCGGCGAGCCCTGCCGCCTGTTCGCCTACCCGAACGGCGGCGCCGGCGACTTCGGCCCGGAGCACGCGTCGCTCGTGGCCCGCCATCGCTTCGCGGCCGCCGTCACCCAGATCCCGGGGCGCAACGCCGCCGGGGCCGATCCGTTCCGTCTCCGCCGCATCGACGTGGGACTCGACCACTCGCGTGACGCCTTCCTCGCCGCGCTCGACGGCTTGCGCCATTGGCGCTAGCGGAGGCGGACGTGCTGCAGGGTCGGAAGGCTTCGGCGCGTCCGCGCGAGGAGATCGCCGTCGACCTCCGCGATGGCGATCCCCTCCCCTTCCGAGGCGCAGGCCACCACCTGCCCCCACGGGTCGACGATCATCGACTTCCCCCACGAGATGCGGCCCGGCGCGTGTTGTCCCCACTGCGCGGCGGCGAAGAGGTAGGCGGTGTTCTCGATGGCGCGGGCGCGCAGCAGCGTCTCCCAGTGATCCTTGCCGGTGTGGAGCGTGAACGCCGCCGGAACCGAGAACGCCTCCGCGCCGTCGAGGGCGAGGCGCCGGAACAGCTCCGGGAAGCGGAGGTCGTAGCAGATCGATAGACCGAGGCGGAACGCCGGGAGATCGACGCACGTCGGTCGATCGCCGGCGGCGATCGACTCCGATTCGCGGTGCGTCGGCCCGCCCTCGAACGAGACGTCGAACAGGTGGATCTTGCGGTAGGTCGAGACGACACGCCCGTCGGGATCGAGGACGACCGAGGTGTTGTAGGCGCGCGACGTCTCGCCGTCGGCGCGCTCCGGCATCGCGCCCAGGACGAGGTGCGCGCCGAGCGCGCGACTCAGACCCGACATCCGCTCCACGATCGGCCCGCCGCCCGGAAGAGTTTCGGCGAGCTCCATTCGCCGGCGATCGGCCGCGGGGGAGCCGTCGCCGAGGAAGGCGAAGTTCTCCGGCACCACGATCGTTCGCGCGCCGCGCTCCGCCGCCTCGCGCGCCAGCCGCTCGACGGTGCGCAGGTTCGCGTCGACGTCGGCGTTGCTCCGCATCTGGACCACGGCCACGCGCGTTCGGTTCATCCGGCGCTCCGATCTATCCACAGGTTCGCGTGCGGCGAATCCGGTCGAAAACAGGCTTCCTCGGGGCGTCGCGGGGCGATCCGCCGGTTTCGTACAACTTCTCGACACCGCGATTGTGGACAACCGCCCCGTTTTTTCGCCGTCAAGATTCTTGCGAGCGCGAAATCGTCATGCCATCGCCGCGCCCGACGAGCGGCACCACGCGGGGAAAAGGTCTTGTGGAACCAGGAGTTGGAGCCATCCATCTTTCGTTCACCTCGAACGATCGGCGTTTTCCCTCGGCCGGCGCGCGAATCCACAGCTGTGGACAGAGCGAACCCGCGTGAAACCCGCGCCGCGAGGGGTTCCACGGGGTTTTGCCCGATTACGGCGGTCCACAACCGTGACGGAGGCGGACGCGGACGACGGCGTCGTTGGCGCGATTCCCCGTCGACTGCACCTCGACCTCGAGCCCCTTGAGTTTGGCCAGCAGTCCGTCGCTTCGCGGGCGCTCGGCCTCCTGCTTTTCGGGGGGGAGGTGGAAGATCCGGATCAGCTCGAAGCCGGTCGCGAGCGTCGCCTCGACCTTGCCGAGGAAGGCGACCGCCGCGTCGTGCCACTCCGAGGCCGCCGGCGGCGCCGCGCCGCGACGCGTCCCCTCGGACCGGCGCTTCACCTTGTTGTCGAAGTCGCGCAGCGCGCGCTCGAAGCGCTGGAGGTCGGTCGGATCGCCGGGGCGGCCATCGCGGCGGGCCTTCTCCCAGAGATCGGCGAACGTCTGGAAGGCCGCCTTCTCCGATTCGGTCGGCTCGGTTTCGAGCCACAACGCCTTCATCGAGTCGAGGTAGGCGCAGACCGACCCGTCACCTCCCGGCGCCGAACGGTCGCCGGTCCGCCCGCCCGCTCCGCGCGCGCCGCCGGCGGCGCCGGCGACGTGGCGGAAGAGCGACCCCTGGAGTCCGTACGCCGGCGCGCGGTCGCCGCCGCCGGACGGCGTCTCGGTGGACGCGGCCGAGCGGGGGGCGCCCGCCCCCGTTCCGGTGAGCGCGAGCACCGAGCCGGCGAGGTCGGTGGAGAAGCCGATCGCCTCCGCGGCGCGCTTCAGCGAGACCGGCTCGACGTAGGCCGATCCCGAACGCGCCCCGCCGCCGGCGACCTTCGCCGGCAGCGGGAGGATCTTTCCGTCGACGACCAGGGTGAGCGTGGAGACGGAAAATCCGGTGAAGCGGTCGTCGATCGACCCGGTGCCTCCGCGGGTGAGCGACACGACCCCCGACGACGGATCGACCGCGAGGTCGGTCCCCGGCCGCGCGCGCGCCAGCTCCGCGAGCGCCGCGGCCTGGACCCAGGTCCCTTTGACGCCGGCCAGCGTCTCGACCGGAACGATCCGACCGTCGATCACCAGCGTAAACCGCGCGGCCGCCGCGTCCGGCGCCGCCGCCTCCGCGGCCACAGGCAGCGCCTGGCCGGCGGAAGCGAGCACGAGACCGAGCGCGATCGCGATCGACGCGCGCGCCGTGCGCCGGCCGTCGCCGCGGTGGCGTCCTGACGGGCCTTGTGCGTGGTGCCGCGGGGGCCGTAGGGTATCCGTCGTGGTCGGCATCGTCCTCTCTGTCGTCTTCGCGACCGTCCCGATCCTAGGATACCTGTACCTCGTCTGGTGGCTCGACCGCTACGACCGGGAGCCGGTCGGCCTGATGCTCCTGACCTTCGCCTGGGGGGCGGTCGGCGGGGTGCTGCTGGCCATCGTCGGATCGATCCTGCTCCGGCTCTCGATGGGGGCGATCTTCGGGATCACCGGGAACGAGCTGATGGACGTCGCCTTCGTCGCGCCGGTGGTCGAGGAGATGACGAAGGGCCTGTTCCTCCTCGCCGTCTTCGCGCGCCGCGACTTCGACAACACCACCGACGGCGTGATCTACGGCGCGGCGGCGGGGCTCGGATTCGCCATGACCGAGAACTTCCTCTACTTCCTCGCCGCCTACTTCTACGGCGGCGCCGGCTCGTGGGCGCAGGCGGTCTTCTTCCGCACGCTCTTCACCGGCCTGATGCACGCCTTCGCCACCGCCACCCTCGGCGCCAGCCTCGGCTACAGCAAGTACGCCGACGGCGACACGCGCAAGTTCGTGACGCCGATCGCCGGACTCCTGGCGGCGATCGGGATCCACGCCGCCTGGAACGCCTGCATGCTCCTGACCGGGATCGTGGAGTCGGTCGTGCCGATCACCGTGGCGATGATCGGGATCCCGGTCTTCGGCCTGCTGCTCTTGACGCTGACGCAGGTGTCCCTCCTCCACGAGAGCCGGACGATCGAAGCCGAGCTGCGCGAGGAGTGCGCGCTGGGGATCATCCCCGAGGCGCACCTGCGGATCCTCCCCCACTACCTCAAGCGCGCCGGCAACGGCTGGCTCCCCCCCGACGTCGAGAAGCGCCGCTACGTCCCGCTGGCGACGATCCTCGCCTTCCGCAAGTTCCAACGAAAGCGCTGCGCCCCCTCCGAGCTCGGCAGCTTCGAGGAGGAGATCGGGCGCCTCCGCCTCGAGATACGCAAGGTCCTCAACCGCTAAAGCGAGTCGATCTCGGCGACGAGCTGGCGGTTGCCGATCTCCTCGGCGAGGAGGCGCGCTTCGGCGAGGAGGGCGCGGCCGCGCTTGCGGTCGCCGGCGTCGGCGAGGAGGCGGCCCAGGAAGAACTTGCCGCGGGCGACGGCCTCGCGGCTGCCGTGCTTGACCGACTCGCCCACGGCCGACTCCAGCTCGGCGCGGCCGTCCCTTGGGTTGCCGTCGACGGCGCGGAGCCAGGCGAGGTAGACGCGATTGGCCATCTCCCCCGCCTTCCAGCCGATCTCCTGCGAGATGGCGTCGGCCTCGGTCAGGTAGTAGCGCGCCTTCGGCGGGTCGTTCAGACGCGCGTGGAGCGCGCCCAGGTTGTGCAACGCCGTCGCCGCCCCCCGCTGATCGCCGATGGCGCGCGACAGCTCGAGCGCCTCGCGGAACTTCGCTTCCGCGAACGACTGTTCCCCGCGCGCGACGGCCACCGTCCCCACCATGATCATCACCCGCGAGAGGAGGAACCGGTCCTCGGCGCGGCGGGCCCCCTCTTCGGCGCGCAGCAGGTACTCGCGGGACAGGTCGTACGCGCCGGCGCGCCGCTGCAACGCGCCGAGATCGGTGAGGATGCGCGCCACCATCGACAGGTCCTTGAGCTTCTTCGCCTCCGCCAGCGCGCGTTTCAGTTCCCGCTCCGCCTGCTCCGGGCGCCCGGTCCAGGCCAGGAGATTCCCCTGCGCCTCCAGCACCTCGAAGCGGAGCCTCGGGTCCTCCTCGCGCTCGACGATCGCCACCGCCTCCCGCAGCGCCTCCGCCGCGCGGTCGAGCGCCCCGTCGCCGCGCAACAGCTCGCCCAGCTCCTTGAGCGCCCAGGCCCGGCGCGCGCTGTCCCCGACCGCGCGGGCCAGCTCGTCGGCGCGCGTCAGCGCCGATTCCGCCTCGCGCATCCATCCCAGCCGCGCGGCGCAGCGCCCGATCTTCAGCTCCAGGTCGGAGAGTTCCACCCGCTGCGAGCGGTCGAGCTCCGGTTGGCCGTCGAGGAGGTCGCGCGCGCGGCGGAAGTAGGAGAGCGCGTCGCCGTCGCGGTACTCGCCGACCTGCTTGTCGCCGGCGAGCCCCAGGTGGGTCACGGCGCGCTCCACGTCCTGCGCCTGCTCGTAGTGGAGCGCCAGCGCCTCGACCGGAACCTGCCCCTCCGGGGAGTTGCGCACCAGGTGGTCGGCGACCGACCGGTGCAGGCGCCGCCGCGCCGTCGTCGGGAGCGCGTGGTAGGCGACCTCGCGCATCATCGGGTGGCGGAAGGCGTAGGTCAGCTCGCCCGCCGCGTCGGGGCTCTCGACCAGGAACCCGGCGCGCTGCAGCTCGACCAGCAGCCCGTCGGCGCGCTCCCCCATCCCGGCGAGGTCGATCAGCGCGCGGTAGGGGAACCGCCGCCCAAGCACCGAGGCGACCTGGAGGAGGCGCTTCAGGTCGGGATGGAGCCGGTCGATGCGCGCCGACACCGTGGCTCGCAGGGTGGGCGGGACCTCCAGCCGCTGCACCTCGCCGCCGAGGTGGATCGCGCCGTTCGGCGCGAGCAGCACCTTCCCGCCGCGGACCAGCGCGCCGCACAGCTCCTCCATGAACATCGGATTGCCCCCGGCGGTGTCGAGGATCACCTTCCCCAGCCGCTTGGGAAGGACGATCGACTCCGCCGGGACGGCCTCCGCGCCGGGCCGTCGCGCGAACTCTGCGGCGAAGCAGGCCCGCGCCATGTCGAGCGACTCTGTTACCGAGAGCGGCTTGAGGACGATCTGGTTGTACCAGGCGCGGTCCCACCAGCGGTGCTTGAACTCCGGCCGGTAGGTCAGCATCACAAGAAGCCTCCGCTCGGGGACGGCGTCGAGCAGGAACTCGAGCGCGTCGCGCGCCATCGGATCGGCGTGCTGCAGGTCCTCGAAGACCAGGAGCAGCGGCCGCTCCTTGGCCAACCGCTCGACCACCTTCCGCAGCGCGGCGAACATCCCCAGCCGGCGCGCCTGCGGGTCGAAGGCCTCGATCCCCGAGGCGTCGAACCGCGTGGCAGAGAGCTCGCCGACGAAGTGGACCTCGTGCTTCTCGAGACCCAGCTCGGTCAGCCGCATTAGCTTCTCGCGCCGCTCCTCGAGTGAGTCTTCGGCCGAGAAGCCGACGATCGAGGCGATCAGATCGCCGATCAGCGCGAAGTCCCCATCGGCGCCGAAGGGCGAGGCGCGCGCCACGAACAGCGCCAGCTCCTTGTTGGCGGTGAGGCGCGACAACTCGCGCACCAGCCGGCTCTTCCCCGATCCGGCCTCCCCGACCAGGGCCAGCACCTGCCCGTGGCCGCGCTGGATCTTGGCGAAGACGCCGGTGAGGATCGTCAGCTCCCGGGCGCGACCGATCAACGGCGCGGTGTCGCCGGCCAGCGCTTCGCCGGTCCGGCGCGCGGCTTCGAGGAGCTCGTGGCGCTCGGTCGTCGTCCCCGTCTCCCGGTCGACGTCCGGGTCGATGCGCACGAAGTCGTTGCGCCGATAGGCCGCGCGCACCACCGATCGGCTGGCAACGATCCGCCCGGCCGCCGCGCTGCGCGCGAGCCGCTCGACGAGCGAAAGCGGCGCGCCGCTCACCAGGGGTCCGATCCGCGGATTGCCGGACGACTCCACCGCCACCGTCCCGGTGTGCACCGCCAGCGCGACGGCGCGCGCGCCGCCGGTCCGCGCCGCCGCGTGGCGCTCCTCGCGCAGCGCCGCCAACGCGAAGGAGAGCGCGCGCTCGAGGTCGTCCTCCCCCGCCAGCGGGACGCCGAAGTAGGCGAGGAGCAGGTCCCCCTTCGCGGGGGTCGGCGTGCCGCCGAATCGCTTCACCAGCTGCGCCGTCTCGCCGGCGCGCGCGTCGTTCGGGCGCGCCGGGCGGCCCGCCTCGAAGAAACGGACGGCGACCAGCGCCGCGCGCTTCCGCTCGCCGCTGATGCTGATCTCCTGCGCCCCCGAACCGGCGTGCAGCGTCCAGTCGAACCCTTCGCGTCCGGTCGGCCGCGAGACGGTCGGCTCCCGGGCGGGACCCGGCGGCGAGCCGCCCCGCGCGCGCCCCCGCTGCGCCGGCACCTCGCCGCGCGCCACCAGCTCGTCGCCGGCCAGCGGGATCGCCGAGCTCTCGGTCCCCTCCATGTCGTCGGGGATCGCCCCCTGCGCCGGAACGCTCTCCTCGCCACGCCCGTCGTAGGCCTGCGAATCGCCGTCGAACTCCAACGCGGAGGCCGGGATCACCGGGCTCCTCTCACCGTCGGTCCTCCGTTCGCCGGTGGGATCGAGGCCCATCGCCATCGACGTCGGCATCGACCTCGACGCCGTTCCGCCGTAGGGGGCGATGGCGCCGACCGGCTTCTCGATCGACGGAACGGTCCGCTCCGGCCGGGCAACGGTCGTGGCGCGGGTGTCGGCGGGACGCGCCGGCGTCATGCGGGCGGTGCCGCTCGCGGTGCCGGGCCCGATCGGCGCCGGGGGCCGCGCGCCGAGCCGCGACAGATCGCTGATCAAGTTGGCGAGGTCGGAGACGCCCGGGGCCGGCGCGGCCTCCTTGGCGAACACCTTCCGCAGGAAGCGGGAGAGGTCGGCGGCGTCGACGACGCGGGTGAAGCCGAACAGCACCTCGGTCAGGTCGGCCCGCAGCTCCTCCGCCGAGCGGTAGCGCCGGTCGGGATCGGCGGCCAAGGCCTTCATCGTCACCTGCTCTAGCTTCGGCGGCACCTGCGGATTGATCGTCGACGGCGGAGGCACGCTGCACTTCCGCACGTTCTCGATCGTCTTCACCTCGTCGGGCTCGTAGAACAGCCGCCGGCCGGTGATCAGCTCGTGCAGGATCACGCCGGCCGAGAAGATGTCGGTCCGCTGGTCGACCGGCTTCCCGGTCGCCATCTCCGGGCTCATGTAGGCGTACTTCCCTCGCAGCACGCCCCCCTTCATCTTCCCTTCGCCGCCGACCGCGTGCGCGATCCCGAAGTCGGCGATCTTCACGTCCCCCTCGAACGACACCAGGACGTTCTGCGGGGAGATGTCCATGTGGATGATGTTGAGGGGGCGATCCTCCAGGTCCTTGCGGCGGTGCGCGTAGTCGAGCCCGGCGGCGATCTCGGCGAGCAGGTAGCAAGCGAGCGACAGCGGCAGCGGGATGCGCTTCTTGGCGCAGGCGCGGGTGATCTCGCGCAGGTCCTTCCCGTGCACGAACTCCATCGCGATGTAGTAGTCGTCGGCGACCTTCCCCAGGTCGAACACCTGCACCACGTTCTTGTGGTTCAGATTGACGGCGATCTTCGCCTCCTTGATGAACATGGAGACGAACCGCTCGTTCTGCGAGAGGTGCGGAAGGATCTTCTTGATGACGAGGAGCTTCTCGAAGCCGGCGACGCCGTAGCTCTTCGACTTGTAGACCTCGGCCATCCCGCCGGCGGCGATGCGCTCCAGCAGGAGGTAGCGACCGAAGACGACCGGCTCGGCCATGCGAGCCGCAGTCTATCCGATCGGGGGCCCTTCGGACGGGCTTACGCTTCGGCCGATTCCCGGGAGGTCTGGTTGGTCTTCACCACGCCGGCCGCGATCTCGCGCAGGGCGGTGACGACCTCCTTGTTCCCGGGCGCCTCGAGCAGCGCCTTGGCGCCGGAGGTGAGCTGCCGGGCCCTCTTGGTCGCCAGGTGCACCAGCGAGAAGCGGTTCTCGACCTTTTCCAGGCAGTCTTCGACGGTCACGCGTGCCATGGGCCTTGTTGCCTCCGAAAGCGCGCAGGCTAGTCCACGGCCCGGGCAAGGTCAAGCGGGGACCGGGACGGATCGACCCCGTGGATGGTGCGCGTGGGCGTGCCTTCGGCGCATCTCGGTCGGCCGCACACGTGAGGAAGGGCATCGCGCCGGCAGGGGTCCTCGTCCCGTACGCCGGCACGAGACGGTCCGGCAGGAGCGCCACGCCGGCGCGAATGCCGATCCCGGGGACGACCGAGCCGCGCGGCCGGAGGTCGTGAACGGCGCCGGCCGCGACGCTCGCGAACGCGATCGGATCCGGATCGCCGCCCGCCGGAACGCGCAGGTCGTCGGCGGTCCGGGTGAGATGTTCGGCTCGCGCGAACAGCTCGTTGCGCCCGTCGACGCGGAGGTTCGTCTCGAGGAGCAAGGCCCGCCGGTCTGGAGCAGCAGCGGGTAGCCGCGCAAACCGACCGTCCAGGGTTCGAGACTCCACATCGTCCGCAGGTGAAGCGTCCCGGCGCCCATTTCGCGCCGCGCCGACGCCATGACCCAGTTCGCGCTGAACAGCTGCCGATCGCCGCGCTCGCCCCCCTGAACGACCGGCCCGACGTGGGCGACGAGCGTGGCGATCGGAACGAGACGGTTCACCTGCCCGGGAGGATGCGACGCGACCGCTCGAAGGCGAATCGACGGCGCAACCCGAGGCCCCGAGCGCGAACCGATCGACCGACGGGCCGCTCGGCCCGGCGCTACTCGACGGAGAGGCTCCCCATCATCCCCAGCTCCGCGTGCTCGAGGATGTGGCAGTGGTACATCCAGGTCCCGGCGCCGGTGTAGGTCACGGCGAAGCGCAGCGTCGAGAGTTGCGGGACGATCACGGTGTCCTTCCAGCCGAGCCGCGTCTCCGGCATGCCGTCGACGTCGAGCACCTGGAAGAACATGCCGTGCAGGTGGAACGGGTGGTCCATCTCGGCGGTGTTCTCGATCTCCCAGATCTCGGTCGCGCCAAGGTCGGCTTCGATCGGCGTGTTGAACGGCCAGGCCTCGCCGTTGATGTAGAAGCGCGGCTTGCCGTCGCCGCCGTCCTCCTCCTCGGAGAGCACGAACGACCGCACGGCGCTCGAGCCGGTGACCGCGATCGGCTCGACGTGGCCCCATTCGGTCGGTAGCGGATCCGGCGCCGGCGCCGTCCCGGAGAAGTCGAGGGAGACCAGGTCGAGCGGACCCGGATCGGGGAGGTCGTGCCCGCGGTCGTAGTGGAGCGTACGCAGCGCGATCCCTCCCGGTCCCGAGGGGCGCGCGAGATCGACCAGCACCTCGTATCGTTCGCCGGGGCTGATGAGCACGGTGCTTGCCTCATACGGCTCCGGCAGGAGGCCCCCGTCCCAAGCGATGACGGTGAAGTCGTGCCCCGGGATCTCCAGGTTGAAGAAACGCCCGTTCGCCGCGTTGACGAACCGCCAGCGCTCGCGGGCGCCGTCCTTCACCGTGAGGCGCGCCCCCCGCGCGCCGTTGACGAGGAGCTCGTTCCCCTGGCGGCCGACCATGTAGTCGAGCGCGGCCGGCTCGTCGACGAGCGTGCCGTCGGCGTCGAGCTTGACGTCGTCGAGGACGAAGGTGCGATCGGCCGTCACCGCCGGCTCGACGCCTCCGCGGACGATCAGCGGCGCGTAGAGACCGGCCTCGATCTGCTCGTCGGCCATCATGTGCGGGTGGTACCAGTAGCTCCCGGGATCGTCGACGTCGAAGCGGTAATCGAACGTCTCACCGGGCATGATCGGGAGCTGCGCCACGTTTGTACCGTCCATCGGCTGCGGCAGCCGGATCCCGTGCCAGTGGACGGTCGTCGACTCCGGCAGGTCGTTCTTCACGCGGACGACGAGGAGGTCCCCCTCTTTTGCCTCGATCAGCGGACCGGGCACCGTCACCCGCGACCGCGAGGCGTCGCGGTAGCCCCACACCTCCGCCGGCTTCCCCGGGAGGTACTCCCAGGTCCCGACGTCGGCCACCAACTCCACCTCGACCACGTCGGGATCGGGGTCGAGATCGACCGCACGGGTCAGCTCGAGCGGGTCCTTCTTCTCGCGCGACGGCGAGGAGGAACAGCCGGCCGCCAGCACCGCCAGCGCGACGGCCACGCCCCCCCGACAACCGCCGGCGCGCGGTGCGGGGCGCGGCGCGCGCCGGCTCATTCCGGCGCCCCGGCCTCGATCCAATCCCGGATCAAGGCGATCGTCTCCTCGGACAGGCTCGACGCGATCGGCATCGGGTCGGACGGATTTCCGCAGTACGGCCCGCCGTCGATCTTTCGCATCAGGTAGCTCCCGTCCGGATCCCCGGGCGCGACGTACGGTACGTTCGGATCGGGGTTCGACGGGTCGAAGACACTCGGGCCGCACTCCCAGGAGTTCATCAACAACCGGTCGTAGAGCGCGAAATCGTCGCAGCCGGTGGCGTCCCCTTGGTTGGGTCCGCTGTAGAAGACCGATCCCAACGCGGTGTTCTCGAGCGCGAGCCAGCCCCGGCAGGCGCCACCGACGGTGCTCGGGTTGGCGCCATAGGCGACGCGGCTGTGGCAGGCGTTGTCGCCGGTTCCGCAGCTCGACTCGAAGATCGGGACGATGTCGGCCTGGAACCTTGGGGGGCCGTCGTCGTCGTCGTCCGCGGCGTCGTCATCGGCGACGGATCCGCCGCCGCCGGTGGAGCAGGCGGCGATCGTCGCGACCATTGCGAGGGCGGCGAGGAACCGGACCATGAGACCTCCCGACGTGCCCGATCCGTTACGGGGTCGCGATCTGGAACTCGTTCGACGGTTCCGACAGGCCGGTGTCGTTCTCCGCCAGGACGCGATAGGTGAAGCCGGTCCCGGCGGGCGCGCCCATGTCGTGGAACTGCTCGACGTTGTAGGTCTCGCTGCCGACCTCGGCGAACGACCCGGTCCCCGTCACCATCCGTTCGATCACGAAGCCGGTCTCGTCGTCGGAGTTGTCGTCCCAGGTCAGGTGGGGCTTTCCGTCCATCAGGGCGGCGGTCAAGCCCGACGGGGCCGCCGGTACGGTCGCGGAATCGTCATCGTCGCCCCCACCGCTGCACGCGAGGGTCGACGCGGCGATCGTGGCGAGTACGAGAAGGAGTCGGCGATTCATCGTTTCATCCTGCAACGTCCCGGAGTTGATGGTCAACGGTTCAGCGCCGAAGCCCTCCTCGACCGCTCCGCCGCCATCGCGGGGGCGACGGTGTGCTTCAGGTAGCGCGCGACCTCCACCATCCCGTGGATCCCGATCTGCCGGCCGAGCACTCCGTTGTAGTTCGAGTTGGCGTTGATGTCGTAGGTGTAGCGGCGCCCCTCGGCGTCCTCCACGAACTCGATCCCCGCGATCTCGATCCCTTCCGCGTGGCAGAGGTCGAGGTACTGGCGCACCAGCGCGTCGTCGGCGCCGATCGGCGACGGGGTGAACTTCGACGTGCCGTCGGTGGGGCAGATGTCGGGCGCGGTCGCCGGCTGGCACGCGTCGGACGGGCAGAGCTCGAAGCCGTCGATCGTCGACGATCGCATCGCGAACAGGAATCTCCCGCCGACGATCTCGACGCGCGTGATGAACGGCTTGGGGGCGCGGATGTACTGCTGCAACACCACCTGCCCGTTCGGTCCGGGATCGAACGCCTTTGAGGCGACGTGCGCGGCGAGCTGCTCGGCCGACTGGAACAGCTTGATGCCGAGCCCCTTCCCCCCCTGGTTGTGCTTGGTGATGAAAGGACCGTCGAACGTCCGCGCGACGCGGACGAGCTCGTCGGTCCCGACCGCGAGCACGGTGCGCGGGGTGCGGATGCCGTGGCGGCGCAGCACCAGGTCCTGCTGGAGCTTGCTGACCTCGAGCTCGAAGACGCGCGAGCCGTTGATCACCCGCCGCCCGTGCCCTTCGAGCCAGAGGAGCCACTCGCGCATCAACGCCACGCTCTCGTGGTGCCCGCGGGTGTGCGACGAGGGGCTCATCCGGTTCCAATAGATCCCGTCCTCCGGGAGCCGCTCCGGATCGATGCTCCCGCGCCAGATTTCGTGAAGGCGAAAGGGGAACCCCTCGGCCGCGAGCGCCTCGGTCAGCGGCGGCAGCCAGGCGGGGTTCTCGTAGAGGACGTGAACGGTGGGAAGGGTCGAGGACATCCGGCGAGGTATACCGGACGCGCGCGCTGCGCGCCAGCCCCATCGGACGGACCGGATCGTCACGCCCCCCCTCCGGCGAGCTTGAGCGACCGTTCAGGACTAGGGTAGAGAAGGCGTTCCCACCCCGACGGAGGTCTCGATGAACGCGCGGTTCTTTTCGGTCGTCGCCGGTTGTTGTCTTGCCTTCGGTTGCATCGGCAGCGACGAACGTGGCGGCGCCGACGGCGGCGATCCGCTGGCCAGCCTGGGCGGCGGAGACCACACCCTGGCCAACCTCGAGCTTCTGGAGGTCGGCGTCGACGGAGACGGGCTGCGCACGCCGCGCGACCTGAAGTTCCACCCCGACCGCAAGGACGAGCTCTGGGTCGTCAACCAGACCGACAGCTCGATCGTCGTCTTCCAGGGGATCGGCACCGGCGCCTCCTCCTCGCAGAAGTTCCGCGACACGGTGGCCGGTCCGCACTTCCTGGCCAAGCCCTCGGGCCTGGCCTTCAACGACGACGGAACGTTCGCCACCATCCACGAGGAGGACGAGGAGACGCAGGGGGAGATGACCCCCGCCGACTTCATGGGCCCGACGCTCTGGACCTCCGACCTGGAGATCTTCGACGCCGGCGACGAAGGGCACCTCGACATGCTTCACAACAGCCCCAACGGAATGGGGATCGCGTGGGAAGGCGGCAACGCCTATTGGGTCTTCGACGGCTACCACGAGGCGATCGTCCGCTACGATTTCCACGACGACCACGGACCGGCCGGGACCGACCACACCGACGGCGAGATCGCGCGCTACGTCGAAGGGGAGGTCGCCTACGTCGAAGGGGTCCCCTCGCACCTGGCGTTCGATCCGGCGAGCCGCCTCCTCTACATCGCCGACACCGGCAACGCGCGGATCGCGGTCCTCGACACCACCACCGGCACCGAGGGATCGAACGTCAGCCCCAACTACGACGGCGCCGACCAGTACCGCGTGAACGGCGCCACGATCGAGACCTTGATCGACGCCGACGACGGCCTGGAGCGCCCCTCCGGGCTCCTCCTGCGGGACGGGCTGCTGTTCGTCACCGACAACGCCACCTCCAGGGTGTGGGCCTTCTCGCTCGAGGGGGAGGCGATCGACTGGCTCGACACGGGGTTGCCGGCCGGATCGTTGATGGGGATCGAGTTCGACGGCAACGGGCGGATGTACCTGGCCGACGGGCCGGGCGACCGGATCGTGCGCATCGCTCCGAAGTAGCGGCCGCGTTGACAGTCCCCGAGGCGGCTGCTTAGGTTGCGGGCGCACCCTCTCCCGGGGATCGGTTGGCCAAGCGCGACTACTACGAGGTGCTGGGCGTCGCCAAGGACGCGCCGGCCGACGAGATCAAGAAGGCCTACCGCAAGGTCGCCTTCGAGGCCCATCCCGACCGCAACCCCGGCAACAAGGAGGCCGAGGAGCGGTTCAAGGAGGCGGCCGAGGCCTACTCGGTCCTGTCCGACACCCAGAAGCGGCAAGCCTACGACCGGTTCGGACACGAGGGGGCGCGCGCCGCCGGCTTCCACGGCTTCGGATCGAGCGAGGAGATCTTCAGCTCGTTCGGCGACCTGTTCGAGGAGATCTTCGGCGGCTTCGGCGGGATGCGCGGCCGCGCGCGTGGCGGGGCCGACCTGCGCCTCGACGTGGAGCTGACCTACGAGGAGGCATTCACCGGGGTCTCGCGCGAGATCGAGGTCCTGAAGACGGTCGAGTGCGAAACCTGCAAGGGGTCGGGGGCGAAGTCAGGGACGCAGCCGACCACCTGCCCCACCTGCGCCGGGCGGGGGATGGTGGCCCACACCCAGGGGTTCTTCTCCTTCTCGACCACCTGCCCGCGGTGCAGCGGCCAGGGCCGGATCGTGAAGGCGCCGTGCGACACCTGCCGCGGCACCGGCAAGGCACGCCGCAAGCGGAAGCTGAAGATCGAGATCCCGGCCGGCGTCGACGACGGCAACCGGGTGCAGATCGCCGGCGAAGGGGAGCCCGGGGAACGCGGACTGCCTCCGGGCGACCTCTACCTGGTGATCCACCTGAAGGAGCACGACCTCTTCTCGCGGGAAGGGACGACCGTCCTGTGCCGCGTGCCGATCGGCTTCGCGCAGGCGGCGCTCGGGGCGAAGATCGAGGTGCCGACGCTCGACGGGACCCGGACGCTGGAGGTCCCCGCCGGCACCCAGTCCGGGGAGCGGCTGGTGATCCACGGGGCCGGTTTCCCGACGCCGGGGCGCGGCGGCCGTCGCGGCGATCAGGTGGTGCGGGTCGACGTCGTCACCCCCCGCAAGGTGACTGCGCGCCAACGGGAGCTGCTGGAGGAGCTGGCCCGGCTCGACGCCGCCGAATCGGGGGACGACTCCCTCCTCGGCAAGTTCAAGAAGAAGTTCCGCGGGAAGAGTTAGTCCGCGCGAACGCCGATCCCTTCGTAGACGAATCCCTGCCGGTGGAGGCCGTAGGTCGACCAGACGTTCCGGCCGTCGAGAAGCAGCGGGCGGCGTAGGAGCGCCTTGAGCCGGTCGAAGTCGGGGCTGTGGTACTGCCGCCATTCGGTGACCAGGATCAGGGCGTCGCATCCCTCGGCGGCCTGGTAGGCGTCGTCGACCACCTCCACGCGGTCGCCGAATCGCGCGCGCGCCACCGCCCCCGCCGCGGGATCGTGCCCCACCACCGACGCCCCCTCGGCGAGACAGCCCTCGATCAGCGCCACCGCCGGCGACTCGCGTAGGTCGTCGGTTCCCGGCTTGAAGGCGAGCCCCCAGACGGCGAGCCTTCGGCCTCGCAGGTCGCCGTCGAAATGGTGCTTCAGCTTCCGCAGCAACAAGCCCTTTTGCCGCGCGTTCACGCGGTGGGTCGCCCCCGCGATCTCCAGCTCCACGCCGTGGTCGTGCCCGCTCCGGACCAGCGCCTGCACGTCCTTCGAGAAGCACGATCCCCCGTAGCCGGGTCCGGCGTAGAGGAATTTGTTTCCGATGCGGGTGTCGCTTCCGACGCCGAGGCGCACCTGCCGGACGTCGGCCCCGACCTTCTCGCAGAGCTGGGCGATCTCGTTCATGAACGAGATGCGCATCGCCAGCATGGTGTTGGCGACGTACTTCGCCAGCTCCGCGCTCGCCGGTTCCATCCAGAGGATGCGGTCGCGGTCGAGGCAGAGCGGATGGTAGAGCCGGCGCATCGTCTCCCGGCCGGGTCCGTCGCGATCGCACCCGATCACGATCCGGTCGGGTCGGAGGAAGTCGTTCACCGCGTCCCCCTCCTTCAGGAACTCCGGATTGGAGACGACGTCGATCGCGGCCGCCGATCCCTTCACGATCCGCCGGACGCGGGCGTTGGTGCCGACCGGGACGGTGCTCTTGAGGACCAGCACCGTCTGCCGCGATGCCTTGGCCGCGACCGTCTCGGCGACGCGGTCGACGGCCGACAGGTCGGCGGCGCCGTCGGCGCGCGGCGGGGTGCCGACGGCGACGAAGACGACGGAGGCCCCTTCGACCGCGGCCGGCACGTCGTCGACGAAGGACAGCCGGGCGGCCTCGGCGTTCCGGTCGACGATCTCCTGAAGACCCGGCTCGAAGACCGGAAGCTCCCCCCGGCGGAGCCGATCGATCTTGACCGCGTCGACGTCGGCGCAGACGACGTCGTTCCCCATCTCCGCAAAGGAGGCAGCCGAGACCAGACCGACGTATCCCGCGCCGACGACGCAGACCTTCATCACCGTCGCGTTCTAGTCACTGCCGACGTCTCGGCAACGGCGCGCCGTACGCGCCGGCGTCCGACCGAGCGCCGGTTACGGCTTCCAGCAGGTGTCGAGCTTCAGGTCCGACTGGTTGCTGGCCAGCCGGGCGTGGTGCTCGCGGGCGCGCACCATGAACTTGTCGAGCATCCCCTCGGTCGCCGGGTTCTTCGTCGCGCGCTTGGCCGCCGCCTCCACGTCGTGGAAGGCGAGGACCTGGGACTGCGGGACCAACAGATCGACGGCGCAGTCGAGGTTGCCGCCGAAGTGGTCATGGGCCGACTGGGCGAAAAAGCCGGGATTCGCGCGGAAGACCGAAAACAGGTCGTAGCGGTATTGGGCCAGCGGCTGGCCGGTCTCCCTCACCCGGGCCCGAAAAAGCGCGGCCATGATCTCCCGGTCTTCGTATTGCGCTGCCATTCGGATAAACTCGTCCCACACCTTGTTGTTGCGGCCGGTGCGCTCGCCCAGGTTCTTCAGGTGCTGTTGCTTGAAGCGGGCGTCCTTGGGAGGCATCGTCGCCGCCGACGACGCGGAGGGTCCGGAGGAGAGGGCGCCGAGAACGAGCGCGAGAACGAGGGAACGATCGATCGTTCGACTCAACCTCATGAGCGGAAGACTACCAGAGGGGAGACGCGATGCACAGAGGGGGGCGTAGGAGGGAGCACCTCTTCCGGTCGAGGCGGGCGTGGGTCGTGTTGTTCTGCCTCGCGCAGGTGGCCGCGGCGAAGGTCTGGGCGGAGTGCCGGGAGCGCGATCCCGAGCTGACGGCGCAGATCAAGCGGCTCGTCGCCGACATCGAGTCCGGCCGGCGAGACGACATCAAGAGCGTCGACGACTTCCTGATGGCCCTCCCGCCGACCGTGCGGCAGAGCATGATCTTCATCGCCGACAGCCGCAGCCTGCAGGAGTCGACCGTGCAGGCCCCCCGCGTCCTGGTGAAGACCCCCAACTCCGACGTCGTCTTGAGCTTTGGAACCGATCCGAGCCTCCGTGGCTACGACGCCATCGAGATGACGGTCTGGAACGGGAAAACGGCCAAGGTGGAGATGGCGGAGTTGCGCTTCCCCGCCGACAGCAGCGATGAACGGCTCCGGGCCTCCGGCAAGGTGTCGGTGGAGCACAACCCGCAGAAGTGCGTCGTCTGCCACTCCGAGCCCCGCCGTTGGACGATCGATCCCTACCGATTCTGGGCCGGCCACATCCCATGGACCGAGGACGCCCTGAACAAGGGGTCGATCGAGGTGGAGTGGTACAAGGAGTTCCTCCGCAAGGTCGAGAGCGGGCAGCCGCGATGGCGGGCGCTCCGGCCGATGGAGACGATCGCCGAAATCGACCAGGCGCTGGAAAGGACCGGGCGATACCAGATCAAGTCGACCCAGAGCGAGACGACCCAGCCGAACAACACCCCCTCGCTCGACATGTCTCACCAGTTTTTGATCTACAACGGCTGCCGGATCGCCCACGAGCTCGCCGCCCGGCCCGACTGGAACAAGATCAAGTACGCCGCCACCGCCGCCGTCACCCAGACCTGCTCCGATCCCTCGAAGTTCCTCGACGACGCCGGCAACCGCAGCGCGCGAAGCTGGTTCGAGGAGCGCGGTCGCGGGGTGAAGAACGGGAAGTTCAACTACGACGAGCTGACCAAGGACACGGCGAAGAAGCAGCGCTCCCTTTCTCCGGACCGAGAAGGCCGGCAGCAATGGTTCTTCGAGAAGTACTTGGGTTCCGAGGAGGCGGCGAAGAAGGAGATCGACCAGGCGCACGGTGCACTGCTGCGCAAAGACCGGGAGTTCTCGGGCGAGCACGGGTCGCGATTCCCGACGTTCGAGAACAGCACCGACGAGGTCACCAAGACGCGCTACCTGCTGGAGCCGCTGGGGATCGAGGTCAACAAGTGGTCGATGGCGATCGATCCCGAGACCTACTCCCACGTCGAGTTCTTCCCGGAGATTGCCAAGGCCAAGCCGATCCAGGACGTGGTCGACGAGATCAACGCCATGCCCGGACCGGGGTCGTTCTGCGACAAGCTCGCCGCCAAGAGTCGCGAGGCGATGCGAAGTCCCGGCGGCGGCCCGGCGGGGGGAACGGTCGCGACGGGCATCGAAGGGTACTGCTCCCCCGAGGAGCTGGCCGTCCAGGCCCGGGACTTCGCGCGCGGGATGACGCCGATGCTGCTCCGCGCCCGCGCCGCGGAGGCGCTGCGCGTCTGCGCGGGGTGCCACACCTCCGGGGCGCTCGGCGCGCCGAAGCTCCCGTTCCGGGACATGGGCGAGCTCGAGGCGCGCATCCAGCGGACCAAGGGCCGGCTCGACGACTTCGGCGAGCGGATGTGGGGACGGATCAGCCGGAACCCGGAGATGGCCGGGGCGATGCCCGCCTTCGGAACGCCGCTGACCAACGAGCAGAAGGTCGCCGTCCGGGCCTGGCTCGACGGCATCGGCCGCCCCTCGACGGGATCGTCGTCGCCGGGCACGCGGTAGCGACTCGGTCGCCCCCGAAGCGACGAGTCGATCAGAACCGCGCGAGCCATTCGAGGCGGGCGCCCTCGAAGGCGGGGATCACGCGGCAGGTGCCGCCGGAGCACTTCAAGCCGCCCTGCGTCGCGCCGGCGAAGGCGCGAATCGTCGACCGGTCGGTCGGATCGACCGCGACCTCCAGCGCGCCGAACGTGTAGCGCGAAAGGTTCCCCTCGCGGCCGCCGATCCCTTCGAGGACACGAAGGTCGGTGGTGGTGTCGACCAGCGCCGACAGCGCGAGTCGGCGCCAGGGCCGGAGCGACGCCACCAGCTGATGGACGTCGAATCGGCTCTCGTCGCCCGAGAAGACCGACGTCTCGTACTGCCGGTAGACGAGGTACTTGACCTCGACGTCGAGCCCGCGCCACGGGAACAGCACGTCGACGTCGGCGTGGGCGATGGCGTCGTCGTCGCCCCGCCACGGGAGCAGCCGATCGAGCGCGGTGTGCTCCCCGCGCGGATCGGCCATCCGCTTCTCGAATCGCACGCCGGCGGTGACCTGGTAGAAGCGCCCCTCCCCCCCGGCGGCCGCCCCCCGCCGTTCGAAGCCGCCGTAGAGGTGGTCGATCCGCTCGTTGCCGTTGCGGATGCTGCCGGGCCCGAGCTCGTGCCGGTGGCCCAGGTCGTCGAACCGGGCGTAGGTGAGGCGGGCGATCCCTCCGCCGACGGCCATCGACGCCGCGAGCCGCCCGCCGGTGACGTCGTTGGAGTTGACCGCCTCCGACACGTTGCGGGTGACGACGTTCTCCTTCTCCAGCGTCGGTGGCGTCGAGTAGTCGTAGGGGGAGACGGCCGTCTCGCTCTGGCGGACGTTGAGCACCTCCAGGTTCGAGTACCGCTTCCCCTCGAGCTGCAGCGTCAAGCCGCCGAGGTACCCGGTGAGCGCGCCGTAGAAGCCGTGGCCCGAGCGGTCGGCGGCGGCCTCCTCCACCTGGCCGGAGTAGAGCGCGGCGTTCCCCTCGAGATAGAGGTCGGCCTTCCCGGCCAGGTCCGGCGCCGAGATCGAACCGCCGACGACGTCGGCGCGCTCGAGATCGAGCAGTTCGCCGCGCACCAACGTCCGGCCGGGGGCGAGCGGGTCGATGCGCAGCAGGCTCGCGTGCGCCGCCAACTCGACCGGACCGGCGGTCGCGGCGACGCGGGCGCCACCGAGGAGATCGCGCGGGTCACGGCGGATCCGGTTGCGGAACCCCGTGGTGATCGTCTGCGGATTGGAGTACCCGGCCCACGCGGCGATCGAGAACGGGCCGGCGGTGACGTCCGCGGAAAGCCCCTCGATCGACGTGTCGATGTCGAGCTCGGTGTTCTTCACCAGCGAGAGGGCCAGACCGCGGCCGAGCGCGCGATAGGCGTCGCCGACCTCCACCGATACGGCGTCGAAGCGTGCCCGCGCGAACTTCTTCTCGAGCACCAGGACCGAGACGTCCGAGGGGATCCACGCGGAGGAGGTCCAGCCGAGCGGCGGATCCCGATCGCCGGTGAGCCCCGCGCGATCGTTGGGGGTGGCCACGGCGACGTCTCCTTGAAGCCCGAGCTCCAGGTGGGGGCGGGTGCCGAGGAGGTAGAGGCGATTCATTCCGTCGAGGAACTGCTCGTTGTCGCGGGTGGAGGGGTCGTCTTGCCAGGAGCGGAGGACCCCCTCTTCGGAGAGGGAGAACGACCAGCGGGAGGGCGGAGTCGCGGGCGCGGCCGCGGCCGGGGTCGCGGCCGGGGTCGGGGTCGCGACCGAGGGCGAGTCCGAATCCGTAGCCGTAGCCGTAGCCGTAGCCGTAGCCGAGGCCACGCCAATCGCGGCGGCGAGGGCCGCGGCGAGGCGGATCATCGGGGCGTGGGGGCGGCCGCGGAGTCGGGTGCGGGTGCGGACTCGGATTCGGTCGCGGCCGCGGGTGCGGATGCCGGTGCGGTCGCGGCCTCGGACCCGGTCGCCGTCCCGGCCCCCGCCGCGGATCCGGACGCCAGCAGTCCCTTCAGCTCCTCCTCCAACGCCCCCTCGTCCCCCGGCCGAAAGCCGAAGTGCTCGGCGACGACGTAGCCGCGGCGGTCGATCACGGCGCTGAACGGGACGGCCTTTTTCGGGTTGTAGAGCGAGACGACCTGGGTCTGGGTGTCGAGCAGCACCGGGAAGGAGAGCTTCTGTTCGCGCACGATCGGTTTGACCTTCGCCGCCGACTTCGGGTCGTCGATCGACACCAGCACCACGCGCAGGCCCTGGTCGCGGTAGGCCCGGTGGAGCTTCTCGAGCGTCGGCAGCTCGGCCTGGCACGGCGCGCACCAGGTGGCGAAGAAGGTCAGCAGCACGACGTCCTTCGACAGGTGGTCGGCGAGATCGAACCGCCTGCCGTTGACGTCCTTCAATCGGAACGCCGGCGCCGGCCGCTCGACGCCGAACGCCGCCCACGGCGCGGCGATCGAGGCGGCGGTCAGGCCGGCGACCAGGACGGCTCGTACCGTGGCGTGCCGGCGCATCAGTACTCCAGCACCGGGTCCTTTTCGAGCTGGTTGTTGACCTTGGTCCGCAGCGTCGACTGGCTCATCCCGCCGGCCTGGTTGTAGCGGACGACCTGGTCCTTATCGAGGATGACGTTCAGCGGGATCGCCGCCTGCTCGTCGGCCGGGAGGAAATCGGAGAACATCGCGCCGCCGGAGTCGGGGAGGCGGGTGTAGGTGATGTCGTACTCCGCCTTCCACTCGGTGATGAACTCCCCGTC
>CAYJRR010000001.1:74269-109230 GCA_964372275.1 uncultured bacterium
CCGATCTCCGTCCCAGTCTTCGCTGAGGAACATCAGGATCTCGAATCCGTCCCCCTTGAGCTCTTCGTAGACCGCCTGGATGTCCGGAGCCTCGTCGCGGCAGGGCGGGCACCAGCCGGCGCCGAAGTTCAGCAGGACCACCTTCCCGGCGTAATCACGCAGGCAGACGTCGTTGCCGTACATGTCCTGCACCTGGAAGTCGGGCGGGGTCTCTCCGACGTCGATCCCCTCCTCGGTCGTGGGAAACCCTTCCGGCATCACCCGCTCGCAGGCGGGGACGGAGGCCGCGCTGTCCCCCTCCCCGCCGCTGCAGGCGACGGCGACCACGGACAGGACGGATAGCGACGGGACGAGAACGGTGCGCATGGAACCCTCCGAATCGTCGGCCCCCGACACGTGGGTGACCGATCCCTGACGCTAGCCTCCGGCTCGGGAGGTCGTCAACGGTCGTGGAAGTGCAGGCGGGCCGTGACGAATCGGCATTGTCGTACAATTCGGGTCGGCCCACGCATGAGCGACTTCGGACGCTACAACCTGCTGCGCCGGGTCGGCAGCGGCGGGATGGCCGAGATCTGGAAGGCCCGGGTCCGGGGACCGGCCGGGTTCGAGAAGATCCTGGCGATCAAGAAGGTCCTCCCGAGCCTGGTCGAAGAGGCCGGTCGCGATTTCATCGAGATGTTCGTCGAAGAGGCGAAGCTCGTCGCCACGCTGATGCACCCCAACATCGTCCAGGTCTTCGACTTCGGCCAGGCCGGCCGTCACGAGTACTTCATCGCCATGGAGTACGTCGCCGGGCAGAACCTGCTGCGGGTCGCGCACCGCCTGGAGGGTCGCGGCGAATCGATGCCGATCGCCTGCGCGCTCCTGATCGGAGCCGAAGCGGCGCGCGGGCTGGCGTATGCCCACGGCCGCACCGATGCGACGGGGACCCCGCTGCGCATCGTGCACCGCGACATCTCGCCGCAGAACCTGCTCCTCTCCTACTCGGGCGAGGTGAAGATCGCCGACTTCGGCATCGCCAAGGTCGCCGACAGCCTGCAGCACACGGCGCAGGGCCACGTGCGCGGGAAGCTCTCCTACATGAGCCCGGAGCAGGCGTCGGCGAAGACGATCGACCACCGGAGCGACCTGTTCTCCCTGGGGGTCGTGCTGTACGAGCTCTTCACCCGGCAGAGGCTGTTCAAGGGGAAGGACAACTGGGAGACGCTCGGAAACGTCACCCGGTTCACCGGACTGACCGATCGCCAGATCGAGGCGCTGCCACCGGAGGCTCGCGACGCGCTCCGCACCGCGCTCGATCCCGACCCGGCGGCGCGATTCCAGGACGGGACGCAGATGGAGGCGGCGCTGACCGCCTCACTGGGATCGGGGGCGCTGATCGAGGCCCGGAAGGCGCTGGCCGCGCTCCTCCAACGCGCGTTCGAGGAGGAGCTGTCGCTCGAGACCTCGGTCGACGCCGTCCCCGTGGAGGAGGGCTCCCGCACGGAGCCGGACTCGGCGGTGTCGGCCGCGTTCGCGCCGACCGGATCGACGGGCGACCTCACGTCGCGCGGGGCATCGGCGGCGGGCGCCGGCGCGGGGCTCCAGACTGCGGTCGAAGGCGACGAACGACTGTTCCGTGACAAGGTCGGAACCGAAACGCTCCTTTCGCCGGCCTCGACCGTGGTCGAGCGGCCGGCGCGGCTGCCGTCGTCGCGGCGCCGCCGTCGCCGCTTGGGGCCGTCGGTCTACGGCCTCTTCGGCCTCGCGGCGGTCGCCCTCGCCACGGCCGGGTATTTCGCAGGCCGGCGTGGAACGCCGCCGGCCGGGCACGTCGCACCCGCGAGCCGAATCGGTGACGCCGGTCCCGCGGAAGGCGCCCGCTTTCGCCCCACCGTTCCGGATCCCCTCCCCCCGGAGGTCCCGCTGCGGGCGGTGGTGCACGACGACCCACCGGCGACCGCGGCTGCGCGGACAGCCCCCACGGCGCGGCCGCCGATCGCGCCCCCGCAGCCTGCCGCGGGCGAGCCGGCCCCCGCGGCCACCGGGACGCTCTCGGTCCGCGCCTTGCCGTGGGTCGAGGTTTGGGTCGATGGCGAGCGCGTCGCCCGCGAGACGCCGCTGCAGGGTCACCGCCTCCCCGCCGGTCCGCACGTCCTGACGGTCGCCAACCCCGCTCTCGGATTCCGCGCGGAGCAACCGTTCACGATCGAGGCGGACGCCGAGGTCGCGTTCGTCGTCGACGTGAAGGCCGGAACGGTCCGGCGCCGCTGATCGCGCTCAGAGGCTCCAGCCGACGACGAGGGAGATCGCCCCGGTCCGCTCGCCGACCGAGGCGTCGGTGAACGGGGGATCGGACGGCATGCGGCTGCTGCCCCGGAACCGGGCTCCCGATCGCGCGGCGTCCGCTTGCAGGACGATCCGGAGGCGTCCGCGGTGAAACGTCTCGACGGCGATTCGGCCGGCGAGGCCCACCACCGTGGCCGGCGATTCTCCACTCGCCCCGTCGTGGTCCTCGCGCCAGTCACTCCACGGCTCGACCGAAAAGGCGGCGACGAGCGCCGTCGCCAATGGGCCGATCCGGAACGGAAGGCGACCTTCGGCGCGCAGCTCCAGGAGCGCGCGCCGGTAGCTCGCCGCGATCCCCGAATCTCCGCCGTCGTAGGCGCGAACCGGACCCCACCGCCGTCGATCGATCCCGAGCCCGATCGCGCCCCGAACCGACGGACCGTCCTCCCCCTTCGTCCCTCGCCACGTGGAGCCGACGCGGAGTCTCGTCGACCATGCCTGCGCGCCGGTCACCGCGCGTCGGGCGTTGTCGGGCAGGAGGACCTGGACGTCGTTCCAGCCCAGGCTCGCCCACCACGCGTCGAGCTCGGCGTCGTGCCCGGACCGGCGCACCCGCGCGGCGAACGTCGACCCCGCGCCGGCGAACGGAAGCTCGATCGGTTCGTTCCCTTTCCATCGATCGGTCCGGGTGAGCGACACGGCCGACGGGCCGGCTCGCGCCTCGGCCGACCACAAGGCGCGGCGCGCGCGGCGCGTCTTCGCCGATTCGACCGAGGGGGCGATCTTCGCGAGCGCGACACGCGCCCACGCCGCAATCTCCGAGGCGGCGCGGGGACCCCGCACCGTGTCGCTCGCGACCGGCGGCACCGCCTCCGCGAGCGGAAGGACGACCGCGCGGGTGTTTCCGTCGCGGGAGGAGGTGACGAGCAGGAGGTCGAGGCCGGTCTGGGCGTGGATCGTCGCCAGCGCCGACCCGGATTCGCCGAGGCTCGTCCCCAACCACGCCGCCTGGTCGAGGGCGGACGCGAGTGCGTCCGGCAGCGCGAGTGGCAACGAGACGGTCACGGTGACGTCGGCGAGCGCGTCGACGGTCCGGACGATCTCGCGCCGCCCGGGCGCCGAGACGGCGAAGGCATGCCGGCCGGCGGGGATCTTGGCGGGGAGAGACGCATCCCGCCCGTCGATCCGGACTCGCGCCCGCTCCGGGAGGCCGTTCGCGTCGAGCTCGATCCACCGAATGCGCGGTCGGACCCGTTCGACCGTTTCCCGCACGGAGGGGGGGAACTCGGCGAGGTCGACCTGCAGGTCGGGCAGGAGCGTGAGCGCCGCGAGCGCCTCTTCCTCCGCCTGCGCGTCGTCCTTCAAGGCCTGGTACACCGCGAGGCGCCAGAGCGCGAGCCGCACCTTCTCGGCGACCGTCGCCTCCCCGCCGACGCGCTCCAGCAGCGCCCGCCACGCCGCGAGCCGCTCCAACGCAATGCCGATCTTTCCTTCGAGGTAGGCGGTGGTCGCGGTCTCGAGCAGGCTGGCCTGCTCCGTCCTCCAGGCCGCGTCGACCTTCTCGGCGACGGGCTCCGCGGCCGGGCGCGCGAGGGGAATGAGCGCCGAGTGCGGCTCGATCCGTACGCCCGGCACGTCGAGCGACTCGAGGGCGAGGCCGAGCTGCACATCGCCGGCCGTTCCGGCGTCGGGGCCGACGCACAGCACACCGGCGCGCGCCGGCCCGATCGGCGCGGCGGCGAGTACCGATGCGAGCAGTCCGATCGCGATCACGGCCCGCCCTCCCTCATGGAAGGGCCTCGATGCGGCGGATGCGGTTGCCCTGATCGGTGACGTAGATCTCGCCGTCCGGGCCGACGGCGATGCCGGTCGGGTAGCCGAGCTGCGCCTCGAGCGCAGGCCCTCCGTCCCCCCAGAATCCGGTGACCTCCCCGCCGGCGACGCGCTCCACCACCGCCCCCGGCTCGAGCCTCACGCGCCGGACCAGCGACGCCCCTTCGACCCAGTAGAGATGGTCGCGGTGGACGGCGAGCCCGCGCGGCTCGTCCAGCGTCGCCTCCAGCGCCGGAAGCCCGTCGCCGCCGGAGGGGAGATCGACGCCGCTGCCGACCGCCGCCGCGATCGTGCCGTCGACCAGGTCGATCGCGCGGATCCGGTCGTTGTAGGTGTCGGAGACGAAGAGATGCCGGCCGTCGGTCGCCATCCCGACGCGCGGGCCGCCCATGGCGAAGACGGCCTCGAGCGCCGGGCCGTCGTCCCCCTCATCGCCGTACTGCAGCGGGTCCCCCGCGATCCGCTCGATCACCCCCGGCTCGATCGTCACCCCGGCGACGACCGCGGTGGAATCGGTGCGATTGATGGCGCGGACCGTCCCGTCGTCGGCGACGAACAGGATCCCGTCGTCGGCGAAGATCCCCTCCAGGAGGCTGAACGACGTGTTCGGCGCCGGCACGCCGTCGCCGCCGTTCCCGTTTCCCGCGATGGTGGAGATCGTGCCGCCGGGATCGATGCGGCGGACCAGCCCCCAGTAGGGATCCATCAGGAGGATCGATCCGTCCTCCTCCGCCGCGACGGCGGTGGCGAACACTTCGGCGTCGAGCGCCAGGCCGCCGTCGCCGTCGGCGAACGGAGATTCGCCGCGACCGGCCAACCGCTCGATCGCGCCGTTCCGGGGGTCGACCGCGTAGAGAAAGCCGGTCCAGGGCGCCACGACCAGTTCCCCGCGCGGCGAGAAGAGGACGTCCGACGGTGCCGCCAGGAACCCGTCGAGCGCCTGGGCGCCGGCGAACCCGGCCCACACCGCCATCCCGCCGTCCCCGTCCAATCGACGGAGGACGTTGTTCGGCGCGTCCGCGACGTACACGCGTCCGTTCTCGAAGGCGATCGCGGCGGTCGAGGCACCGAAGGCCTGGTCGGTGCCCGCGTCGCCATCGCCGAAGATCGTGTCGGGTGCGCCATCCCCCGCAACGGTGTCGATCTCGCCCGGTTCGAGGACGGCATCGCCGAACTGGATCACGCCGGACGTCGCCAGGCTCACCGCGCGGATCCGGTAGCGGGCATAGACGAACAGCAGCCGCTCGGACTCGTCGACCGCCAGTCCCGACGGATCCCGGACCGCCGCGTCGATCGCGAGCCCGCCGTCTCCGACCCCGGTCCCGCCGTCCCCCGCGATCACCGTGACGATCCCCCCGGCGTCGACGCGCCGCACGCGTTCGTTCCCGGTGTCGGCGATCACCAGCGATCCATCGGAGAGGGGGAGCGCCGCGAGCGGCTCGTACAGCTTCGAGGTCGTCGCCGGGACACCGCTCGCTCCGTCCCCCGCGACCCCCGTCCCGGCGACGATCGAGACGCGGTTCGGCGGGACCGAGACGCCGGCGACCGTCTCGGGCGTGCTGCCGGAGCGGTTCAGCGCCCGCACGACGTGATTGCCGGGATCGGCGACGATCAGCACCGAGTCCGGACCGCACGTGAGTTGCACGCCGTCGAGGAACCGGAACCGCGCCTCGTCGGGCGGGGCGTCGTCGACGGCGTTCCCTTCGTCGACGTTTCCCGCGACGGCGACCACCTCGCCGGCGCCCGGGTCGAGTCCGAAGATCCGCCCATCGAGCGCGGAGATCCAGTAGAGCCAGTCGTCCGCGCAGTACGCGACCGCGATCGGCTCGCGAAGATCGGTCTCGAGCGGATCTCCGCCCGGCACCGCCGCGCCGAGGGCCGCCCGACCGGTTCCGACGACCGTTTCGACCGTCCCCTCCGATTCGAGCGCCGGGCCGGGCAGGTATCGGCGGATTCGGTGATGGTAGCGGTCGGCGATGAACAGCTCGCGTCCGGGCGGGTCGTCGGCCGCGATCCCGGCCGGCCGCTTGATCGGCCCTCCGTAGAAGGCGATCGCGGTGGGACGATGGAAGCTCGCCTGGAGCGGCCCCCCTCCATCGCCGACCCCCTGGAAGCCGAGCGAGCAGATCGCCCCCGGCACGTCGCAGCCCTCCGGAAGCGGGGTGCGCAGATCGATCGTCACGTCCCGGCAGCCGGCCGCCGCCGCGATCAGGGCGAGAGGTGCCCACCGCACGGTCCCGAGTATACGCCCGAGCGGTTCGCCTTTCGGCCTTCTGCGCGGACGCGCCCGGCCTACCCGCGGAGGCGGCGGATCTCGGCCAGGATCGCGTCGCACTCGTCGTCGCTGTTGTAGAAATGCGGGGAGATGCGGATCCCCCCTTTGAGCGGGGTGCCGAGCACCGACAACGAAGGCTTCCGGTGATCGATGAAGAAGCCGCGGCGGATCAGCTCCGCCGACGCCGCTTCGCTTCCGGGAAAGTCGACCACCACCGTCCCGCCGCGCGCCTTCGGGTCGGCGGGGGTGTTCACCTCGAGGCCGAGCGCGAGCGCCCCCTGCCGAAGACGCTCGGTCTGCCGCATCGACTTCTCGCGGATGCGCGCCACCCCCACCTCGGCGATCACCTTGTAGCCGGAGCGCGCGGCGTAGAGCGACGGCACGCCGGGCGACCCCCCCATGAACCGGTGGACGTCGTCCGCGTAGCGGATCCGCTCCATGGCGAAGGCGAACGGCTCGGCGTGGCTGAACCAGCCGCAGTTCGTCGGCTCGAGGCGGGCGGTTCGCCGCGGGTTGGCGTAGAGGTACGCCGCCCCGGCACCGCCGCAGAGCCACTTCACCGAGCCCCCGACGACGAAGTCGACGTCGAGCGCCTGCACGTCGAGCGGCACGCAGCCGACCGCCTGGTAGGCGTCGAGGATCACCACCGCCCCGACGCGGTGCGCCTTCTCCACGATGGCGGCGACGTCCTGGATCGCGGAGCTGCGGAACAGCACGTGCGAGACCGGAACGGCGACGGTCCGCTCGTCGATCGACGCGAGCAACCTCTCCAGCGGCACGCCGATCCCGTCGTCGCTCTTGACCAGCTCCACCTTCGCGCCGCGTCGCTCCATCTCCTTCCAGACGTAGTGCACCGACGGAAAGTTGAGCTCGTCGTAGACCACCTTGTTGCGCGTCCCCGAGAAGTCGAAGGAGGAGGCGAGGATCGCCGAAAGGGTGGAGACGTTCTGGTGCATCAGCACCGTCCCGGAAGGCGCGTTCAGGATCCGGCCGATGAGGTCGCCGGTGGCGGTCACCATCGGCATCCACTCGTGCCACGCCTCCACCCCGTCGCGCGCCCAGGTGTCGGCGTACTCCTTGAGCGACGCGTAGACCGCGCGCGGCATGGCGCCGAGCGAGTTGTTGATGAGGTAGGTCTTGGAGGCGAGGATCGGAAACTCCTCGCGCCAACGCAAAAGCTCGTCCATCAGTAGGTCGGCCGGTACTCGTCGGTGAGCCGCGGGATCAGCTCCCACAGCTCGGGGAAGAGATGTTCGCGCGTCCCCTGCTCCAGCGCCGTCGCCGGGACCCCTTTGAGGCTCTTCACCCGCATGCCGATCACCCGCGCGACCAGCCGCAGATGGGTGTAGCGCCATTTCACGAACAGCTCGTCGTAGTCCATCATCCCCTGGATCAGGCGGTGCAGCTCCAGGTGCCGGTGCGGCTTGCGCTGCACGTCCATCGGGTCGATGCCGCGGCGCTCGAACAGGCCGGTGAACGACCGCCAAAGGTCGGGCGGAACCTCGAGCAGACGGTTGAAGCCGGGCGACTCCTGCCCGCTCCCCTTCCCGAGACTGTTGATGCGGATGACGTGGTAGTCGGCCGGGGCCATCGTCTCGGTGATCTCGATCTGCTGAATGAGAAGCTTCCAGACGAGCGCCACCCGGTGGAACAGGTTCGAGGCCTCGGCAGGCTCGTCCCGGTCCAGGAAGCGGCAGATCCGTCCCACTTCGAACAGGATCTGCTTCATCCAAAGCTCGGCCGACTGGTGCATCACCTGGAACAGCGGCTCCTCCTCGTTGGCGCAGGCGGAGACCGGCTTCTGGAGGGAGAGGAGCTCCTCGGTGCGGAGGTACTTCTCGTAGTCGGTGAGGGGGCGCGACATGGAGGGCGACGCTAGCATGCGCCGTCCGAACGCTGCCAAGGGGCTTGCGGATCCGCGGGGAAGTCCGATCCGAACCGAACCGATCCGTATCGGAACCGGTATCGGAAACCGACCCGGATCCGATACGGATACCGATTCGGATCGGTTTCGGATCGGTTGGGGTCGTTCCGGGGGTTCCTTGACTTTCCACCCTCCTCCGCTAGAGTGCCGTTTTTTCATGAAGGTCCGTGTCTTCGACATTCCGCCCAAGAAGGGGCTCGATCTGACGTTCGCGGGCGGGGAGCCGTTCCTGCGGGAGATCGTCCGCCAGCTGACGGCGGGGGATCCTCCGTCCGGCTTGGCGCGCGCCCCCGAGATCGGCGCGGCGGTCCGGCTCGAGCGGGAGGGGAAGCGGGTCGAACTGCGCGGCCGGGCGCACGTCCGCTACGAGCCCCCCTGCGCGCGCTGCCTGAAGCCGGTCCCGACCGAGCTCGACGCGGCGGTCGAGGCGAGCTACCTGCCGGAACCGGCGACCGCCGCGCCGACGACGGCCGAGCGGGAGATCGCCGCCGACGAGCTGGACGAATTCCACTACAAGGACGACGTGATCGACGTGGCGCAGGCGATCGCCGACCCGCTCTACCTGGAGCGTCCGTCGCGCGTGCTGTGCGCGGAGGACTGCAAGGGCCTCTGTCCGTCCTGCGGCGCCGACCTGAATCAAAGTCCGTGCGCGTGCAAGCCGGTCCCCGGCCGGCTCGCCCTCGCCGGTCTCGCCAGCGTGAAGCTCAAGTAGAAGGAAGACGACGATGGGAAATCCGAAGCGACGTCACTCCAAGACCCGTGGGATGAAGCGCCGCACCCATTACAAGATGGAGACGCCCAACGCCTCCTCCTGTCCGCAGTGCGGCAGTCCGCGCCTTCCGCACCGCATCTGCGCGAACTGCGGCACCTACAAGGGCCGCGAGGTCGTCGTCCGAGACGAGGCCTAGGACCTTCGCCGCGCGTGCCGCCGAGGATCGCACTCGACGCCCACGGGACCGACCGCGCGCCGGCGCCCGAGATCGAAGGCAGCCTGCAGGCGGTCGAGGAGACCGGCATGGAGGTGGCGCTGGTCGGCGACCGCGGACGCCTCGAACGGGAGCACGCCCGGATGCGCCCCCGGAGGCCTGCGGGTCTGACGCTGGTTCACGCGCCCGAGGTGATCGCGATGGACGACGAACCGTCGCGCGCCGTCCGCCGGAAGCGGAACGCCTCGATGGTGAAGGCGTTCGACCTGGTGAAAGAGGGGGCGGCGGACGCGGTGGTCACCGCCGGAAACTCCGGGGCGGCGATGGTGCTGGGGCTCCTGGTCGTCGGACGCCTGCCGGGCGTGGCGCGTCCCGCGATCGTCAACGCGCTCCCCAACCTCGCCGGCGGCACGACGATCCTCCTCGACGGCGGCGCCAACGTCGACTGCCGCCCCGAGTGGCTGGCGCAGTTCGGCGTGATGGGCTCGGTCTACGCGCGGGCCGTGCTCGGGATCGAGGACCCTCGGGTGGGTCTGCTCGCCAACGGGACCGAAGACGGCAAGGGGAACGAGACGGTGAAGGCGGCGCACACCGCGCTCAAGTCGACGGCCCCCTTCCGTTACGTCGGTCTGATCGAGCCGCACGAGCTGTTCCGCGGAGGGATCGACGTGGCCGTCGCCGACGGGTTCGCCGGCAACCTGATCCTGAAGACGATCGAGGCGGTGTCGGAGACGGTCTTCGCGATGCTGAAGAGCGAGATCGTCTCGCGGCCCCTGGCCACCCTCGGGGCGTGGCTCGCCGCCCCCGCCTTCCGGGCGGTGCGGGCCAAGGCCGACTACGACGAGTACGGCGCCGCCCCGCTGCTCGGGATCGCAGGCAGCGGATTGATCGCGCACGGGCGCAGCTCGGCGAAGGCGATCAAGAACGCGCTCCTCGCCGCCCGGAGAATGGTGGAGTCGGGTGCAAACGCGCAGATGATCACGCAGCTGGGACGGTTCGACGGTGGGACGTTGAAGGCGGAAAGCGGGGACTGACATGGGATTGGAAGGACGGGTCGCAGTCGTGACGGGCGGCGGGCGCGGGATCGGGCGCGCGATCTCCAAGCGCCTGGCGGCCGACGGGGCGTCGGTGGTGGTCGTCTACGGCGGGAACGAGAAGGCGGCCGCCGAGACGGTCGGCGAGATCGAATCGGCGGGAGGAAAGGCGCGCGCGGAACGGATCGACATCGCAGACGCGTCCGCCGCCTCCGACGGAATCGCGCGGATCGCCGAAGCCCAGGGCGGACGCCTCGACATCCTGGTGAACAACGCCGGGATCTCGAAGGACAACCTGATCCTGCGCGCCAAGGTCGAGGAGTGGGACCAGGTGATCGACACCAACCTGCGCGGAACGTGGGCCTGCTCCAAGGCGGCGGTCAAGGTGATGCTCAAGTCGAAGACGGCGGGGGGCCGCATCGTCAACATCTCGTCGGTCGTCGGCGAGGCGGGCAACGCCGGGCAGACGACCTACGCCGCCAGCAAGGCGGGGATCCTGGGGCTGACCCGCGCGCTGGCGCTGGAAGTGGCGAGCCGGGGGATCACCGTCAACGCCGTCGCGCCGGGGTTTATCGCCACGGAGATGACCGACAGCCTGCCCGAGAAGGTCCGGGCCGACCTCGCGACCCGGATCCCGCTCGGACGCATCGGCAGCGCCGACGACGTGGCGGCGGCGGTCTCCTACCTCTGTTCGGACGGGGCCGCCTACGTGACGGGCCAGGTGCTGCGCGTCAACGGAGGGATGTACGTCTAGCGGAACGTTGACAGACCTTCGAGGGCGGGGTTTTCATGCCGCGACGTTTCGAGCGCGAAAGGCCTTTGCCCGCGGTTGAACTTTCCAGGAGGAGCGGCTTCTATGGCGTCGGTCGAAGAGAAGGTGAAAGAGATCGTGTGCGAGCAGCTGGGCATCTCGGAGGAGGAGGTCGCCCCGGAGAAGCACTTCATCGACGATCTCGGAGCCGACAGCCTGGACATCGTCGAGCTGGTGATGGCGATGGAGGAGAACTTCGAGATCGAGATCCCGGACGAGGACGCGGAGAAGATCCAGACGGTCCGGGATGCGATCAACTACATCCAAGAGAGGCAGTAGAGGTCCCGGGACGCTCTTCCAGGCCGGCGCTTGAGAGCCGGCCGCCCGGGCCGGGGCGAGAGAAAGGCATGCGCAGGGTCGTCATCACCGGTCTCGGGTGCGTCTCCCCCTTGGGGAACGACGTCCGCTCGACGTGGGAGGGGCTGATCGCCGGCAGGTCCGGGATCGCGCCGATCACCCGCTTCGACGCATCGCGATTCGAGACCCGCTTCGCCGGAGAGGTGAAGGGGTTCGATCCGGAGCGGTACATCGAGAAGAAAGAGGTCAAGAAGATGGACCTCTTCATCCAGTACACCGTCGCCGCCGCTCAGCAGGCGCTCGAGGACGCGCACCTCACGGTGCCGCTCGCCGATCCGGACCGCGTCGGGGTGATCGTCGGCGCCGGCCTGGGCGGACTGCCGGCGATCGAGGAGACCTACCAGACCTTCATCGACAAGGGTCCGAACCGGATCTCCGCCTTCTTCGTGCCCAAGGCGATCGCCAATCTCGCGCCGGGTTACGTCTCGATCCGCTTCGGCGCCAAGGGTCCCAACTACTCGCCGGTCTCGGCCTGCGCCACCGGGACGCACTCGATCGGCGAGGCCTACCGCACCATCCAGCGCGATGACGCCGACGTGATCTTCGCCGGCGGGACGGAGTCGACCGTCTGTCCGCTGGCCGTGGGCGGCTTCAACTCGATGAAGGCGCTCTCCACGCGCAACGAATCGCCGGCCGAGGCCTCCCGCCCGTTCGACGCCGACCGCACCGGGTTCGTGCTGGCCGAAGGGGCCGGCGTGGTGGTGCTGGAGGAGCTGGAGCGCGCCAAACGGCGGGGCGCGCGGATCTACGGCGAGATGGTGGGCTACGGATTGACGGCCGACGCGAACCACATCACCGCCCCCGCCCCGGAAGGGGAAGGCGCGCGGCGCTGCATGCAGATGGCGACGCGAGGGATCGACCTCGCCACGGTCGACTACGTCAACGCCCACGGTACCTCGACCGAGCTGAACGACTGGTACGAGACGATGGCGATCAAGGCGACCTTCGGCGACCTCGCCCGGAAGCTGTGGATCTCTTCGACCAAGTCGATGACCGGCCACGCGCTCGGAGCGGCGGGCGGGATCGAGGCGGTGATCACGCTGCTTTCCGTGCACCACGGGATCGTCCCTCCGACGATCAACCTCGACACGCCCGACCCGCGCTGCGATCTCGACTACGTCCCCAAGACGGCGCGCGAGAAGCGGGTGCGCGTGGCGCTTTCGAACTCGTTCGGGTTCGGCGGGACCAACGCCACGATCGCCGTCCGGCGGTTCGAGGGGTAGCGCGATGAAGGTGGTGGTCGGCTCCGACCACGGCGGCTTCCAGCTCAAGTCGGCGGTGATCCCGCGGATCGAGAAGCTGGGGTTCGAGGTGATCGACGCCGGGACGAACAGCGCCGACCCGGTCGACTACCCGGACATCGCGGCGGGACTCGCGCGACGGGTCGGCGAAGGGGAGTTCGCGCGCGGCATCCTCATCTGCGGCACCGGGATCGGCATGGCGATCGCCGCCAACAAGGTACCCGGCGTGCGCGCGGCCTGCGTCTCCGACACCTTTTCCGCCAAGATGGCGCGGGCCCACAACGACGCCAACGTCCTGTGCTTCGGCGAGCGCGTCGTCGGAGAGGGTCTCGCCGGCGAGCTCGTCGCCGCCTTCCTCGGCACCGAGTTCGAGGGGGGGCGCCACGAGCGGCGCGTCGACAAGTTGCGGCAGCTGGACAGTCAGCGCACCGGCTCGGGCTGCTAGCACCGCGTAGGCGCATGGGCCCCGCCTCGCGGGGCCACGAAAGTCCCTTCCGTCCTCGTTCCGTTCCGGATCCCTTCCGGTTCCGGCTCCGACTCCCTTCCCTTTCCGTGGAGGGGAAGGGAGTCGGAGTCGGAGCCGGAACGTGCCCGGAAGGGAACGTGTCCGCGACACATTCGGCGCTGGTAGGATGAGGGGGATGCGCTGCCGCCGACGGCCCCGTGCGCTCCTCGCGATGATCGCCCTCGCCGGCGGCGCCTGCGATCGCGACGGCTCCTCCTCCCGGAGCAGCCTCTACGTGGTCGACCTCTCCCCCGACGCCGGGTCGGAGGAGGTCGATCCGGACCTGACGCTGGTGGTGACGATGAGCGCAGCGCTCGATCCGGAGAGCGTCGGGCCCGGCTCGATCGAGGTCTCGACGCCGGAGGGCGCCGTCGAAGGGGAGATCTCGCTCACCGACGGGGACACGGCGCTGCGGTTCGTCGCCGACACTCCGGTGGGCCGGTTCGTGCCGGTGTCGGTCTCGGTCGACGGTCGCCTTCGCGGCGCGAAGGGGCAGCGCATGGCGCGGGACTACGACTATTCGTTTCGTACTCTCGGCCTGGAGCTGGTGCTCGACCGCGCCAGCGCAGAGGGGCTGATCGGAACGGAGCGGGTCGTGCAGGCGAAGATGCGGGGCGATGCCGGTCTGGAGACGGTCGACGAGGTCACCTGGAGCAGCGCCGACGCGACCGTCGCCACGGTGGCCGGGTCGAGCGCCGGGACGATCGTCTTCGTCGGCGTGGGGACGACCACCGTCACCGCGGAGGGGTACGGCTTCGAGGCGTCGATCCCGGTGGCCGCCGCCACCACTACCGGCGGCGGGATCCTCTACCTTGGCACCGACTCCACCTGGACCGACAAGACGGTCGATCCCTACCGGGAGCTCCCCAAGACCTGGGACCTGCGCTGCGACGGATCGATCACCGACGGCGGCGCCGACGAGTTCGACGGGCCGACCTGGGTCCCGGTGATCGACCCGCTGACCTCCGCGGTCGCCTTCCCCTGCCTGCCGCCGGAGTCGATCTCGTTCGGCGAGCCGCTCGCCGTCCTCCCCACGCTCAGGCTCGAAACGGTCGGCGACTGGAACGGATACGTCGGCGAAGGGACCTCCTCCTGCCACCTGCGCCCGATCGGCCGGGTTTCGATGCACCAGGCAATCGCCATCCCTTCGAACGCCACGGCTCTCACGTTGAGCTGGGCCGACTACGTCTACCTGCTGGACGACGTCAACGCCGTGCCCGACTACGCCACCGAGAGCGCGTGGTACCGGGTGACGGTCGAGAACCTCACCGACGCGACCGCGCCGGCCATCGTCTACGCGGTGGCGAGCACCGACGGGGTGATGGCCAGCGACGTGGCGGGGGTGTTCGATCCGCGGTCGTTCCCGCTCGACGCCGCCGCGCTCGCGGGGAAGACGGTGCGGCTCACGTTCGAAGCCTTCGGCGGCGGTTACGAAGGGGCCGAGCATTCCGAGGCCCCCACGTCCGGTGTCTTCGTCGACTCGGTGAAGCTGATCGACCAGCTGCTCGTCGACCACGTCGACAACGGCGGATGTGAGCAGGACCTCGACGACTGGACCGGGCAGCAGCTCCTCGTCTCCCGCGAGGTGAACTTCGGGCCGGTCACCGTCGGGACGAGCCTGCGGATGACGCGATCGGTCCACGCCCCCGCCGCCGGTGGCGATTGGATCCGCTACCTCGACACCGTCACCAATCCGGCGGGGATCGCCGCCACCTTCACCCTGCGGATGGAAGGGGACCTGGGGAGCGACGGCTCGGGGATCGTCTCCACCAGCGGTACGATCCAGTTCAACGTCGACGATTTCAACCCGGCGCTGCACCCGCCGGCCGGGGCGAATCCCGATCCGATGGTGGCGATGATCCCCGGGGCACCCTCGCGGATCGACGTCGCCAGCCCCGGCGAATGGGCGGCGGAGTACGACCTGACGCTGGGGCCCGGGCAGGCGAAGTCGATCCTCGCCATCCACGTGATCGGCGACTCGAACGACGCGGCCGACCTGCCGCTCCTGGAGACGCGCGCGGAACAGATCCGTGATTCGATCCTGCTCCTCGGCCTCGACTCCCCCTACGCCGCCGGCTTGACCGAGGAGGAGTGGGCGACGGTGGTGAACTGGTGAGCGTGCGCGCCGCCGACCCCCTGCATCGTCCGTCGCGCCGTGCCGCATTGGCGATCCTCGCGGTCGGCGCGCTTGCGGTCGGCCTCGCCGCCTGCAAACGAAACCCCTACGACGAGCACCTGGGCGTCGTCTCGACCGTTCCCCCGGATGGCGCGATCGCCGTTCCGCCCGACCTCGTGGTGGAGGTGACCTTCGACGATCGACTCGATCCGGCGTTCGTCGGCACGTCGAAGATCTCGGTCGTCTCCCCCGACGGCCCGGTGACGGGGACGGTCGAGGTGACGGGGAGTGGCCGTATCCTGCGCTTCACCGCCTCGCAGCAGGTGAAGCGGCTGGTAACGGTCGACGTGACCGTCCGAAAAGGGATCGCCGGCACCCGCGGCGAGATCCTTGACCGCGACGTCGGCTTCTCCTTCCGGACGAACGGGAGCGAGCTGCTCCTGAACCGGGACCGGCTGATCGGCCTGGCCGGGACCTCGACCTCGATCTCGGCCACGCTCCTCGGGGACGCCGGAACGGAACCGGCAACCGCCGTCTCGTGGACCTCCTTCGACCCTTCGGTCGCCTACGTCGACACCTCCTCGCAGACGGCAATGGTTCGCTTCGCCGGTCCGGGCTACACCACGATACGAGCCGAATCTCAGGGGCTTTCGACGACGATCCCCGCGTCGACGGCGACCGCCACGGCCGGCGGCGTCAGCTTCCTCGTCACCGACGCCGCCTGGACCGACGGCACCTTCGATCCCGACCGAGATCTGCTCCACACCTGGGACGTCGACCCGTGCGACGGCAGCGTCCGCGATGGCGGGGCAGGGCAGTTCGACGGCGCCTCGCGGTTGATCCTCGATCCGCTGTCGGCCGACTCCTCGTTCGGGTGCGCCGGCGGCGGTGTCCCCGTCTTCGGAGCGCCGTTCGAGGTGATCCCATCCCTGCGGCAGGAGACATCCGGCGCCTGGCTCGGGGTGGTCGACGCGGGGTCGTCGAGCTGCCATCTCCGCCCGATCGGGCGCGCGTCGATGTATCAGGACGTGACGGTTCCGGCATCGGCGACGTCGGGCCTCACCCTCTCCTGGTCCGACCGCTACGCGCTCGAGCCGGCGGGTTCCACCACCGCCGTCCGCGCCAGCGTCCAAAACCTCACCGACGGCGCCCCCGCGGTCGTCGTCTTTTCGATCGCCAGCGCCGGCACGATCGCCGACGGCGGCGGTTTCTCCCCGCGATCGATCGGCCTCACGGCGCAGGCGCTGGCGGGGAAGACGGCGCGGATCCGGTTCGAAGCGATCGGCGGGGGGTACGAAGGATCGGTCGACGAAGGCCGCGCCGGGCTCTACCTCGACGGCTTGAGCCTCGAGCTGTTCGACGCGACCGAGCTGTTCGACGATCCCGGCTGCGAGGTCGACCCCCGGGATCCCGGCGCGGGCTGGACCGGCGAGTACGTCCGCGTTCCGCGGGAGGCGACCTTCGGTCCGCGTTCGGTCGACGGCCTCCTCGTCTCGCGTTCGGTCTACGCCCCGTATTCCGACGGCTACTGGCTCCGTTCGCTGGAGACGATCGAGAACGCCGGAGGAACGACGCGCGCGGTGACCGTGCGACTCGAAGGGGAGCTCGGCAGCGGCGGCTCGGGGCAGTACGCGACCGACGGCGAGATCTTCCTCTCCTTCGACGGCGGTCCGGGGGCCCATCCGAGCGTGGCGATGCTTCCGGGCGCCTACGACCGCATCGGTTCGATCGTGGGGGCCGACGGCTGGTCCTCGGAGTACGACCTCTCGCTCGCGCCGGGGGAGGCGCGATCGATCCTCACCTACCAGCTCTTCGGCGCGTCGACCGACGTCCAGGACCTGGGGTTCCTCGATCAGCTCGCGACGGAGATCCTGGATTCGGTCCGGAACTTGGGGATCGACTCCCCGTACGCCGCCGGGATCTCCCCCGAGGAGTGGGCGCAGATCGCCAACGGGCCTTGAACCGTTCGACGGCCCGGCCGCGCGGTAGACGGCGCGGGGGCGCTGTGCTCGAATCCCGGCATGCCTGCGGACGACCTCCTCGCACAACGATTCCCGGCGAAGCTCCCTTTCCGTTTCCACCTGGTCAAGCCCGACGGCGCCCGTCTCGAGTCGCAGCCGCGCACCGGTCACGCGCTCGACGCCAGCGAGACGGGGCTGCGCATCCACGTCGAGTCGATGCCGGAAGAGCTGGTGGCCAGGCTGCGCGACCCGGCGGCGAACCTGAAGCTCGAGATGTCGATCACCGTCGGCACGACCGAAACGGTGCTGAACGGAACCTGCCGCTGGGCGAAGGACCTGGGGAAGAGCCCGGGGGGCGCGTGCGTCCTCGGGGTCGAGTACCTCCCGGCCGACCGCGAGCGGGGCGCGGCGCTCGCCAAGACGCTGGAGCGGCGATACGTCCGCCCTCGCGTCCTGCGCGCCGCCGGGATCGTCGCCCTGATGGTGACGGCCGTCGCGGCCTACGTGCAGTGGACGACCTCGACCGCGCAGGCGGAACGGGTCCGCAAGGCGCAGGACGAGCTGTCGGCGGCGATGCTCGCGAAACAGGAGCTGGCCAAGCGCCTGACCGCGCTGGAGGAGACCGCCGCCCAGGCGCCGACCGTCGATCCGACGACGGAGGCCGAGCTGGCCGACCTTCGGGCCAAGCTGGAGGAGGCGCGAAAGGAGGTCGGCGAGCGGTCGGTGACGTTGGCCGAGGCGGTGGAGCCGGTGCGGCTCGATCCGGTCGGGCACGCGCGCCGCGGGGCGAAGTTCTTCGCCGACGGAAACGTGGCCGCCGCGTTCCAGGAGTATTCGACGGCGGTCAAGCTCGACCCGAAGCTCGCCGACGCGCACCTCAAGATCGGCCTGATCGACGAGTTCTACGGCCTCAAGGAGGAGGCGGTGCTCGCCTACCAGCGCTACCTCGAGCTGAAGCCCAACGCGACCGATCTCTACGAAGTGCGGCAACGGATCGACCGGCTACGGCGCGAGACCGGCGGCCGCCCGGAGATCGCGAAGCCGGTCGGGCTGCCCGACGCCAAGGCGGAGATCCCGCTCGCGCCGCCTCCCGGGAAGCGGCCCGCCACCGATCGCGATCCGGACCTCTAGGAGCCGACCGAGCATGGTCGCCGCTGGCCCGTCGCCGCCGAGTCCCGCCTCCGCCCCGCGCCGCCGCGCCGGGTGGATCGCGGTCCTGATCGTCGCGGCGGTGGGGATCTTCGTCGGGGTCCCGCTCCTGTTCTGCGTCTACCTCGCCGCCACCGCGCCGACGGTCGAGCGGGGAACGGTGATCTCGGTGCGGATCGACGGCGAGATCGCCGAGGGCCCCTCCACCGATCCGCTGGCGAAGCTCGCCGCGGCCGCCCGGCCGCTGTCTCTCCACGACCTGAGACGGCTGGTCCGCCTGTCGAAGGACGACGCGCGCGTCGCCGGGCTCCTGCTCGAGATCGGTCCGATCGAGAGCTCGTTCGGCGTGCTGGAGGAGGTGCAGGAGCTCGTCGCGGAGTTCAAGACCGGCGGGAAGCCGGTGGCCGCCTTCCTCTACGGCGATTTCATCGAGGAGAAGCCATACCTGGTCGCGACCAGCGCCGACCGCATCGTCGCCAACCCCGAGGCCGGCTTCCTCCTCAACGGACTGACCGGCGAGGTCGCCTTCTGGCGCGGAACGCTGGAGAAGCTCCGCATCGAGCCGCAGTTCATCCTCTACAAGGAGTACAAGAGCGCCGGCGAGCCGTTCTCGCGCAAGGAGATGTCGCCGGCGTTCCGGGAGTGGTTGACCTCGGTGCTGACCGAATACCACCACCGCTTCCTCGACACCGTCGCCTCGCGCCGCGGGATCGACCGGGAACGGCTCGCCCGGCTCTTGGAGGAGGGGGGCCAGACGGCGAAGGAGGCGGCCGACGCGAAGCTGCTCGACGGCACCGGCTACCTCGACGAGGTGATCGATTCTCTCCGGACAGGCAGCCCCGGAACGGAGCGGCGCGTGATCACCGGGCAGCGCTACCTCGCTTCCAAGCGCGCCGTCGTCCCGCGCGGGAAGAAGGTGGCGGTCGTCTACGCCACCGGCCCGATCAGTTCGGCCCCCGGTTCGCAATCGCTGTTCGGCGGGAGCGGGATCTCGGGACCCGACCTGGCGGAAGCGATCCACGACGCCGCGGAGGACGCGTCGATCGAGGCGATCGTCATGCGGGTGGAGAGCCCCGGCGGCTCGGCCGTCGGATCGGACTTCATCCGGCGGGAGATCGAGCGGGCGAAGGCCAAGAAGCCCTTCGTGGTCTCGATGAGCGGCGTCGCCGGCTCCGGGGGCTACTGGATCTCGATGGACGCCGACGCCATCGTCGCCCAGCCGTCGACGCTCACCGGATCGATCGGTGTGGTCTTTGGCAAGTTCAACCTGCGGGGCTTCTACGAGTGGATCGGGGCGAACGTCGACGGGGTGAAGGTCGGCCAGAACGCCGACCTCTTCTCGCCGGTCCATTCGCTGGACTCGCACCAGCTCGCGCTGATGAACGAGTGGATGACCGCCGTCTACGAGAGCTTCGTCGACCACGTCGCGAAGTCCCGCGGAATGAGCTTCGACGAGGCGGAAAAAGTGGCGCACGGCCGGGTCTGGACCGGCAGCCAGGCGAAGGAGCGCAAGCTCGTCGACGAGCTGGGGGGCTTCGCCACCGCCTTGTCGATCGCGAAGCAGAAGGCCGGGATCCCGGAGTCGGCGGAGGTCTCGCTGGTCGTCTTCCCCAAGGAGAAGCCGTTCCTCGAGGCGCTGCTGGAGGGGATGGGCGGGGCGAGCGCGGCGGTCCCCGAGATCGAGGCGCTGCTCGACGGCGTCGAGCGCGATCTCTCCACGCCCAAGGTCTTCGCCGTGATGCCGACCGTGGAGGTCCGTTGATGCCGAGCGCCGCGCCGCCTTCGCCGATGAACCCGCTGGAGCGGGCCGACCCCGCGGTCCACGACGCGATCCGCCGCGAGACGAAGCGGCAGCGCGAACACCTGGAGCTGATCGCGTCGGAGAACTTCGTCTCCCCGGCAGTGCTTTCGGCGTTGGGCTCGGCCCTCACCAACAAGTACGCCGAGGGGCTCCCCGGAAAGCGCTACTACGGCGGCTGCGAATACGTCGACCAGGTGGAGCAGCTGGCGATCGACCGCGCCAAGAAGCTGTTCCAGGCCGACGGCGCCAACGTCCAGCCCCACTCCGGCGCGTCGGCGAACCTCGCCGCCTACTTCGCCCTGGGCTTGAGCCCCGGCGACACGATCCTGGGGATGAACCTGTCGCACGGCGGCCACCTGACCCACGGTTCGCCCGCCAACTTCAGCGGGCGGCTCTTCAAGGTGGTCGCCTACGGCGTCGACGAGAAGACGGGGACGATCGACTACGACCAAGTGCGGCGGCTTGCCGCCGAACATCGGCCCAGGCTGATCGTCGCCGGCTTCTCCGCCTATCCCCGGACGCTCGACTTCGCCGCCTTCCGCCGGATCGCCGACGAGGTCGGAGCCAAGCTGTTCGCCGACATCGCCCACGTGGCGGGTCTGGTCGCCACCGGCCACTACCCGACGCCGGTCCCGCATTGCGAGATCGTCTCGACCACCACCCACAAGACGCTGCGCGGTCCACGCGGAGGGCTGCTCCTCGCCCGCGCCGACCACGAGAAGGCGATGAACAGCCAGGTCTTCCCCGGGTTCCAGGGCGGACCGCTGGAACACGTGATCGCCGCCAAGGCGGTGGCGTTCGGGGAGGCGCTGCAGCCGTCGTTCCGCGACTACTCCGCGCGGGTGATCGCCAACGCCCGCGCGCTCGCCGACTCCCTTCTCTCCAAGGGGTTCACGCTCGTCTCGGGCGGCACCGACAACCACCTGATGCTGGTCGACCTCACGCCGACCGGGATCTCGGGGAAGGATGCCGAGGCGGCGCTGGGCCTGGCCCACATCACCGTGAACAAGAACACCGTCCCCGGCGAGACCCGCTCTCCGTTCGTCACCTCCGGCCTGCGCCTGGGATCGCCGGCGATGACCACCCGTGGCCTCGGGGAGACGGAGTTCCGCAAGATCGGGGAGTGGATCGCCGACATCCTGAGCGACATCGCCGACACCGCGCGCGCGAACCGGGTGCGGGAAGAGGTGCTGGCCCTCTGCGCGAAGTTTCCGCTCTACCCGGAGCTCGGGTAGCCGCGCGTCCGCCCGCGGGACGTAGAAGAGGTGGCCGCACGATCGCGGCGACGCGTCGGCCCGTGACCCGACGCTCTGTCGCGCGTTTCATGGGTGATGGGTCGTCACAACGGAGCACGGCGGGTCCTCCCCGCCGGCCGTCTGCTCTCGATCGTCATTCTTCTCCCTTCCGGTGCCGCGTCGGCGGGAAGCCCGGACCGGAGCGCGCTGGACGAGGCCGTTCGCGCAGAACAGTCGCGGATCCAGGACTGCTACGAGTCGGCGCTCGAGCGGAAGCCGCTCCTCTCCGGAAAGATCGTCATCACCTTCCGCGTCGATCCCAAGGGTTCCACGACCGAATCGCAGGTCAAGAGCAGCACGCTGAGGGACAAGACGATGGAGGAGTGCATCCGTCGAATCTTCGAGAGCGTCTCGCTGCCGGCAATCGAATGCCTGGAGGACGCGCCGAACGACTGCCTCCGGACGTTTCATTACCCGTTGACGTTCACGCCTCTGCGACCCGCACCGTAGACCGGTCTCTCACGGCGCGTCCGGCGTCGTCGACTCCTCCAGCTCCCGGAGCTCGAGCACCGTGGTGCGGTCGACCTCGGCCTTCAGCGTGTCGCGCAGCTCCTGCGTGAGTTGGCGGACGGCGGGCCAGTCGGGGAAGCGGGGGCGGGGGAGCGGGACGCGAACCTCGCGGACGATTCGGCCGGGGCGCGCCCCGAACGCGAAGATCCGGTCGGCGAGGAGGACGGCCGCCTTCAGGTGATGGGAGACGAAGACGACCGTCTGCCGGTCCTGCATCCACATCGCCTCCACTTCCCGCTCCAGCAGCTCCCGGGTGCGCAGGTCGAGCGATGCGAACGGTTCGTCCATTAGGAGCACCGCCGGCTCGAGCACCAGCGCCCTCGCCAACGCGATCCGCTGGCGCATCCCTCCCGACAGCTCGTGCACCAGCGCGTCGCCGTAGCGCGAGAGCTGCACGGCGCGGAGGACGTTCTCCACCCGCTCCCGCCGCTCTTCGCGATTGACCCCCTGGATGCGGAGCCCGTATTCGACGTTGGCCCAGACGGTGAGCCAGGGGAAGAGCGCCGCCTCCTGGAAGATGACGGTGCGGTCCGGGCCGGGTCCCTGGACGACGCGGCCGTCGACGCGGATTTCGCCGCCGTCCGGCGACTCGAGGCCGGCGATCAGGTTGAGGAGTGTCGTCTTTCCGCATCCGCTCGGTCCCACCAGCGCACCGAATTCGCCGGCCTCGAGCGAGAGGGAGACGTCGCGGAGCGCCACCGACTCCCCCGAGCGGGAGAGGAAGCGCTTGTGGATCCGACGGACCTCGACGTCGACGCCCCGCATTGCGATCGGACGCCGGAGCCCCATCCGAACACCGGCACCGTCGGAGGAAGATGGGATCCGGGCAGGCATCTTCAACGCCGATTCGTGCGCCCTTCCGGGCGCTCGCCCTGCTCCTCCTCGCCGGCTGCGCCCGGGAGGCGCGCGACGAGATGCGGATCGGCTTCCTTCCCAACCTCACGCACGCCGTACCGCTGGTCGGGGAGGCGCGCCGGTCCTACACCAGCCCGGAGGGACGCGCGGTCCGACTGGTGCCGTTCCACGCCGGCACGAGCGCGGTGGAGGCGATGCTGGCGGGGAACATCGACCTCACCTACGGTGGACCGGGGCCGGCGATCAACGCCTTCGTCCGGACGAAGGGCCGGGTGCGCATCCTGGCCGGGGGCGCCGGCCGGGGCGCGGGGCTGGTGATCCGGGCGAATCTCCCGATCGACGACGCCGCCGACCTCGCCGGGCTCCGACTCGCCGTGCCCCAGATCGGCAATACCCAGGACATCGCGCTGCGCGAGTATCTCTGGCAGAACGGGCTCGCACCGCGCGACGGCGGCGGCGACGTCGTCGTGTTGCCGCTCCCCAACAGCGAGATCCTGTCGACGATGCGCGCCGGGGAGATCGACGGCGCCTGGGTTCCGGAACCGTGGGCGCAGCGGCTGGTGGAGGAGGCCAGCGGACGCCTGTTTCTCGACGAACGGCGCCTCTGGCCGGACGGCCGGTTCCCCACCACGCTCCTGATCGGCTCGGACGAGGCGATCGTCCGCCACCCGCGCGAGGTCGCCGCGGCCGTCGCCGCCAACCGGCGGATCGTCGCCTGGATCCGTGCGCATCCGTCCGACGCCAAGTCCCTCGTCAACCGGCAGCTGGAGCGGTACCTGGGGAAGCCGCTCCGGACCGGTACCCTCGACGCCTCCTGGAAGCGACTGGCGTTCGTCGACGACCCGATGCCCGACGCGCTGGCCGTCACCGCGCGGATGGCCCGCCGGATCGGATACCTGCCGCGGGCCGACGTGTCGGGGATCGTCGTCCCTCCCGGCGAGCTCGAGTCGATCCGGACGGCGCCGCCATGAACGACGGCCGGCCCTCCGACGGACGCTTCGCGGTCCTGTTCCTCGGAGCGATCGCCGTCGCATGGCAGGCGCTGGCGATGATGAAGCTCTGGGATCCGCTGCTCCTCCCTTCGCCGTGGGAGGTGACGAAGGCGATCGGCGCCACGATCGCAAACGGCCGCCTGCCGATCGCCGTCGGCATCTCTCTCAAGCGGCTGGCGCTCGGGTACGCCGTCTCCTTCGTCGCCGGGATCGCGCTGGGAACGGGGTTGGCGCGCAGCGAATCGATGCGCGCGACGCTCGGCTACGTGCTGCTGGGGCTCCAGGCGCTGCCATCGATCTGCTGGCTCCCCCTGGCGCTGCTGTGGTTCGGTCTCTCCGAAGCGGCGATCTTCTTCGTCGTCTTCATGGGATCGGTGCTGTCGATCGCCACCTCGGCCGACAGCGGGGTGCGCAACCTGCCGCCGCTCTACGTGCGCGCGGCCCGGTCGATGGGGGCCAAGGGGCTGGCGCTCTACCGGACCGTCGTCTTTCCCGCCGCCCTCCCCCAGATCGTCACCGGCGCGAAGCTCGGCTGGTCGTTCGCGTGGCGTTCGCTGATGGCCGCCGAGCTCCTCTACGTCAACGGGGGACTGGGACAGATGCTGGCGATGGGGCGTGAGCTCCACGACATGGCGCTGGTGATGGCGGTGATGGTGGTGATCGTCGGCTTGGGGCTCGCGGTCGAGCGCCTGCTCTTCGGGCGCGTGGAGGACGCGTTGCGCATTCGATGGGGACTCTCGGCGGCGCGGTAGCGGCTACGGGCGCGACGGCTTGGGGACGAGGAAGAACAGGCGTCCCGGCTGCTTCATGTGCCCGGCGCAAAGCTCCGCGCCGGCGCCGCGTCCCCAGAACAGGTCGACGCGACCCGCCCCCCGGATCGCGCCGCCGGTGTCCTGGTTCAACACGAAACGCGACAGCCTCTCCCAGCCGATCGCCCCGGCGTTCCGTTCGACCGGACGCTCCGTCACGAGGAAGGCCAACGCGCCGCGCGGAAAGAGCCGGTGGTCGGTGGCGATCGACCGGCCGGCGGTGACCGGCACGCCGAGACTTCCCACCGGCGGTCCCTCGAGCGTCCGGAAGAAGACGGTGGACGGATTGGAGTCGAGCACGCGGCGCCGCTCCTCGGGATGGCTGCCAAGCCAGGCGCGAAGCGCCTGCAGCGACATCGCCTCGCGGGCGATCCGTCCCTCGTCGATCAGGAGCTTCCCGATGCTCACGTAGGGGTGGCCGTTGCTCGCGGCGTATCCGATCCGCCGTTCGGTTCCGTCCCGGAAGGCGAGCGTGGCGCTCCCCTGCACCTCGACGAAGAACAGCTCGACCGGGTCGCGGGCCCAGGCGATCTCGCAACCCTGGAGGCCCGACTTGCCGGCGGCGATCTCGGCCCGGGTCCAGTAGGGGACCAGACGCGTCCCCTCGAGGCGTCCGAAGAGGCGCTCGCCGGCGAAACGACTCCCGAACCGATCGAGCGGCGCCTCGACCAGGTCCGGTGGCCGCCCGTAGATCGGCACCTCGAACCCTTCCACCCGAACCGGCGAGGCGTCGAGGATCGGCTCGAAGTAACCGGTGACGAGCATCGCGGCGTCCGCGCCGCCGGCCGCCTCCAGCAGGTCGAACTCCCGCGCGAACCGCCGCGCGATCTCGCGCGGCGGGGGATCGTCGGACAACAGCGACATCGCCCGGCGCAGCGATACCGCCAGTTCCCGGTGCGTGACCGTCCGCGATCCGAAGGCCATCGCCCGCTCGGGCGGCTCCCCATCGAGCCAGGCCAGGCTGTGCCCGATCGCCTCCCGGAGCGACGCCAGGTCGGCGTCGTCGACGATCTCGCGCCAGGCTTCCGCCGGACGGAGCGCCTCCTCGGGACGCGTGACCGGGGGGCGAGTTTGTCGCGGAAGGCAACCTGCGAAAAGAAGAAGGCCGAGAAGTAGCACTCTCCGCACGGACGGAGTGTATTCCCGAGGACGACAGCCGGGTGCGGGACCGGTGTCGGGACCGGCAGCGGACCCGAGTTCGGGTGCGCGGACGCCGGAAGATTGGAAATGGGAAATTGGAAATTGAAAACCGACAATGTGCTTCCGTTGTCGGTTTTCAATTTCCAATTTCCAATTTTCAATTCTCTCTACCGTCAGCGGTCCCGCTGCCGGTCCCGCCCCCGGTAGTATCCTTCGCGCATGCCGTCCGACGACCAATCCCTCCTCCGCGAGCTGGGGATCGCCCCCGAAAACCCCGGCGCCTACGCCGGTCGATGGCTTTCCACCGCCGGTCCCCTCCTCCCCAGCATCAACCCCTCGACCGGACGATCCATTGCCGCCGTCCGCCAGGCGACGCGCGCCGACTACGAGACGACGGTGGTGGCGGCGAACGAGGCGTTCCTCCGCTGGCGCGACGTGCCGGCGCCGCGCCGCGGCGAGATCGTGCGCGAGATCGGCGACGCCTTCCGGCGGGCGAAGGCTCCGCTCGGGCGCCTGATCTCGATGGAGATGGGGAAGATCCGCGCCGAAGGCGAAGGCGAGGTGCAGGAGGTGATCGACATCGCCGACTTCGCGGTCGGACTGTCGCGCCAGCTCTACGGCCTGACGATGCACAGCGAGCGGGCCCGGCACCGGATGTATGAACAGTGGCACCCGCTGGGCGTGGTCGGGATCGTCACCGCCTTCAACTTCCCGGCCGCGGTGTGGGCCTGGAACGCGATGATCGCGGCGGTCTGCGGGGACGCGATGGTCTGGAAGCCGTCCCGCAAGGCGCCGCTGACGGCGCTGGCCTGCCAGCGCCTCGCGGCCAACGTCCTCGAGACGCACGGCGTCGGGGCGGTGATGTCGCTGGCGATCGGGACCGACGAGGAGGTCGGGGCGGCGCTCGTCGAGGACCGGCGGATCCCGCTGGTGAGCGCCACCGGAAGCACCGCCATGGGGCGTCGCGTCGCGGAGACGGTCGCACGCCGCCTCGGCCGGACACTGCTGGAACTGGGAGGGAACAACGGCGTCCTGGTGATGGACGACGCCGACCTCGACCTCGCGCTGCGCGCCGTTCTTTTTGGAGCGGTCGGGACCACCGGCCAGCGCTGCACCTCGACGCGGCGGGTGCTGCTGCAGCGCGGGATCGCCGAGCGGTTCACGCAGAAGCTCCGCGCCGCCTACGCGCAGGTGCGGGTCGGCGACCCTCTGCAGGAAGGGGTGACGATGGGTCCGCTGGTCGACGAGCCGGCGGCCGAGGCGATGCTGGCCGCGCTCACGACGATCCGCGCCCAAGGGGGCGAGGTGTTGCACGGCGGCCGCCGCCTTCGCGACGGATTCCCGGCGGGCACGAGCTTTGTCGAGCCGACGCTCATCCGCTCGACGCCGGGGATGCCGATCCTCCGCGAGGAGGTGTTCGCGCCGATCCTCCACCTGGTCACCGTCGACTCCTTCGGCGAGGCCTTGGCAATCCACAACGACGTGCCCCAGGGGCTCTCCTCGGCGATCTTCACCCGCGACGTGAGGCTGTCGGAACGGTTCCTCTCGCACGGCGGGAGCGATTGCGGAATCGCCAACGTGAACCTCGGAACGAGCGGCGCCGAGATCGGGGGGGCGTTCGGCGGCGAGAAGGAGACGGGCGGCGGGCGCGAGGCCGGCTCCGATGCCTGGAAGGCCTACATGCGCCGCCAGACGAACACGATCAACTGGGGAGCCGACCTCCCCCTCGCCCAAGGGATCCGATTCGGATAGTGGAACGGGCAGCTCCGACCGGGACGGTGGCGATCGTCTTCACCGACGTGCAGGGCTCGACGCAGCTCTGGGAACGGCGGGAGGAGTCGATGCGCCGCGCCCTGGCGATCCACGACCGGATCCTCCGCGAGTCGATCGCCGCGGCCGACGGATACGAGGTGAAGACGGAGGGGGACGCCTTCATGGCCTCGTTCCGCTCGTCCTTCGCCGCCGCGCGCTTCTGCCTCGCCTCGCAGACGGCGCTCCTCTCGGCCGACTGGCCCGCCGAGATCCTGGAGGACGGTCTCGCCGCCGAGGAGCGAGGCCCCGACGGCCTGCCGATCCGACGGGGACTCCGGGTGCGGATGGGGATCCACGCCGGTGAACCGGAGTGCCGCGAGAACGAGCTCTCCGGGCGGATGGACTACTACGGCCCGATGGTGAACCGCGCCGCCCGCATCTCGGCCGCCGCCCATGGCGGCCAGATCCTCGTCAGCGAACGGGTGTGGAACGAGATCCGCGAGCGCCTGCCGGAACTGGGCGACCCGGCCCCCACGCCGCTCGGCGTACACCGGCTGAAGGACATCGAGACCCCCGAGCGACTGGTGCAGCTCGTCCCGGCGGCGGTCCGTGGCCGCACCTTTCCGCCGATCAAGACGATCGACCTTCCGACCACCAACCTCCCGCCGGAGACGAGCGGCTTCGTCGGCCGGGCCGCCGACCTCGAGGCGGTGGAGCGGCTGTTCGAACGCGGCGAGCGGCTGGTCACCCTGCTCGGTCCGGGCGGGACCGGCAAGACGCGGTTGTCGTTGCGCTTCGGACGGGTGCACCTCGACGGCTATTCCCGCGAGGGCGGCGGAGTCTGGTTTTGCGATCTGACCGAGGCGCGCTCGCTCGACGGGGTGTGCGCCGCGGTCGGCCGGGCGCTGGGCTTGAGCCTCACCACGGGAAAGACGAGCGACGACCTGGTGACGCAGATCGGACACGCCCTCGCCGGACGCGGGCGGGTGCTCGTGCTGCTCGACAACTTCGAGCAGATCGTCGTCCACGCGGCGGCGACCGTCGGGCGGTGGCGGGAGTTCGCGCCGGAGGCACGGTTCCTCGTCAGCTCGCAGGAGCGGCTCAAGCTCCCGGGCGAGTGCGGGCACGAGCTCCTCCCCCTTTCGCTCCCGTCGGACGGCGCGGTCGCCGACTCCGAGGCGGTCCAGCTGTTCGTGCAGCGGGCCACGGCGATCCGGCCGGGCTTCGTCCTCGGCCCGGCGGACGAGGCGGCGGTGGCCGAGATCGTGCGGCAGCTCGACGGGATTCCGCTGGCGATCGAGCTGGCGGCGGCGCGGATCGGGGTGCTCCCCCCCGCCAAGATCCTGGAGCGGCTCCCGCGTCGCTTCGACCTCCTCGTCGGCGCGCGGCGCGATGCGAGCAGCCGGCAGGCGACGCTGCGCGGCGCCATCGACTGGTCGTGGGCGCTGCTCTCCCCCGCGGAGCAGGACGCGTTTGCGCAGGCCTCGGTCTTCCAGGGCGGATTCTCGATCGATGCGGCGGAGGCGGTGCTCGACCTGTCGGCGCACGACGGCTCCCCGTGGCCGCTCGACGTGGTGCAGGCGCTCCGCGATCGATCGCTGCTCCGCGCCTGGGAGCCCCCCGACCTCCCCGGTGAGCTGCGCTTCGGGATGTACACCTCCATTCGCGAGTACGCCGCCGAAAAACTACGGAATTCGGGGAGGGAAACCGACGTGCGGCGCCGCCACGCCGCCCACTACCTGGAGGCCGGCACCGCGTGGGCCGAGGGGGTCGAGGTCCACGGGGGCCTGGAGAGGCTCCGCCGCCTGGCGCTCGATCTTGAGAACCTGCTCGCCGTGCTGCGCGACGCCGCCGCCGAGAAGCCTCCCACGGCGGATTCGGCCACGCGGGCGCTGCGGGCGCTGGTCGCCGTCGACCCGGTCCTCTCCACCCGCGGTCCGTTCGGCACCCACTTGAGCCTCCTCGACGAGGGGATCGCCGCCGCCGACGCCGCCTCGCCGGTCGACCCGCGTCTCCACGCCCGTGTCCTCGGCCTGCGCGGCTGGGCCCACCGCCTCCGCGGCCAGGCCGACCAGGCGACCGCCGACCTGGAGCGCGCCCTGGCGATGGCGCGGGGGGCGGGGGACCGCGCGATGGAGGCGCTGGCGCTCGACCGCCTCGGCTTCGTCGAATACCAACGCGGCCACATGGACGGGGCGCAGGCACGGCTCGACGAATCGGCGCGGATCGCGCGAGAGGCCGGGTTGGAACAGGTCGAATCGCAGGCGCTCGGTTTCCTCGGGATCGTGGCGGGCGATACCGGCCAGCCGGAGATCGGCCGCGCCAACTTCGTGGCGGGTCTCTCGCTCGCCCGGAAGGTCGGGAATCGGAGACAGGAAGGGGTCCTCCTCGCGAACCTCGGCCGCCTGCACGCGCAGCAGGGCCGGAGCTCCGATGCGCTGGCCGCCTTCAAACAGGCGCTCGCCATCTACCGCGAGATCGGCGAGCGCGCGCTCGAGGGAAACACGCTCGGACGGATGGGCAACCTGCTCCACGACCAGGGAACGCTGGACGAGGCGCTGCTCTTCTACGAAAAGGCGATGGCGATCCAGCGGGAAGTCGGCAATCGGTGGGCCCACGCCATCTTCCAGGCCAGCGTCGCGCAGGTCCACCACGAACTCGGCAACGTCGAGTCGGCAAGGGAGGCCTACGACCGAGCCTTGGCACTCTCCTCCGACGTCGGCAGCGACCGAAGTCGCGCCTACTATCGGGGCTGCCTGGGCGCCCTCTTCGCGCAATCGGGCGACATCGAAAACGCGGAGCGCTGTTTCCAGGACGCCGACCGGCTGCTCGCGGGCACCCGGGAGGCGCGGTATCGGGTCGTGATCGACGTTCTGCGTGCAAGCCTGGAGGACGCGCGAGCCCGCCGGGCCGCCGAGAGCGGCGACCGCGTCCACGAGGAACGGCATCGTCGTGCCGCCGACGCCTTCGCCTCACAGGCGCACGGCAGGGCGGGCGCGACGGACGGAACGCCCCGAACGCATTACGAAATCTCGGAGGACGTGCGCATCGCCTTGCGCTTGGCGAGGCGCGAACGCTCGGACCGCGGTACCGGTCCGCGCTAGAATGGTACCGACGACCAAGCGGGAGGACCCGGCATGGGTCGGTGTCGGAAGCATCAACTCGTCGTCCTGCTGTCGCTCTTGCTGGGCGCCTGTTTTCTCGCCGAGACGCCGCCGGACGCGGCGAACGGCGATGACGACGACGTCCCGATCCCCGGAGACGACGACGACGACGGTGAGACGCCGTCCCCCGAAGCGGTGAGCGACGACGGGAGCCTGGTGCTGGCGTCGATGGCGGAAGGGGCGCCGCTCGGGTTCGAGCCGCCCGGCGCGCAGGGGGGCTTCTTCCAGGCGCCGTGCTTCGCCGTCGAGCAGGATGGGTCGGATACCACCGACCTCGACGACGACTGCTTCCCGGTCGACGCGACCTACGACTATTCGAACTGCACCAACTCCTCGGAAAACCACTCCACCACCTACAGCGCCTCGCGAAAGTACGTCGACGGCGACGAGTCCGCCGACGGCTTCGAGTACGCCTCGCCCGCCGTTTCGCTCGACCAGGTCACCAGCGAGTCGATCTCCACCTTCGGTCCCGGGGAGTCGGAGTCGTTCGCCACCTCCGGAGCCTGGACCGGCCGCCAGGATCCGGGCGAGGACCCCCAGCTGAACGAGGTGAACACCCTGGAGTCGTTCGAGCGCTCGGAGATGGGGGCGACGACCGTCTCCGCCTCCGGCAGCTACGACTGGGACGTCACCTACCACCCCACCGGCACCTGGACGAAGTGCGCGGCCGTCGACCAGGGGACGCTGGAGATCGCGGGCGTCGCCAGCTCGCTTGTGGTCAACGGCCACACCCGGACCCACGTCACGATCGTCACCACCGAGCCGCTCGTCCTGAACAAGACGACCTGCGCGTCGAACTACGTCGTCGACGGCACGCTCCGCGCCACCTACCAGACCAACGGCGGGACGGCGACGATGTGGGTGCGCTGGAACGGGTGCGGCGACCGCGAAGGACTTCGCGAGGATCCGCCGGCCGATTGATCGACCGGCGGACCTCCGCCTGGCGCCGAGGAACCGATTCGGATCGCCTTCGCCGATCCCCGGCAGCAGGCGATCGGCAACTCCGCCGCGCCAGCGGCGATCGACGCCCGCCGCATTCCGGGATCACGACCGATTTCGCTGTCGGGGCGCGGCCCCGTCCGCGCGCGGAGGACAGCCGTGCCCGGACCGGGATGTCCCGTGGCCCGCGGTCGCGCGCGAAAACGACGCTTCGCCCGCCGGTTGCGGATGGCACGGCGCGTGCTGAACGCCGGCTCATGTCGACCCGATCGCCTCTCCGCCGGTCGCGGCGGATCGTCGCCTCGCTTCTCCTGTCGTCTGCGTCCGCCACCTCGCTGTCGTCGGCTGCCGCCGCCGCCGACATCGGCGCCTATCTATCCGCGGTACGGGAGGCGTCCGAGGCGCGCGAGCGAGAGGCGATCCGGATCGAAGACGAGGCCTATTGGCTCGCGCAGGCGGCCGCGCTTCAAACGGACACGGCCGCGCACGGACCGGCCGCGATCGCGGCCGCCCTGTTCCGCCACCATCTTGCGCTTGCCGAACGGATATCGGCCGAGGGGCCGGACGGGCCGGCGGGGGGCTATCGACACTTCCTCGCCGCCATGCGCCGTGGCGAAGACCGCAAGCGGCTCGCCACCGTCGATGCCGCCCTCCAGCGAGCCCTCGCCGACGCGGTCGTGGCCGAACGCAATGCCCACGGTTCGGCGGCGCTGCTCGGCCTGGGGCCGACGGCCGGCGTCGTGGTGGACCGCGCCGCGGACTCGCGCCCCCGCTCGTGGGACCGCGCGGGACCGGTCGCCGGCCAGGGCGGCGGGCACTCCCGGTAGATCGCACGAAAACGGGTGGAGTCGGCACCGGCAGCGGACCCGACCCCGGTCGGCTCCTCGGCGCGCAACGCCATCGCCCGGCACTTGCGCGTAGGCCTGCAACGCGGCATAGTCCCGTGCCTTTTTTTCCTCGAGAGGCACCGTCCGGCCGTTCTTTCCCATGAGCGTGGCGCGCCCCCAAGACGAGAAGTTCATGCGCATGGCGCTCGCCCTGGCGCGCCGGGGTCTCGGCAGCACCAGCCCCAACCCCATGGTCGGCACCGTCATCGTGCGCGACGGTCGCGTTCTGTCCCGCGGTTGGCACCGCGCGGCGGGCCTTCCCCATGCGGAGGTCGAAGCGCTCTCGCGTCTGGCCGGTCAGAGCCTCCGGGACGCCACCCTGTACGTGAACCTCGAACCGTGCTGCCACCAGGGTCGCACCGGACCCTGTACCGACGCGATCCTCGCCAGCGGCATACCGGAGGTGGTGATCGGCGCGATCGATCCCAATCCCCGGGTCAACGGACAGGGGATCGCGCGCCTGAAGGACCGTGGTGTCCGGGTTCGCACCGGCGTCCTGGAGGAGAGCTGCCGTCGATTCAACGAGGCGTTCTTCCGGTTCGTGACCACCGGTCGACCGCACGTCACGCTCAAGGTGGCGGTCTCCCTCGACGGCCGAATCGCGGGCGGCCAGGAGGGCGCGCCGCGCTGGATCACCGGGGAGGCCTCGCGCGCCTGGGTTCATCGCCAGCGGAACGGCGTCGACGCCATCCTGGTCGGCGCCGGAACGGTCGCCAGCGACGATCCGCTCCTCACCACCCGACTGCCGCGCCGCGGCGACGGATCGACGAGCGCTCGTTCCGGCCGCACCGGACGGCGCGTCGTGCTCGACCCGTCGCTCCGCACCCCGCCGACGGCGCGCGTAATCGCCCCGGTCGCCGGCAGCCCGCCGACGACGCTGTTCGCCGCCGAGGACGCGCCCCCCGAGCGCGAGCGGGCGATCGTCTCCGCGGGCGGGGAGGTGATCCGCGTCCCCCGGGCGGCCGACGCCGCGTCCGGGAGCAAAGGACTCGATCTCGGAACGGTGCTCGAGTACCTCGCGCGGGGCGGGGTGGTGAGCCTGCTCGTCGAGGGCGGAGCGAAGATCTTTGCCGCCTTCCTGCGCGCGCGCGTGGTCGATCGCGTCGCCGTCTTCGTCGCCGGCCGGGTGCTGGGTACGGGGATCCCCTGGATCGACGCGCTGCCGTCCGGCTTCCGGATCCAGGGGCTCGCGACGCGCCGATTCGGCGACGACGTCCTGTTCGAGGGACGGCCGGAGTGGAGCGCCTGATGTTCACCGGCATCGTCGAAGAGGTCGGACTCCTTGCCGCCTTCCGCCGGGAAGGGACGGGTGCGCGCGCGACGATCGAGACCCTGCTTGCACGCGGCGGCGGGATCGGCCTCGGAGACAGCGTTTCGGTCGAGGGCTGCTGCCTGACCGCGGTCCGGGTCGACGATCGCTCGTTCGATGCCGACCTCTCGGCCGAGACGCTGGAGAAGACCACCTTCGGCGCCGCCTCCGCCGGCAGGCCGGTCAACCTCGAGCGCGCCCTCGCCGCCGGCAGCCGGCTCGGCGGACACCTGGTGCAGGGGCACGTCGACTCGGTCGGCCACGTCGTGAAGATCGTCTCCGCCGGCGAGTCGCGGATCGTCACCTTCCGCGCCGACGCCGCGCTCCGCCCCTACGTCGCCGCCAAGGGGAGCGTCGCGGTGAACGGCGTCTCCCTCACCGTCAACGACGTCGCGGACGCCGACGGCGGATCGCCGCCGGCGGTCGACCTCTCGGTCATGCTCGTTCCGTTCACCCTGGCGCACACCACCTTCGGGTCGGCGCGCGAAGGGGATCCCGTCAACCTGGAGACCGACGTCGTGGCGAAGTACGTGCTGCGCTCGGTCGCCGCCGTCCTCGGCGACAAGCTCCTGGGCGGACTCACCCTCGAACGCCTCAAGGAGCTTTGAGCCGTGCCTGACCACGATCCGATCGCCCACGTCGAGCAGGCGCTGGAGGAGATCCGCGCCGGAAGGATGGTGATCCTGGTCGACGACGAGCGCCGCGAGAACGAGGGAGACCTGTGCCTCGCGGCGGAGAAGGTCACTCCCGAGGCGATCAACTTCATGGCCCGCTACGGGCGGGGATTGATCTGCCTGACGATGACCGAGGAGGACTGCGACCGGCTGCGTCTCCCGATGATGGTCGGCCACAACCGGTCGCCCCTGACCACCGCCTTCACCGCTTCGATCGAGGCCACGTCCGGCGTCACCACCGGGATCTCCGCCGCCGACCGCGCCCACACCATCCGGGTGGCGATCGATCCCCGCTCGGGCCCGGACGACGTCATCTCCCCGGGCCACGTCTTCCCGTTGCGCGCGCGCGGCGGCGGCGTGCTGGTGCGCGCCGGCCAGACCGAGGGGAGCGTCGACCTCGCGCGCCTGGCCGGGTTGCGTCCGGCCGGCGTGAT
>CAYJRR010000002.1:0-92122 GCA_964372275.1 uncultured bacterium
GGGGATCGCCCCGCCGGCCGACCGGCTCGCCCGCTACCTGGCGGAACGGGTCGCCCCGGAGGCGGAGCCGAAGGCGGCGCTCGACTCGGTCCGCGGCGCCGACCTCTCGCTCGCCTGCGCCTGCGCCGGCGGCACCCCGAAGGCGATCGACGCCTTCGAGGGACACTGCATGCCGGCGGTCGACGCGGCCCTGCGCGCGATGGCGATCCCGGCCGACGCCGTCGACGAGGTGAAGCAGGCCCTCCGCGAGCGGCTGTTCGTCGCGGGCGAAGGAGCGCCGCCGCGAATCGCCGGCTACCGCGGCACCGGCGATCTCCGCACCTGGGTCCGGGTGGCCGCGGTCCGCGATGCGCTTCGGAAGGTCCGCGCGCGACACGGGGGCGAGACCGGCGACGACGCGATCCTTCTCGCGCTTCCGGCGTCGGGACGGGATCCCGGGCTCGAAGGGCTTCGCGAACGGTGTCGCGGGGCGTTCAAGGACGCGTTCCGCGAGGCGCTGGAGTCGCTCTCCGACCGCGAGAAGACGCTGCTTCGCCACCAGTACGTCGACGCCCTGACCGTCGACGCCATCGGCGCCATCTACCACGTCCACCGCGCCACCGCCGCCCGGTGGGTGGCCGCGGCGCGGGAGCGCCTCCTGACGCGAACGCGGCGTGGTCTCCAGACCCGCCTGCGTCTGCCGGCCGCCGACTGCGAGAGCGTCCTGAAGCTTGCGCGAAGCGGACTCGACGTGAGCCTGGTGCGATACCTGGGCTCCGATTCCACGTCGTAGGAGGACGGCTCCCGAAGGTCGCGATTGCGCGGACAAATCCCCGTTCGGGATCGGATCCCGACGACGCCGAAAAAATCCACGCGACGACTCGCCGGCCCCGACTCCTAGGGGCAAGGACGCAAACGACACGTCGTCCGACATCCAAGGGAGAACGAACATGGGCTTTTTCGACAAGATCAAAGGCGCGATGAACGCAATGACCGGCAATGCGGCGAAGGTGGAGCTCGAGTTCCTCCCCGCCATCGCATTCCCGGGCGACAAGGTGACGGTGAAGATCAAGGCGACCTCCACGGGGCAGGAGGTGAAGTCGAAGGGGGTCTACGTCGACCTCGCCGGGTTGGAAGAGATCAAGATCAAGAAGGGGGTCGGGAGCCCGGTCGCCGAAGATCTCTCGGTCAGCAAGAACACCTACGAGCAGGCGATCCCGCTCGCGACGGCGTTCGTCCTCCAACCGAACGAGACCAAGCTGTTCGAGGGGACGATCCAGATCCCGGCGACGGCCCAGCCGACCTACGCCGGCGCCTACACCTCGCACGAGTGGAAGCTTCGCGGGCGCGTCGAGGCGTTCGGGAACGACCCCGACTCGGGCTACCTGCCGATCAAGATCGGCTCCAAGCCCAACTGAACGATACTCCCGGACATCCAGGTCTGACCCCCCGGATGTCGGCCGCCCTCCGAGACTCCCTCGGAGGGCGGTTTTTTTCACGCCGGCTTCGGCAGCCGGAGTGCGCGGCGGAGGCGTTCGCGATAGCGATCGACGACCCCGGGATCGAGCGAGGGCTCGCGTTCCAGCACGTAGGCCTGGAACTCGTTGGCGACGAGCCGCTCGTCGGCGACGTCGTAATGATGCCGAAACTGCTCCAGGATCGCCTGACGGTCCTCGGGCGCGACCTCCTCGCGCCAAAACCGGATCGCCGCGGCGCGATACGCCGGATCCCGGAAGAACCGGGCATGCGAGACCTCGTGGTCGAGCACCGCGTGGGCCAGCGGCTCGGGGTCATCGCCGGGGGCGTAGGCGATCAACGTCCAGTCGGGGTCGGCGCGGAGCCGCGGGAGGAGCACGTGGTTCCAGAAGTCGTCCTCGATCTGGAGTAGCTCTTCGCCCCGGGTCCAAGTCGACGAAGGCCGCGCGAAGGTGACCCGCTCGCCGGTGAAGCGCGTCCAGAAGTCGAGAAGATCCCGCCCCTGGAGATCGTGACCGGCGAGGGCGTGCAAGTGCCGCAAGTTCTCCTCGTGATCGGGGATCGCGTGCGTCCGCTCGATCGATCGGCTGGCGCGCGCGAGCGCTCCGTTCATGGCCGTCTCGTCGCTGAAGGCACAGACCAGCGTCTTCGCGACCTCCGCCAGCGGCGCGCAGAAGACGTGGTGGCCGCCCGGGTGCCGGGCCAGGCTCGTCGACAGGGCGAGCCCGTCGGCGGCGCTCGCCCGTGAGATCGGCCGCGTCGTGGTCTCGATCGTCAGAGCCCGCGGCGCCTCGAAGAGCACCGACGTCTGCTCGAGGAGCGTTCCGATCCCGACGAGCGACGGCGCCGGCTCTGGGCCGCACCCGCCCGCCCCCGCGGCACCGGGCATTGCGCCCGCCGCCTGCGCGGCGACCCGTTGGGTCGACGCCAGCAGCGAGGCGAGGACGCCGGCGGCGATCGAAGCGCGCGCGAGGCGCGTCCACGGAAGCACCGCCGCCCTCGTCCTCAATCGAGATTCAGGTGGCGCTCGACGCGACGCAGGCGCTGGTCGAGATCCAGGTGCCGCTCGATGTCGACCTTCCGCATGGCGGCGATGTCACCCTTCATCTCCGAGACGTCACCCTTCATCTCCGAGATGTCGCCCTTCATCTCCGAGATTTCGCCTTTCATTTCGGCGATGTCGACGCGCATCGCTCCGACGGATCCGTCGATCGACGTCAAGCGGAGCGCGATCTCTTGGAACCTTGGCTCGAGCGCATCGGCGACGGCCTTCCCGATGACGGACGCCAACTCCAGGTCCGAAAGTCTGCGGCGGGTTTTCGCAGTCACGACCTCGAGCACCTCCGGATTCTACCATCTACAAGCGGTGTGCCGGGACCCCCGAGTCGGGCGGATTTTTCGCAGGGTCTTCGAAACGTTGCGTACCGGGCGCGAACGCGATTCGGCCCGAATCGTCGGTTCGGCCCGGTCGTCCGGCCGACCGGCTCCCTGCCGGACGGATCGCCGCCCGGTACGCTAGGGGTCTCCGCCCGGAACGGCTAGGCTCGCCCTGGGACTCGGGAGCCGTCGACGGTCTCTCGGGCGCGACGATGCCGCCGAACGAGCCGATCGCACCTCCGACGACCGCGCCGCGCTCGGTCACATTGCGCCGGTTGCTGACGCTGGCCCGGCCGGAGTGGCGGCGGATCGCGGCGGCGACGGCGCTGTTGGCCGTTGCCGCGGGGGCGAACCTGGCGATTCCGGCGGCGCTCCGGTCGATCGTCGACGACGCACTCCTCCGCGCCGACCGGGCGACGATCGATCGCGTCGCCATCTCGCTCCTGGCGATCGTGCTCGTCTCGGCGCTCGCCGCGGCCGGGCGCTTCTATCTCTTCTCCACCACCGGCGAGCGCGTCGTCGCCCGCTTGCGGGAGCGCCTCTACCGCTCGTTGGTGCAGCAGGAGATCGGTTTCTTCGACCAGCAGCGTACCGGCGAGCTCACCAGCCGCCTCTCCGGCGACACCGCCGTCCTGCAGTCGAGCGTCTCGGCCGATCTCTCGATGCTGCTCCGCAATCTCGCAACGGCCGTCGGCGGCGTGGTGATGCTCTTCTACACCTCGCCCCGCCTGACGCTGCTGATGCTCTCGGTCGTTCCGCCGGTGGCGATCGGCGCGGTCGCCTACGGTCGGCGGGTGCGGAAGCTCTCCAAGGAGGTGCAGGACGCGCTCGCCCGGGTCGGCGAGGTTGCAGAGGAGTCGCTCTCCGGCATCCGCACCGTGCGCTCCTTCGCCGCGGAGGAGAAGGAGGCGGCTCGTTACGCCGACGGCGTCCGGCGATCGTATCGACTCGCGGCGCGTCGGGCGGCGATGTCGTCCGCGTTCCTCGCGACCGCCTTCTTCCTCGCCCTCGGCTCGGGGGTGCTCGTGCTGTGGTACGGCGTACGACTGCTGGCCGACGGATCGCTCACCGTGGGGAGCCTCCTCTCGTTCCTCCTCTACTCGATCTTCGTCGCCGGCTCGCTCGGCGCCCTGTCTGAGCTGTGGGCCGACTTCATGCGCGCGCTCGGCGCGGCGGAACGGGTCTTCGAGCTCGTCGACCGCGTTCCGTCGATCCCGCTCGCCGGCGGCCGCGTCCTGCCGGCGGTCGACGGCCGGCTCGCCTTCGACGAGGTCCGCTTCGCCTATCCGACGCGCGAGGACGTTCCGGTCCTCTCCGGGGTCTCGTTCGATCTCGCCCGAGGTGAGCGAGTGGCACTCGTCGGAAGCTCCGGCGCCGGCAAGTCGACGGTAGCCGCCCTCCTGGTGCGCCTCTACGACCCGATCTCCGGGACGATCCGCCTCGACGGTGTCGACCTGCGCGCTCTCGATCCTTCCTGGCTGCGCCGGCAGATCGGCGCCGTGGCGCAGGAGCCGATCCTCTTCTCCACCTCGATCTCGGAGAACATCCGCTACGGCCGCGCCGACGCGTCCGACGCCGAGGTCGAGGAGGCCGCGCGCGTCGCGAACGCCGACGCCTTCATCCGCACCTTTCCCGACGGCTTCGCGACGCAGGTCGGGGAGCGCGGAGTGCAGCTCTCCGGCGGCCAGAAACAGCGCGTGGCGATCGCCCGCGCGGTCCTGAAGGATCCGCGCGTGCTGGTGCTCGACGAGGCGACCAGCGCCCTGGATGCGGAGAGCGAGCACCTGGTGAAGGAGGCGCTCGACCGCCTGATGCACGGCCGCACCTCGTTGATCATCGCCCACCGTCTCTCCACGGTGCGCGATGCCGACCGCGTGCTGGTGCTCGAGAACGGCCGCGTGGCGCAGACCGGACCCCATGCGCGTCTGATCGAGGAGGACGGCCTCTATCGCCGCCTCGTCGAGCGGCAGTTCGTCTAGATCGAGTGCATCGGCAACTGGAGAACGATTGCGAGCCATGGCATCGTTCGCGCGATGACCGTCGCCGCTCGACAAAAGCGGGCGGAGCCGTCGCCGTCGCTTCGCCGCCGCATTCTCCGAAACATGGTCGAGAGCCGGTGCCTCGACGAGCGGCTCGTCCTGTTGTTGCGCCGCGGGGACGGGTACTTCTGGACGGGCGGCCCTGGCGAAGAAGCCTTCAACTCGACCCTCGGATCCTTCCTGAAAACGGGCCACGGTCCGGACCACGACTTCCTCCTGCCGCACTACCGCAGCTCCGCCGTCGCATTGATGGCAGGGCTGAAGTCGATCGACTTCCTGCGGCAGATGACCGGACGCGCCACCGATCCCTTCAGCTACGGGCGAAACTTCGCCAACCACTTTTGCGATGCCACGCGGAATCTGGGCCCCGTTTCGTCGCCCGTTACTTCGCAGTTCTTGTTCGCGCTCGGAACCGCGCGGGCACAGAGGCGACGTCGTGGAATCACGGTGACGATCGGCGGCGAGGCCAGCACCCAGAGTGGTGACTTCGCGACTCTCCTCACCTGGGCGACGCGGCCGGGCGATCCGTTGCCGGTCTTGATCGTCGTCACCCACAACGGAATCGGGATCTCCACCCGGTACCGGGACCAATGCGCCGTCTCGCCGACCGACCGGGCACGCGCCTTTGGCATCGCGGCCGAGCGCGTGGACGGTCTGTCCGTCGACGACTCCTACGCCGTGCTCGACGAGGCATTCCGTCACGTGCGCGGCGATCGCCTGCCGTTCTTGGTCGAGGCCAAGGTCTCGCGGCTGTGGGGCCACTCCAGCTCCTCCGGGGCGACGCGGGACGTCTCCGAGGAGGACCCGCTCGACCGCGTGCGGGTTCCGAGTGCCTGGCGCAAGGCGATCGAGCGGCGGCTCCAGGAAGAGGGCCGGCAAGTCCTCGACGAGCCGCCGGTCTCGTCCGAGTCGGCCGAAGAGCACGTGTGGGGGGCGGAGGGGGCGTCGTGGCCACGCTTGCACAGGCGATAAGGCTCGCGCTCCACCATGCCGAGACCGAACTCGGCGTGGCGGAGATATTGGGCCAGGACGTCGGCCCCCCTCTCGGTGGCGTCTTCACGTTGACCCAAGGGATAGACCGGGCGTGGAACAGCCCGCTCGACGAACGTGGCATCGTTGGAACCGCCGCCGGGCTCGCGATGATGGGAGTACGAAGCATCTGCGAGATCCAGTTCGGCGACTACCTGCTGAACACGGTCGACCTGTTGCGGCTGATCGGGAACACCTGCTGGTCGACTCGTGGTCAGTTTCCGATGCCGATGGTCCTGCTCACCCCGGTGGGTGCCGGCATTCACGGCGGCATCTACCACTCCCATTCGGTCGAATCGCTCCTCTCGCGACTTTCCGGCTGGAAGGTCGTGATGCCGTCGACGTCCGCGGACGCCTTCGGCCTGCTCCTCAGTGCCGTCGAGGACGGAAACCCCGTCGCCTACCTCGTGCCCAAGGCGCTCCTCTACCGCTCCTGCGGATCCCTTCCGTCCGAGCCATCCGACCTCTCGCGGCGGATCAATGCGCCGCCGGAGGGTCGGGAGCGCTGGCGCCCCGATTGGCCGCCGATCCCGCCGCAGCGAGTCCCGATCGGACCGGCCCGCCACGTTCGCGCCGGCGACTCGCTGACGATCGCCACATGGGGACGCATGGTGTCGGTTACCGAGTCGGCTCTCGAGGGAATCGAAGGCGTCGATCTGCTCGACCTGCGCACCCTGGTGCCGTTCGATCGCGGGGCGTTGCTCGACTCGGCACGGCGAACGCGCCGACTCTTGGTAATCAACGAAGACTCGGAGCAGACGAACTTCGGGGAGCACCTGCTACGCGTCGCCATCGAGGCGTCGCCGGGAGTCCGGCTCCGCCTGATCGCCGCGCGCCACCTTCCGGGGATCGGACTGGCGCAAGCGTTGGAGGATTACGTCGTTCCGACGGCGGACCGTATCCGGAGGGAGGTCGAAGCGATGTTGGCGTCCGGCTAGGCTCGGCTGCCGGTTTCGACGGCCGGGCGGCACGGCAATGATTCGGGGTATCCGGGGTCACGCCGCCGCCGGCAGGCGCCGGCGCCAGACCTGCCATGCGCCGATCCCGGTGAGCGCGAGCGCGAACCACTGGTACGCGGTCAATCCCAGCAACGCACCGGCGATCGGTTCGCGTAGCGGCTCGGTCGCGAACCGGATGGCGCCGTAGAGCGCAAAGACGAGGAAGAGACGCCGGTCCGGGAAGCGATTGCGCCGGTGCAGCGCGTCCACCCATAGAAAGAGTGCGAACAGCGCCGCCGCCTCGACAAGTTGCACCGGGATGCGAGGCACGCCGTCGCCGAGGTCGACTCCCAACCACCGAGGGACCTCCCGACCGAAACAGCAGTGAGCTCCCCAGCAACCGAGGCGCCCGATGGCCATCACCAGCGGGATTGCCCGGGCAAAGGCATCGCTGGTCGGTTCGCGGATTCCGGAGAGTCGCTTGAAAAGCGCGACGCCGAGGAAGCCGCCGGCGAGCGCGCCCAGGATCGACTTCGCGGAGGCGGGATGTCGAGCCACTCGCGCGGCGATCCAGCCACCGGCGAAGTAGGCGGGCACCAGTGAGCCGATTGCGCCGACAACCAGGGATGACGCCAGGACGCCGAGATGGCGGCGCTCGGACATCTTCCAGTGGCGCGAGTCGAACAGGACGATTGCCGCGCCACCGACGAGCGAGACGACCATCGCCCAGCGATAGGCCTTCGAACTTCCCGCGGCCAAGATTTCATCGTACGGTGCGCCTGACATTGTTGCGCGCTACGGGACCCGCCAGACGATTCGCTCGGCGGAGAAGCGATGAAGACTACCGGGCCGATCAAGACGCCGGAAGCGGCAATCGAAAGCGAGGGTACGCGCACGTCGGCGGAGACGTCGTGGCCGACGGTCCTCCTCGCGGGGGCCTGCGTCGTGGGGTTCACCGCGTCGGCCGTCGCCTTTCACCGAGGGACGATCGGACTGGCTCCGGCGTTCGCCATCCACATCCTCGTCGCCTATCTCGCTTTCACGCCGATGCACGAGGCGGCGCACGGCAACATTGCACGCGGGAGGGGCGCCTGGGTCCGGCTGGAGGCGCTGGTCGGGTCAGCGTGCGCGGCGATCCTGTTCGCGCCCTTCGTCTCTTTCCGCAGCATTCACCTCCGTCACCATCGCCATACCAATCATCCGACGCTCGATCCCGATCGCTGGGTGGCTGGCAGCAATCCGCTCTCGATCGCGGCGCGTTGTCTCACGATCCTTCCCCGCTACTACGTCTGCTTCCTCCAGACCGACCGCGCGATGCGGTCGCCTCTCTGGCAGACGGGCGGGTGCATGGCCCTGTTCGCGGCGGCGCTGTTCGCCGCCGACCGCGCCGGGACTCTCGTGGCCGTGCTGGTGCTGTGGCCGGGATCTTCGCTCGCGGCTTGCGCGCTGCTCGGTTTCCTGTTCGATTGGCTTCCACACCAGCCGCATCGATGTACCGATCGGTTACGATCCACCCGCGTCGTGTTGGCGCCGATGTTGGGCGTGCTCACGGTGGGGCAGAGCTATCACCTGGTCCACCACTTGTGGCCTTCGATCCCGTTCTTCCGCTACCGCAGGACCTTCCGGCGTTCCCGGCGATTCCTGGAGGCGGCCGGATGTCGGATCGACGCGCTCGGCACGGGTTTGGGCTGGGGCGAGCGGAGCGTGAGTCCCGAGCCCGCGCCGGGAGAGCAGGTGAACCGACGACGGCTCGGCGCCGAGCCATACCCCGTCGGGGATGACGCGCCCTGGGGCGATGACGCTGCCGCCGAGACTCTTCGCACCCTCCCCGTAGACGGAGCCTAGGAACGGCCCGGCATAAGCGACGCGCCCATCGGGTGTTTCGACCTGGATCGGCCTCCGATCGGGCCGGTAGTCGGCCAGGATCGTGCCGAAGGCGCCACTGCCCCGACGAAAGTAGGAGAACTGATACGGCCCGTGGATCAGGAAGACGTCGGACTCGGCGACGGAGCGGTAGAGGACGAGATCGTGCATCAGCCAGCTACGCGAGCCGACGACGGCGAGCTCGACCTTCGCCCCGTCGAAGATCTGCGCCCGCTCGCCGACGGTCGAGTAGCGCACGACGCAGTAGGCGCCGATGCGCGCCCCGGGACCGACGGTTGAGCCTTCCACCACCGCCGTCGGATGGACGTCGGCGGTTCGGTGCACGTTCGACCAGGCGAGCCCCAGCTTCCGTGCGGCGCCGCGGCCCGGCGCGCCCGGTCGGAGCGCTTTGATCCAGGTCCACGGCGAACGCGCGACGCGCGATTCGAGGTCGGCGAGGTGGGCGATCTGGTTCGCGAAGAGAGGGTCGAAGTCGTTGCGCATCGGGAGCAGCAGTGCCCGTGGCACCGCGACGCGGCAAGGGGCGGCGATTCCGCTCGGGAACGCCATCTCGTAGTGCCGCGCCGGCAGAGGAACGGAAAGGCGCTCCTCGCCACCGTCACCTCCGGCGCGCTCGGCGAACACCATGAGAGGGATCTCCTCACTCTCGAGGGCTTGCAGGGAGTAGTAGTCGCGCCAAGCGTCCGGATCGGGCTTGAGCCAAAACGACAGTCGCGAGGCCCGTCCCCGGTATCCGTCCACCGCTCGCGCGAGGAGTCGGAGCCCCGCCCGATCGAACAGGAGCGAGTCGGGGAGCTCGATCCGCCATCCCGAGGCGGCGCGGGCGTCACGAAGCGCCTCTTTCAAGTGCTCCGCCGCCGGTCGACCGAGGATCTCCCGCGCGCGGATCGCGGGGGACGCTCCCGGGTGGACGAAGCATCCGTTCATTTCGCCCTCCACGCCGCGAACGCGGCGAGCAGGTGGGGGGCACCGGCCGACTGTGCGTTGGCGGACCGCGTGAGTTCGACACTCGGTGTCGCCGGGGAGTCGTGGTGCTCCTTGTGCAAGCCATTGTTCAGGAGGAAGTGGTTGTAGACGGCCGACGCGTACGACGTGGTGAACCCGGTGTCGTAGCGGGCCGGCGGATGCTGTCCGTAGTTCTGCAGGCCGATCAGCGCCCATCCTAGGTAGGTCATCGCCGCGTAGCCGGCAAACACCGGGACGGAGACGAGGGCAAGTGCGATCCACAACGCGGCGATCGCTGCCTGTTCGCGACGCAGGTATCGTGCCTCGTCGGATCGATTCTCGGCCGCCTCCCGTCGGAACCAGGCCACCGACCGGGCCAATTGGCGCGGCCAGCCGAATGCGTAGCCGACCGGTTGCTGCGGGACCGGACCGTCCGGACCGACGGTCCACGTCGAGGTCGGGTCTTCCAACGAATTGACGTGGCGATGGTGTTTCCAGTGCTGCCACGCGTACCCGTGGAACGGAATCCCGAGCATCAAGGAGAACAGAAGCTCCTCGGCGGCGGAGGTGCCACGGTGGAGCCTCTCGTGGGCCGAGACGTGGAGTGTGAAGCACATCGCGAGCGACGCCGCGACCAATGCCGTGACCGCCCGGCCCGGGGCGTCGTCGGCGGAAATTGCGAATGCGGCGAACAGGGCGGCCTGTGCAGCCGGCCAACACCAGATCCGCAGCCACGCGCCCGACCGCTCCCGCGTGACGCAGGCCACGTCAGGCGCTCCGGTAGATGGGAAGCGGCGACCGGTCCGTCGAAGCGGTTCCGTCCTCGGTAGAGACGGTGGGGAAGTGCGCTCGGTCGAATACTTCGTGCAGGCGCATGTCGATGCCAGGCGAAACGATCAGCTCGATGCCGGTCTCCCCGGGGAACGACTTCGCGAGCAGGAATCGGTGGCCCTCGCCGGGCGCCAGCGTCAAGACGGTCCAGCGCGTGTCGTCGGACGGCACACGCCGATGCAGGACGGTACCGGTGTGCTCGACGCCGTTGCGCACCTGCACGTGCGCAGCGGAGACGTCGCCGCGCCAGCGGTGGGCGATTCGCTGGCCGGCAATCGATATCTCGGTCGTCGGCTTCGAGACCGGGAGTCCGACGTGCTTCACGTTGGCGTCCCGCCGGCAACGGAGGCACCGCCCCGCCGCGTCGAGTGCGAGCACCCGTGCGTTCAATCCGTAGCGGGAGACGAGCTCCTCGCCGCACCCGCGGCACCAGGTGCTGGTGACCGCCGGATCGTGCACGTTCCCGTTGTAGACGTGCTCGACCCCCATCGACATTGCGACTTCCCGTGCGCGACGCAGCCGCTCGATCGGCGTGCGCGCCCCGCCGGCCATCCGGAAATCGGGGTGATAGCGTACGAAGTGAAGCGGAACTTCCGGTCCAAGCCGGTCCAACACGAACGTTGCGATCCCACGAGCGGTTGCTTCGTCGTCGCTCACGTCGGTGACCATCAAGGTGCTGACTTCGAGGTGCTTTCCGGCGTCATAGACCTGGTGCGCCGCCTCCAGCACCGGAGCCAACCAACCCTTGGTCAGGCGACGATAATGGTCCGGATCGACGGACTTGACCGAGATCGAGAAGATGTCGATCACCGGCAACAGCTCCTCGACCGCCTCCGGGGTGATGAAGAAGGCCGACTTGTAGAGATTGAACATCCCCTCGCGACGTGCGAGCGCCGCGGTTTCCAGCACGAACTCGTGCCATACGACCGGGTCGTTGTAGGTCCAGGAAAGGCAGCGAATGCCGTGACGCTTGGCCGTCGCCACGATCCCTTCGGGGGTCTGCTCGACGATGTCGCGATCGGAGAGATGTTTGGCCTGCGATGTCTTCCAGTTGTGGCAGTAGTCGCAGCTCAGCATGCATCCGATGTTTCCGAGCGAAAGGATCGGGATCCCGGGGGCGAAGTGGTTCACCGCTTCGGTCTCGATCAACTCCTCGGTGGGGTGGACCCCTTTGCCGAAATTGAACGTCACCAGGCGTCCGTCGCGATTGCCGCGTACGCCGCAGAACCCCTGCTTCCCGTCGGCAATCACGCAACGCCGTGGCGAAAGACCGCAGCGCACGGCGCCGCTGGGCAGCACTTCCTCCAGGCGTGCCGCACGGTAGCTGTCTGTCCAACGGGAAGTCATCCGGCTTCCCTTCGCGCCGATCCTGTCAGGATTGACAACGCTCCGACGAGGTCTCGTTCGAGATCGTCCGGCTCCTCGAGGCCGAAGCACAGCCGCACGAGGCCAGGGTCGAGACCGATGCGCCTTTTCTCGTCGGCGGTGAGCGACGCGTGGCTGCCGGAGTATGGCTGGGCCACCATCGAGGTGACCGCAGCCATTCCGGTGCCGGTCGAAAAGAGACGCAGCGCCGAGGCGAACCGCGGGTAGGCGTCTTCGAGACCCGCGCGAAGCTGGAAGAATAGGATCCCTCCGTAGCCGGTTAGCTGCTTCCCGTCGACGACTGGAAGGTAGACCGTTTCGACCTCCGACCGTCCGCGTAGGAGTTCGGCCAGGAGTTTCGTCGTTTCCTGATGGGCGCGCATCCGCAGCGGAAGCGTCTGGGTACTTCGCCGCAAGAGCCACGCCGAGTGTGGATCGAGGTTCGAGCCGACATAGAAGCGCTCCTCGCGCAACCGATCGTGGAGGTCGGCGCGGTCGGTTAGCACGACTCCTCCCATCACGTCGCTGTGGCCGGAAAGGAACTTGGTCGCACTGTGAATGGAGAGATCGGCCCCGTGCTCCAGTGGACGCTGAAAGAACGGCGTGGCCCACGTGTTGTCGACCACCACCAGGCAACGAGGCTCGGCCGCTTTTGCCTCCCGCGCAATGCGCTCGATCTCCAGCGTGCGCAGGAAGGGGTTGGTGGGTGTCTCGAAGAAGACCATATCGGCGCCGCTGGCAAGCGCGCCCGTCTGCGCGAGGTCGACGGCATCGACCCGGATTCCACGCGATCGAAGGCGGTCGAAGAGCCGAAACGTGCAGCCGTAGATCAGGCGGTGGACGGCCAGTCGCGAGCCGGGTTCCAGCAGCGAAAGAGCGAGTGAGATGGCCGCCATTCCGGATGCGACGGCGACGGCGTGCTTCGCCCCTTCGAACGTCCGTACGACCTCCTCCAACTCGCGGACGTTGGGGTTGTCCTTTCGGCTGTAGAAATACGGGGAGTCGGCCGCGAAGGCGCTCGATTGAAAGATCGGCGTGACGACGGGTCGGGCATCGCCGATCTGTATGCGATGGCGAAGTGCGCGCGTCGTCGCGTGGAATCGAGGATCGGCCACGGGCTCCTCCCGAGCGTCACCTCATACCGCGGATCGCGGTGCCACGCCAACGGTGAGCGACCGGTCACGCCCGCGCGGACGGTGAACGACCGAGCGTTCGGCCCCTCCTGAAGTTATCGCCGAACGCCGGCGCCCGCGCCGCCCCTCGCGCTCGGCCCGCCGCGCGGGGGAGAGGCATCCCCGCGGGTGCCGGATCCGCGGTCGACGTTGCTCCCGCCGGGTCCGTCCCTCCAGGCGCGCAGCGCGCGCCCGCCGGCGCCGGCGATCCAGTTGACGGCCCGCTGGGCGACATCCTCCGCCAGTGGCCGGCTGTCGACGCGGATCCCCATCGACATGGCGACGGCCACGGTGTCGACCAGCGGATCGTCGGAATAGAACCCGATCTCCAGCGCGGTCGCGGTCAGCGAAATCCCGAGGAAGATGACGGCCGGCACCTGGGCTCCCGGGATCAACCCGGCGCCGAGCGCGGCGATCCCCGCCGCCTCCGAGGTGTTGGCCAGGAGCTGTTGAACCCACGACTCGGGTCGAGGCGCACGCGACGGCGTGGGTTCCGCGAACGAGAGGCTCGGACTCGAGAGAAGCGCGGCGACCACGAACGCGCCCGCAACGTGCCGTTGAATCGCTCCCATGATTCCTCCCGCCAAGGAACGAATCCAATCGCCGTACCTGCCGGGCAATCGGCCAACTCCTCGAAATCACTCGAATGCAGGCCGGTCGATCCGCCGCTCGGGGGATACCACCCCATCCGGTACTGGATAGAACGCTTGCGATTGACAAACGACGCGGCGGCAGGTTCGCGGTAGAACCAACGGCCATGGCAGCCATGCCCGGTTCCCGGCGATCGGGTCCGTTCACCGTCTTCAACGTGGTGGCGGCACGGCCGAACTTTCCCAAGGTGGCGCCGATCGACCGCGCGATGCGCGCGCGTCCCGGTCGCTTCCGGCCGGTGCTGGTGCACACCGGGCAGCACTACGACGACGCGATGTCCGACGCCTTCCTGCGCGATCTCGGGCTACCGGCCCCCGACCATCACCTCGGCGTCGGCAGCGGTTCGCACGCGGAGCAGACCGCCGAGGCGATGCGGCGGTTCGAGGCGCTCGTCCTGCGCGAGCGACCGGACCTGGTGCTGGTGGTCGGGGACGTGAACTCGACCTTGGCCTGCGCGATCGCGGCGGCGAAATGCGGCGTGCCGGTGGCGCACGTCGAGGCCGGGCTGCGCTCGTTCGACCGGACGATGCCGGAGGAGATCAACCGGGTCGTGACGGACGTGGTGGCGGACCTGTTGTTCGTCACCGAGCGGGCGGGGGTGCGGAATTTGAGGCGGGAAGGGATCGGGGAAGGGAGTCGGAGTCGGAGCCGGAAGGGCGTTGCAAGGGGAGGGTGGCGTCCGGAGGTGCATCGGGTCGGAGACGTGATGGTGGATGCGCTGGTGTGGGCGCGGCCGCGGGCGGCGGCGATGGGGGTGCCGGGGAGGCTGGGGCTCGCGGGGGACTACGCGCTGTTGACGATGCACCGGCCGGCCAACGTCGACGACCGCGGCCGGTTCACGCGGCTCCTCGACGGTATCGAGCGCGTCGCGGCGCTCGTGCCGGTCGTCTTTCCGGTGCATCCGCGCACGGCCAAGCGGATCGTGGAGCACGGGTTGGAGAACCGGTTCTCGTCGATCCGGGGACTGACGCGCGTCGAACCGCTCGGGTACCTCGAATTCCTGTCGCTGCTCGACGGGTGCCGCTTCGCGATCACCGACTCCGGAGGGATCCCCGAAGAGTGCACCTTCCTCGGAATCCCCTGTCTCACCCTCCGCGAGACGACCGAGCGTCCGGACACGGTGACGCACGGGATCAACGTGCTGGTCGGCGATTCGGCCGTCCGCCTGTTGCGGGAAGCGCGCCGGATCCTCCGCTCCTCCCGTGCGCGCCGCCGGCCGCCGCGGGGGTGGGACGGCCGCGCGGCGGAGCGCACCGTCGAGGCGATCGAGCGATTCCTTCGGCGGCGCCGGCGGTAGCGCGAATCGTCCGCTCGGGCGTTGCGGCACCGGGGGCGCGACGGTAGAACGATTCGACGTGATGGGTACGCCGGCGATCGAACTCGGACGTCTGTGGCGCGAGCTACGGGACCTGGTGCTGCCGCGCGCCTGCGGGGTCTGCGAGGAACCGTTGGAGGCCGGGCGCCGCGCGTCGATCTGCGAGGGTTGCGCCGCCGCGTTCGAACGACTCTCCATCGGGTCCGCGACCGCCTGCTCGGGGTGCGGCACGCCGTGCGGCCCTGCGGAGGCCCTCGAACCGGAAGCCGTTCCGCCCCGCTCGCCCCTCGCCGGTCCGCTTCGCTGTGGAGACTGCGTCCGCCGGCCGCCCATCGCGCCGTCGGCCTCGTTCGGGGTCTACGAGGGGCGACTGCGGGACGCGATCCGTCGTTTCAAGTTCGCCCCCGAGCCGTCGTTGGGAGCGGTGCTCGGCGCGCTGGCCCGCCGCGCGTCGGAGAGGTTTCCCGACGTCGACCGGGTCGTGCCGGTGCCGCTCCACCCGCGCCGGCTCCGGGAGCGGGGATTCAACCAGGCCGGTTTCCTCGCGCGCGAGATTGCGCGCCGCCGCGACGTGGAGCTCTGCGTCGGCGCCCTTCGCCGCGTGATCTCCAGCCGGCCGCAGACGAGCGGGACCCGCGCCGTCCGCGGCCGCAACGTCCGGCGCGCCTTCGCGCTGGACGCGGAGGCGTCGGCTCGCGTCGCGGGTCTGCGGGTGCTGCTCGTCGACGACGTGCGGACCACCGGCGCGACGCTCGACGCCTGCGCCCGCACGCTGCTTTCCGCCGGCGCGGCGCAGGTGCGGGCGGTGACGGTGGCGATCGCCGTCCGGCCGCGTGCGGCCTGGCCGCGGGCCGCGGCGACGGAGGAGGGTCGATGACCTCGCGGGTGCTGGTCGGCGGATTCGACGGGCCGGGCGAGGGGCTCTCGCTCACCTGGCGCATCGCCCAGACGCTCGATCACCGGTCGCTCTCGTTCGGGGCGGAGGGGACGGCGACGCGCCGGTCCGCCGCCGTCCGGGCGGTGCGGATGCCGACCGTCGTCGAGGAGGCGCGGCGGGTGGTCCTCGGCGCGGTCGAGCTCTTCGCCCCCGACGCCGTCGTCGTCCTGGGCGTGGCCGCGCACGGCACGTCGTGGCGCGTCGAGCTCCTGGCGCGGAACCGGGACCGGCGCCCGTCGGCCGCCGCGCCGGACGCCGCCGAACGGCGCGGCGCCGAGGGACCGGAGACCTATGCGCCGATCCGCAGCGGCGCGCCACGAATCCTGCCGACAGGACTCGCGCCGCACCGGATCCTGGGGAGCCTCCTCGAGTCGGGTCTGCCGGCCGAACTGTCGGAGGACGCCGGGTCGGGGCCGTGCAACCGGCTCTTCTTCGAGCTCCTGCTCGCCGCCGAGGACGGTCTCGTGCCGCCGAGCGTCGGGCTGGTCCAGATGCCCCCCGCCGGCCACCACCGATCGTTTGCGCTTCGCGCGCCTCGGGGGGCCTCCCCCGATCCCCCTGCTTCCGCGTTCGAAGAGCTGCTCCAGGAGGGGGCGCGGCTCGTCGTCGAGGCGGTCGCCGGCTTTCCCCTCGTGCGCTAGGGACCGGCCGAGGCGAGGAGATTCTCGGCAGCGGTCGCGAGCTCGGGAAACCCCTTCAGGCGCTCGAAGTAGGTCTTCGCGGCGGCGAGGTCGCGCTCTCCCAGCGCGATCGTTCCCAGGAAGAAGGTCGCCTGCGCGGCCGGCGCGGAGCCCGGCAGGCTGTCGATCGCCTCCCGAAAGTCGCCGCCGGCGCGCGAGTCGTTCCCGAGGAGCAGGTGAACCTGCCCGCGCTGCGCGAGGGCCGTGGTGCGGAACAGGCGGGCGCGGGGGTCGGCCTCCCGCACCGGGGCCGAGGCGCGATCGAGCGCATCCAGCGCCTCGTCGAGCTCGCCGTCGGACGCGAGGACCTGCCCCAGGACGAGGTAGGCGCGTCGCCGTTCGAGGGGCGGGGCGTCGGGCTGCGCCAGGATCTCCCACGCGTAGTCGATCGCCTCCCGCGCGTCGCCGGCGCGGAGCCTCGATTCGGCGAAGTCGGCCGTCGTCGAGCGCCGCGCGCGGGTCGCCGCCTCCTCCCCCAGGAACGAGACCCTTCGCAGGCGGCCGCCCAGCCGGCTCGCCTCCTCCAGCGTCGGCACCTGGCTGCCGCGCATCGCCAGCGCGGTCGATCCCCCTTCGGTCACCTCGATCACCGTCGATCGCGCCTGTTGGAACGGATCGGAGAGGAAGACCCCCGCCGCGCCCGCCGCCAGCCGGCGAGCCGCGAGGACCTGCGCGCCGGCGATCGTCGTCTCGGCTCCACCCGTGACGCGCAGGGTGCAGCGCGCGCCCGCCGGGACCTTCACCAGCTCCTCGATCGCCACCGTCGTCCCCGGCGCCGCGGTGCGCCAGGCCGTTCCCCGGCCGACGGTCACCGGCCCCGAGGCGGAGACGACGACCACGTCCGGCGCGGGCGTCGATCCGAGGAGCTTCGCCGTCGCCGGCGCAGGCGCCCCGCCGAGGAGCACCGCCACCGCCGCCGCGAGCGTCGTGCGGAGGAGCTTCGCCGCTGCACGCGCGGGCACCACCCGAACCGGCCATGTCCGGTCGCGCGTCATTTCTCGGTGTGCTTGATCTTGATGGTGAACTCGTTCTCGCCGGCCGCCGAGGACCGCTTCATGCTGCGCAGCGCGGCGGTCCGCTCCAGGAACGCGTCCGAGGCCGGGTCCCCCCCGCGCAGGTCGATCACCCGCCGGAACAGCTCCTCGGCCTTGTCCCAGTCGCGGGCGCGGAAGGCGGTCGTTGCCTTCTGGTAGGCCTCGAACCAGGGGATGGCGACGTCGTCGGCGCGCCGGCCGACCAGCTCGAAGATCATCGCCGCCTGGGTCTTCCCCTTCACCTGGGCATAGCCCAGCTCGCGGAAGAGGAACTCGTCCTGGGCCAGCTCGCGCGTCTTGTCCCCGACGATGATCGACGCGCGGTAGGTCTTGGTGAGCCCCTCCAGTCGCGACGCGAAGTTCACGCCGTCGCCGATCGCGGTGTATTCGTTCTTCGCCTTCGAGCCCATCCGTCCGACCGAGACCGGCGCGGTGTTGACGCCGATCCCGATCTCCAGCACCGGCAGGTTCCGCGCACGCCAACCCTCCTGCAGCCGGGCGAGGGACTCCATCATGCGAAGCGCCGCGCGGCAGGCGTGGGCGGCGTGCTCCTTCTGCGCCAGCGGGGCGCCGAACAGCGCCATCACGGCATCGCCGATGTACTTGTCGAGCGTCCCCTGTTCCTCGAAGACGATCTGCGTCATCGCCGTGAGGTATTCGTCGAGGAGCGCCACCAGCTCCTCCGGCGTCATCCGCTCGGCGGTGGTGGTGAAGCCGCGGATGTCGGAGAAGAGGATCGAGATCTCGCGGCGCGCCGGCATCAGCAGGCTCGGGTCGGACAGCGCGATCTCCGCCACCGAAGGCGACAGGAAGCGCCGGAACTCCGCCTCCGCCGCCAGCCGCTGCGCCCGCTCCCGCTGCGCGCGCTGCCGCTCCGACAAGTAGCGCAGCGCCCCGCAGCCGAGGATCGCCACCGTTCCGGTGAGTCCGGGCGCAAGCGCGTCGACGAGCAGGCCGTAGCGGGAGAAGACGACCGAACCGTAGTGCCCGACCACGGGCAGCACGAACGCCCCGGCGAGCGGCCACGACCCGCTGCTGCGCCGGAAGGCCCACGTCGTCGCCAGCCCGACGAGCAGGCAGGCGAGCGGCTCCCAGAGCGAGTCGGCGAGATCCGGACGGCGCAACCATCGTCCGGTGATCAGGCTGTGGGCGACGACGGCGTGGATGCCGACGCCGGGGAAGGCGGGATCGAAAAGGGTGGAGTACTTGTCGTCGTACTCGCTGACCGGTCCGAAGAAGACCAGCTTCTTCGAGAAGCGACCGCGCAGGGACTCCGGAAGAGCGTCGCCGGCGACGACCTCCTTGAAGGAGACGTAATTCGGGAACGACTGCCGGTAGCTCCCGGTGAAGTTGACCAGCATCGTCCCGTCGGGCTCGACGGGAAGGTAGCGGGCGCCGAGGCTGGCCCATCTCACGATGTCGCCGTCGCAGCCGACCGAAAGCTCCGCCGCCTCCTCCTCGACGACCTGCCGGTAGAGCGCCGCCCCGACGGCGGCATGGGACGGATAGAGCCCTTCCCCCATCCGGATCGCGAGCGGATATCGCCGGATCTGCTGGTCGTTGTCCGGCTCCTGGCGGGCGTTGCCGTAGTACGGGATCGCCTCGCGGAACGTCGGAAGGTCGAGGTTCACCCCCGCCGGCTGCCGGAACGATTCGCAGTGCTCGTTGTACACCAGCGAGGGTTCGGGGAGTCCTTCGAACGCCGGTTCGGTCCCGGGTTGAGGGTACCCGTGGCTGTAGATCGTTCCGACCACGTTCCGGTCGCGCACCGCCGCGAGCAGGATGGCGTCCTGGTCGTAGGCGCGGCGGATCTCGTCGAACCGGGCACCGGCCGCGCCCGGCGAGACCTTCGCGGCGGCCGCCATCGCCTCGGCGACCGACCGGCCGACGGGGTCGGGATCCGAGATCTGGAAGTCGACGACCACCGCCGCCGCGCCGTCGGCGAAGAGACGGTCGAGCAGCTTCGCGATCTCGCGGCGGGGGGCGCTGCGCCCGTGCACCTGCGTCGCCTCCTGGTCGTAGCCGACGATGCGGATCGGATCGTCGGCGCCGTCGAGCGCGGTCGCCGTCCGGCCGGCGCGCTGGACGACGTCGAGGTAGGCCGTCTCCGCCTGGCGGATCGGCCCCTGCGCCGGAACGAGCAGCACCGCGCCGACGGCGCCGATCAGGGCGCCGAACCAGTACCACTCCTTCCGTTTCGCTTTGCCCTTCGCCACGAGTCGGTCTGCCCATCCCGGCGCGCGAACGCGCGGGCTAGTTCGCGCCGGCTCCGGCCGTCAGGTCCCGGGCCGCGGCTTCGAGATCCGGATAGCCCGCCAGCAGCTTGAAGTGTGCCTCGGCGACCGCCGGTTTTTGCGCCTCCAGCGCCAGCGCCCCGAGGTAGAGGTTCGCCTTCGCCGCCTGGGCCGTCTTGGGGCTGGCCTCGATGGCGGCCTTGAAGTCGGCGTCGGCCTTGCCGTCCAGTCCAAGCTGCACGTGCACCAGTCCGCGCTCGACCAGCGCGGCCCCCCGGTAATGATCGGCGGCGTCCCCTTCGGCGGGGTCGCGCGCCGCCGCCGCGCCGTCGAACGCCGAGAGCGCCTTTCCGAACTCCCCCTCCGCCGCGTGGACGCGGCCGAGGACGTAGCGCGCGCGCCGCTTCTCGGCCGGCGAGTCGTTCGGGTCGTCGACGATCGCCTGCGCGCGGTTGCGGGCGTCGAAGTAGTCGCCGCGGCCGAGCGCCGCCTCGGCGAAGTCGGCCTCGCTCGACTTCGGCTTTTCGTCGGTGTCGACGAAGATCGCGCGCTTCTTCTGCCCCAGCTTGTCGGAGGCCTTGCCGGCGCCGGGCACCGTCCCCTTGGCGTCGACCCCGACGACCGCCTCGGACGCCTTCTGCACCGCGCGGGTGAGCTTCAGCAGCGCCCCCGCCGCCTTCTCCGACGACAGTCGCCGCCCGGGGACGATCACCTTCCCCACGAACTCGGCGACGGTGCCGTCCCCGAGCTTGACCGTCGCCCGGGCCGCGGGACCGAGCGAGAGGAAGTCGGCCGCGGCGATGACCGCCCCCGCGGCGGCGGTCTTCCAGGCCCCTTCGCGCCCGACCTTCACCTCCCCTTCGACCTTGGAGACGGTCGCGTCGGCCGCCATCGCCGCGGCCGGCAAGGCGAGGGCGAGGGCGAGGGGGGCGATGCGAGGGAGGAACGACAGCCTTCCGCGGGTCATGGGAGCACCTCCACCGTTCGGACGCGGTCGCCGGACACGGTATTCGTCAGGGGATCCATCGCGACCGCCGCGGATCGCGTTCGCCGGCGCCGATCCCGGCCGCCTTTCCGGCGGTCCTCCCCGCCCCCGCCGCCTTGGCCATCTTGGCGTCGTTGCGGAGCAGGTCGGCGATCTCCGGGTACTCGCGCTCGTAGACCGGCTCGATCCGCACCGCGCGCTCGAAGTAGGCCTTGGCGTTGGCGGCGTCCCCCTCCTCGAAGTAGAGGTTCGCCACGTTGATCAGGATCGCGGCGTTCTCCCCGCCGACCCGCAGCGCCTCCAGGTATTGGGCGATCGCCTCGCGGCTGTTCCCCTGCAGGTAGTGGACGTTCGCCAGGTTGTTGTAGGCCTTCGCCAGCTTCGGGTCCTTCTCGATCGCCGCCTTGAAGTGCCGGATCGCCTCGTCGATCTGTCCGTCGCGGGCGAAGACGATCCCGATTTCGTTCTCTTCGGCGGCCGGCGCGAGGTTCCGCGCGCGGATGGCGGCGACGGCCTGGTCGCGCGCCCCCTTCTCCTTGGCCCCGATGTTGGCCGCGTCCTCTTTCACCAGCAGGGCGAAGCGGGTCGCGAAACCGCCGTCGTTCAGGTCGGCCAGCGACAGGGCGCCGAAGTCGGGCGGCGACGGCGGGAACTGCCCTTGCGCCGAGCCGACCTCCACCAGCGCCATCTGGTTCAGGCCGGTCCACTTCTTGACTTCGGTGGCCGCCAGCTTCCACGCCTCGCTGAACGACTTGCCGACCGCCGTCACCTCGACCGGGATCCAGGCCGACCCGTTGCGCACCACGAACGAGCCGTCGGTCGTCCCGGTGTAGCGCCGGATCTCCTCCGGGGTGAGCCCGCTGTCGAACATCATGAAGACGTGCCCCGGGACGTCGACCAGGAGCGTCGGGATCCCCGAGGACTCCAGGAGCGAGCTGTAGAGCGCGGTCAGGTCGTCGCAGTCCCCCGTCTTGCGCGCCAGCGTCTCCCGCGGATAGGCGATGTAGTCGACCGCCTCGGCGTTCCCGTCGAAGTAGTTGAACGGCGCCGTCGGGTCGGAGACGTAGGTCATCCCGTACGCCGACAACGCGTCGAAGTAGGCGGAGGCGACGGCGAGCGACTTCACCGTCGAGACCTGCACCTTGCGTTGCGCAACCAGGCTGGCGAACGCCTTGACCCCCTCCTCGCGCGGGGTGACGAAGGCCGCCATCTTGCGCATGTCGTCCCACACGATCGCGTTGCGGTTGTAGACGGTGAAGGAGGCGGTGCGAACCAGCTCGCGCCGTTTCCGGCCGACCTCGTATTCGACGGTGATCTTGGCCTGCACCGCCTTCGGTTCCGACTTGCCGACCTCGAAGATCTCCTTGTTGAAGGCGGCGGTGACCTGGATCGAGCGCCCGAGGCCGGGCGGGATGGCGTCGACGACCGCCGACTCCGCCGGCAGGTCCATGATCCCCTTCGCTTCGAACTTCACCTTCACCTTGGAGACCGGCTCGCTGGAGCGGTTCTCGACGCTGATCACCAGCACCGGGTTCGATTCGTAGAACTTGTTCATCGCCGGGAAGACGTCCTTCACCCGCGCGTCCTTGATGCGCAGGTGCTCCAGCGGCGTGAACCCGGAGTCGATCAGGCTGTAGAGGTAGACGCCACCGGTGAAGGCGGCGATCCCGTCGAACAGCACCGTGGCGTTGACCGCCTGGTTGTACTTCTGATCGTAGGGGGCCCCCTCCCCGGTGAGGTTGTCGTAGTCGGCGCGCGCCGACTGCATGTAGAAGTAGCTCCCGACCGTGGCCGCCGCCGAGGCGGTGGCGAGCCCGGTGAGGAACCATCCCTTCTTCTTCTCCCCCTTGTAGCGCTGCCCCCAGCCCGGGAAGAGGCTCGAGCGCCACACCGCCCCCATCGGGGTGATCACGTCCTCGCGCAGCGGCTTGGGCGAGGCGACGACCGCGGTCGGCGCCGCCGCGACGGCGACCGGCGTCGGCGACGGCGCCGGGGAGGCGGCGGGTGCCGCGGGCTTCGCGGGCGCGGCGGCCGGAGGCGGCTCGGCAAACGCGCGTCCGGAGATCAGGGCGACCGAGAGAGCGACGACGACGGCGGAACGCATCCGGAATTCCTCCCCGAGACCCCGCCAGATGCGGGATTCAACCCCCGATTCCGACGAGCCGATCGGGGGACGGGCAACTGTACCGCCCCGCGGAACGGCCGGTCAACGACGGGGAAAGGGCGGGGAGAGGAACGATCCGATTGACAGCGGAGGCGGCGGCCGTCGGGTAGACCGGCGGCCGCCGCGTGTTCCGGAGTCGTCGCGGACGGTCACCGCTCGAGGCCGGTTCCTTGGGCGGCGTTGGCGTGGGTCGGGGTCGAGGAGAGGGCCACCGCGGTGGTGTTGGCGTCGCGGCGCGCGTTGTTGCCGTTCGAGGACGAGGCGACCGTCTTCGGGGCCGAGTCGACGAAGCTGTCGTGCGCGAGAATGAACGGGACGGTCAGCGCCACCGCGACGCCGGCGGGGATGCCCACCAGAAACCAGCCGCCGGCCTTGGTGACGCGCCACGAGAACTTGGCGCCGGTCACGATCTTCCCCCACGTCCACCGCGCGGCCGACTTGATGCCGGAGATCGCGGTCTCGGCGACGCCGACCACGAAGTCGGCGCTCGCCTCGATCGCGGCCTCGGTGGCCAGCGCGGCGATCGCCAGCGGGCCCGGCTCGCGCGCCTTCAACGTCTCCAGCAGGCTCGTCTCCGTTCCGGCGGACGTCTGCACCTCCATGGCGTTCGCCATCGGCGCCGCGACGAGCGCGCTGACGGTGACGGCGGCGACGGTCCCTTCCCGAACGAGGCTCCACATCGATGTGAGAACGGTCTTCATGGTCGTGCTCTCCTAAATGCGTGGGTTTTTCAAAATGTCCGCATCGAACGTGCCATGAGTGAGTCGTCACTCACGGCGCGCCGCCCGAGAGCAAGGGGTGTGCCCGGCGTGTCGCACCCGCGGACCGGATCGAATAAATTAATATTTGCCGATCGTTACGGACCACGCGGTGCGTCGACATCGGCGGTCGGGGACGCCTCGAGCTGGGACACGTGCATCACAAAGACGGACATGCGCGACCCGATCAACGAGCGCCGGCGGACCACTCGTCGACGACCATTTCGTAGGACACGTGGTTCCACCACCGGCCGTGGCGGAAAAAATGATCGCGCTGTTCGCCGACGAGCCGGAACCCGAGCTTCGCGATCACCCGCCGTGACGCCGCATTTTCGGTGGCGCAGCCGACCGTGATCTTGTGCAGGCCAAGCTCCCGGAATCCGAAGCGCAAGGCCTCGCGCGCCGCCTCGGTGACGAGCCCCTTGTTCCGATGCGCCGAACCACACCAGTAACCGAGCTCCGCCCGGTCCTGCCGCCACGCGCGCACGACCCGCACCACCTCGTGAAGGCCGACGAGCCCGCAGAGTTCGCCCTCGTGGCGGAGAGTCCACACGTAGCCCGTTCCCGCGGCTCGTGCGGCGATCGTCGTCGTCACGAACTCCCGGGTCTCGCTTCGATCGCGGTGCGCCTCCCAGGTCATGAGGCGTGGGAGGTCGGGATCGGAGACGTACGGCCAGAGCGCGTCGGCATCGCCGGGCTCCAGGGGGCGGAGCTCGAGACGCGGTGTTCGAAGAGAGCCGTCGGAGGGCATGTGCCTACTCGACGGTGACGCTCTTCGCCAGGTTCCGTGGCTGATCGACGTCCGTCCCCTTCAGGGCGGCGATGTGGTACGCGAGGAGCTGCAGCGGGACGACCGTGAGGAACGGCGCCGTCAGCTCGGTCGCGGCGGGGACTCGCAGCAGGTCCTGGGCGAGGTCGTCGAAAGCGGCGTCCCCCTCGGTGACGACGGCGATCACCCAGCCGCCGCGGGCGCGGACCTCCTGGAGGTTCGAAGCGACCTTGGGGTGGTGCCGGTCGAGGGGCGCCAGCACCACCACCGGCATCCCGTCGTCGATCAGCGCGATCGGCCCGTGCTTCATCTCGCCGGCGGCGTAGCCCTCGGCGTGGATGTAGGAGATCTCCTTCAGCTTGAGCGCCCCCTCGAGCGCGATCGCGTGCTGCGGTCCGCGCCCCAGGAACAGCATCGACGGGCGCCCGTCGTACTCCTTCACGTAGTCGTGGGCGATGCGCTCGGTCTCGGCGGCGACCCTCTCGATCGTTCGCTCCACCAGCGCCGGCACCCGCACCAACTCGTCGCGGAGGCGCTCCAGCGTCGCCGCCTCCTGCGCGTCGCGCGCCTCGGCGAGCCAGAGCGCGAGCAGGTGGAACGCCGCCATGGTGCAGCTGAAGGTCTTGGTCGAGGCGACGCCGATCTCCGGTCCGGCGTGGATGTAGAGGACGCCGTCGGCCTCGCGCGCGATCGTCGAGTCGACGACGTTGCAGATGGCGAGCGTCCGAGCCTTCCTCCGCTTCGCCTCGCGCAGCGCCCCCAGCGTGTCGGCCGTCTCCCCCGACTGGCTGACGAATACGCACAACGTCGACTCGTCGATCAGCAGGTTGCGGCTGCGGAACTCCGACGCCAGGTCGACGTCGGTCGGCAGTTTCGCTACCTCCTCGATCGTCCAGCGCCCGACGTTCGCGGCGTGCCAGCTGGTGCCGCAGGCGACGGCGCAGACCCGGCGGATCCGGCGGGCCGCCTCCGGTTCGAGGCCGATCCCGTCGAGGCGGATCCGCTCCGGGGCCCCTCCGTCGGCCTGCTTCCTCGCTTCCTCGTCGTCGGCGGCGCGCGCGATTCGTCCGGTGAGGGTGTCGGCCAGCGCGCGCGGCTGCTCGTGGATCTCCTTGAGCATGAAGTGGCGGTATCCGCCGCGCTCCGCCTGCGACGGCGTCCAGTCGATGGTGCGCGGCGCGCGGTCGACCTTCCGGCCGTCGAGGTCGGTGATCTGCAGCCGATCCCGCGTGGCGACCACCACCTCGCCGTCATCGAGGAACGCCACCCGCCGAGTGTAGGGGAGCAGCGCCGCGACGTCGCTGGCGACGAAGCTCTCGCCTTCGCCGAAGCCGGCGACCAGCGGGCAGCCGCGGCGCGCCGCCACGAAGCGGTCGGTCTCCCGCGCGGAGAGGGCGACCAGCGCGAACGTCCCGTGCAGGCGCTTGAGCACGGCGCGGAAGGCCGACTCCAGGTCGGCCCCGGCCTGGATCTCCTCGTCCACCAGGTGGGCGACGATCTCGGTGTCGGTCTCGCTGGAGAACGACCGCCCGCGGGCGGCAAGCGCCTCCTTCAGCTCCCGGTAGTTCTCGATGATCCCGTTGTGCACCAGCGCCACCTGCCCGACGTGGTGCGGGTGGGCGTTCTCGTCGCTCGGGCGGCCGTGCGTCGCCCAGCGGGTGTGCCCGATGCCGAGCGGAGCGGGGAGGCGCTCGCCGCCGATCGCCTGCTCCAGCTCCTTGAGCTTCCCCTTCTTGCGGCGGACGGCGATCTTGCCCTCGACGACCAGCGCCACGCCGGTCGAGTCGTAGCCGCGGTATTCGACCCGCTTCAACCCCTCGAGGAGGACCTCGAGCGACTCGCGTTCGCCGACGTAACCGACGATCCCGCACATGGGAGGCTCTAGCCGCCTCCCGCGGAGGACTTCTTCTTGGCCTTCGCCGAAGGCTGCGCGGACTTCGACTTCGCCTTGCGCGCGCGCTCGGCGTAGCCGGGGATCTCCACCTGCTTGGCGCGGGTCAGCGCCAGCGCGCCGGCCGCCACGTCCTTGGTGATCGTCGAGCCGGCGCCGAGCACCGCCCCCTTCCCGATCCGGACCGGCGCCACGAGCTGCGTGTCGCTGCCGATGAAGACGCCGTCCTCGATCGTCGTCCGGTGCTTGGCGTAGCCGTCGTAGTTGCAGGTAATCGTGCCGGCGCCGACGTTCACCCCGGAACCGATCGTCGCGTCGCCGAGGTAGGCGAGGTGGTTCGCCTTCGATCCCTTCCCCAGCGTGCTCTTCTTCACCTCGACGAAGTTCCCGACGTGGACCTCCTCGCCGAGATCCGCTTCCGGACGCAGGTGCGCGAAGGGGCCGACGATCGCCCCGCGGGCGGCGCGGGCGCGGGTCAGGACGCAGTACGGCTTCACGTGGACCCCGGACCCGAGGACCACCTCCTCGAGCACCGAGCCGGTCTCGATCGTCGCCCTGTCGCCGATCGCGCAGGCGCCCCGGATCTCGACCCGCGGGTGAATCGTGGTGTCGGCCCCCAGCCGCGCGCGGGGATCGATGCGCGTCGAGGCCGGGTCGAGGATCGTGCGCCCCTCCGCCATCCAGTGGGCGGCGACGCGGCGGAAGAGGGCGACCTCGGCCTGCGCGAGCTGCGCGCGGTCGTTGATCCCCTCGAACTCCCACGCCGGCTCGCGGAGCGCGGCGGCGGCGCAGGTCCCGCGCGCGGCGGCGCGGGCGACGACGTCGGTGAGGTAGAGCTCCTTCTGCGCGTTGGCGGGCCGGATCTCGGCGAGCGCCTCGAAAAGGAACGTCGCGTCCGCGGCGAGGATTCCGGTGTTGATCTCGCCGATCGCGCGCTCGGCCTCCCCGGCATCCCGGTGCTCGACGATCCGCTCGACGCGATCGCCGCCGCCCGGGGAGCGGACGATGCGTCCGTAACCGGTCGGGTCGGGCGGGCGGGTGGTGAGGACGGTCAGCGGTCCGTTCGCGGCGGCGTGCCGATCGAGGAGCGCGCGCAGGGAGTCGGCGCGCACCAGAGGCGCGTCTCCGGGGAGGATCAGCACCGTTCCGCGGAAGCCGGCGAGCGCGTCGCGACAGACCTGTACCGCGTGGCCGGTACCGCGCGGATCTCCCTGGTCGACGAAGGCGATCCCCGCGTGCGCGGCGCAGGCGGTGCGCACCCCGTCGGCGCCGTGGCCGACGACGACCAGGCGGCGCGCCGCCGAAAGCGCCGCGGTCGTTTCGAGGAGATGATCGATCATCGGCCGCCAGGCGACCGGATGGAGGACCTTGGGAAGGTCCGACTTCATCCGCGTCCCCTTGCCGGCGGCGAGGAGGACGATCGCGAGAGGGGAGGTCATGGCGCGCGTGGGGGTCGAAGGCGGATCATAGACGAAAAGACCGGCCTCCCACGAAAGGTCTCCCCCTATTACGCCGCAAGCTTGCGGTCGAACGATACGCGGTCTCGCGCCGCTCGCGCGCCGCCGGCCCTCTTTCCCCTTGCCCGCGGACGTTGCACGCGACAAAGTGCGCGCGTCGTCAGCGGCCGCTCCAGTGGCGGCTCCAGGACCGGCGAACAGCGATTCGGGGGTACTTCAAGCATGGGCTCGTTGAACAAGGCGATGATCATCGGACGGCTCGGTCGGGACCCGGAGGTCCGCTACACGCAGGGGGGCCAGGCGGTCGCCTCCTTCAGCGTCGCGACCGACCACAAGTGGACCAACAAGAGCGGCGAGAAGCAGGAGAAGACCGAGTGGCACCGGATCAAGGCGTGGGGGAAGCTGGCGGAGCTGGCCGGCGAGTACCTGGCCAAGGGTCGGCAGGTCTACGTCGAAGGCCGCATCGAGACGAGCGAGTACACCGACAAGGACGGCGTGAAGAAGTATTCGACCGAGATCAACGCCGAGACGATCCAGTTCCTCGACAGCGGCAAGGGGGCGGAGGGCGGCCGCGGTCGTGGTGAGGGGGGCCCGCGCAACGGCGGGAGCTCCTCGAGCGGAGGTCCCGGCGGCGCCGAGTCGGGCCCGGCGGCGGACGACGACATTCCGTTCTAGCGCCTCGAGCGTCACTCTCCTCTCGAACGTTCCACCTCGCTTCTCCTACTCCTTCTCCTCGAGTCTTCCCCCTCCTCCTTCTCCTGCTCCTCCGCCTGGCGCTGAAGGAGTAGCGGAAAGGAGGAGGAGAAGGAGAAGTGAGGAGATCCGGGGAGGAGGAGTAGGAGGAGCGAGGAGGGGGAGGGGATGACGATGAGGAGGGTGCCGGCCTACCGGTTCGGCGAAGCGTCGGGTTCGATCCGGACGTACCACCGCCCGTCCTTTCGCTCCCACCGCTGGGTGACGGTTTCGCTTCGTTCCACCAGTTCGTCGTTGCGGTAGTAGCTCCAGGTCACGACGACGTTTGCCTCGTGCGCGTCGGCCGGGTAGTCGATCGCGCCGACTCGCACGGCAGTAAAGCGGCGCTCCCTCTCCCGCTCGGCCTGCGCGGAGAGGAACCGCACACGGTCGGCGGCAGGGACGAACTCGACGGCCCGTTCCACGAAGCCCGATCGAACCAGGTCGTTGAAACGGGCGGCCGCGTCGGAAAGCTCTTCGGACTCGCGGCGATGCACCCGCTGCGCGGAAGCGCACGCGGCCGCCAGGACGGAGAGCGTGACGGCCGCGAGAACGAGGGTGCGCCGGATCGGCCTTCGCATCGATTGGACGGTATCGTTGCGCATCGTCCCGGGCAAGGCGCGTGACCGCAGATACTGCGCCGGGCCGAATTCGGTGTAGGATCGGGACTTGTTCCCGGGTGATCCACATCAGGAGGCTCCATGCGTCTTCGCACCGTCGTCGGCTCGATTCTGATCTTCGGCAGCGCCATCGGTTGCGACGTCCTCGACGACCTGAGCACCGACATCGACCTCGAGCTGACCTGGGACGGCGCCTACTCCAACGCGACCGGTGGCGCCTGCACCGCCGACGGGCAGACCTACGACGAGACCGAGTCGGTGCCAGAGGAGGCGATCGACGCGGGGCTTGAGATCAAAAGCTACGAGATCACGAGCTGGACGCTGACCCAGAACTCCGTCAGCGGCACGGGTCAGGTCGGACTCGCCGGCTACGGTCTGTTCAAAGGGGACGGAACGCCGATCGTCGTCGCCACGTCGTCCGAGTGCGCCGGCACGGAGCTCAGCCTGACCGACGTCACCGCCGCCAACCAGTGTCTCGAAAACCTTCGCCTGCTGCTCAACGACGACCAGGCGGCGCTGCTCGAGGCGATCAACGTCGACGGGACGCTCCGGGGGATGGGCACCGTCAACTGCTCCGGCGACTTCTCGGTCGACGTGACGATCCAGATGGCGATCACGGCGAAGGTCGGCACGTCGAGCGACGACGAAGAAGAGGCGCCGGAGTAGCCCGCCGATGCTCCTCCGTCGACGGGTCCTGTCGTTCGCGCCGTTCCTCTTGTCGGCGTGCGTCTGCCGGATGGGCCCTCCGGGGCCCGCGACCGCCCCGGCGATGCCGCCACCGCCGCCGCCGCCGCGTGAGTGGCTCTACGTCGGCGCGCATCCGGTGCCGGCCGGTCTCGGCGGGGGGTGGGACGACACCCGCGGAAACCACGCCCATCCCTACGCCCCGGAGCCGCTCGACGGCTATCGCCAGGAGGGGAACCACTACCGCTGGACGGGACCCGGCCCCGGCGACGGCACGCGTGGCCCCGACTATCGCGAGGGACGAGGCGCAGCTGGAAGCGACACCGGCCTCGGCACCACCACCACCCGCGAAGGGGCCGACGACCGCGACCGAAAGAAGGACGAGAAGGTGAAGGTCCCCAAGTAGGGGACCGACCTGGCGGTTGGATGAAGCGAACCAACGTCTCGTCCGGCGCCAAGTGGGAGTCGATCGTCGGCTACTCCCGGCTCGTCCGCGTCGGAGACCGGATCTACGTGACCGGAACGACGGCGACCACGCCGGAAGGCGGTCGCGTCGGAGACGGCGATGCGTATGCGCAGGCCTACCAGGCGCTTCGCAACATCGAGCGCGCCTTGGGACAGGTGGGCGGGACGCTTCGGGACGTCGTCCGGACCCGGCTGTTCGTGACCGACATCCGGCGCGATTGGGAAGCCGTCGGGCGTGCGCACGCGGAGCTGCTCGGCGCGGTTCGACCCGCGACGTCGATGGTCGAGGTCGCACGCCTCATCGAGGACTGGATGCTGGTGGAGATCGAAGCCGACGCGGTGCTCGGCGCGACGGTCGAATCAGGAGACCGGGGGACGTAGCGATCGGGGAGCGTCGCCCAAGGGGGCGACCGGGACCTCGATGCTGGGGTCGGAGTCGGTCGGAGGGAGCGGGCGCGGGGCGATCGACGACCAGAGGGTGGTGCGGTTCCGGCCGTTCTCCTTGGAGCGGTAGAGCGCCTGGTCGGCGCGGTCGAGGAGGCGGGCCTTCAACTCGGTGGCCGAATCATGCGGTTTGGGGGAACCAGCGTCGCCGGGCCAGGCCGCGATCCCGGCGCTCATCGTGATGCGGAAGGTCGTCCCCTTGTGCTCGAACTCCTCGCGGGCGATGGCGGCGCGCACCTTGTCGATCACCGCCGCGGAGCTGGCGCCATCGCTGTCGGCGAGGACGACGACGAACTCCTCCCCGCCGTACCGGGCGATCAGGTCGGTCTTCCGCTGCAACGTGGCGCGCAGCACCTTGCTCACCCGCCGGAGGACCTCGTCGCCGGTCGGATGGCCGTATTTGTCGTTCACTTTCTTGAAGTGGTCGATGTCGGCGAGCACCAGCGAGAAGCGGGTCGACGGATTGCGTTGGGCCCGCTCGATCTCGCGGGTGAACGCCTCCTGGAAGTAGCGGTGGTTGTGCAGGCCGGTCAGCCCGTCGGTCGTCGCCAGCTCCTCCATCCGCCGGAAGAGCGCCGCGCTCGACATCGACATCGCCGTCTGTCGCGAGACGTTCTCCAGGAGGTCGAACTCGTCCTTGGTGAAGGCGTCGCGCGTCATCGAGGCGAAGACGCAGGCGCCGAGCGCGTCCCCCGTCTCGGGGCGGAGCATCGGGAAGATCAGCGCCGCCCGGACGCCGGCAGGGTCGAGGCGGGCGCCGATCAGCGGCGTCTTCACCGTGCGCGCCTGGAATCCGGGAGCGTTGAGGTAGACGCGATTGCGCAGCACCCAGCCGACCAGCGTCTCGCCGGTCGGCGCGTCCTTTCCGAGCAGCCGTCCCTCGTCGATCCCGGACGCGTTGCCGATCGTGAACCGCTCCCCTTCGGCTGCGCCGAAGACGACGAGCGCGCAGTCGATCTGCGCCAGCTTCGACGCCGACCGCAGCGCCTCCAGGCCGATCGCCTCCGGCCGGAGCTTCCCTTGCAGCGCCTTCGAAACCTCCAGCAGGTGTCGATGCTGGTCGGAGAGCTTCTCCCGCCGCTCGCGCTCGCGCCCGGCGTTCTCCAGCTCCCGGAGGAGACGTCCGATCCCGAGCAGGATCTCGGCGGCGGCCTTGCCGTAACGGTCGGCCTCGAGGTGGTCGGCGACGAGAAGCCCCGTGACCCAGTTCCCTTCGACGATCGGCGCAACCACCACCGACCGCACGCCGACCTCCTTGCGGTAGTAGGCGACCGGCATCGCCTTCACGTCGTTGAGGACGATCGGCTGGCGATTCTTGATCGCGCCGGCAAAAAACCCTTCGCGCGGGTCGAGCGGCGTCTCGACCAGGTCGTCCCCCTCGCTCAAGGCGTCGGCGACGACGAGCCGTTCGTTGCGCGCGTCGCAGCGGAAGTAGACGACGGTGTGCGCCGAGAGCGTGTCGCGAGCCAGGCTCACGGCGCGGTGGATCGACGCGTCGAGCTCGTTCTGCAGCTCGCGCAGTCGGCGCTCCCGCTCCTGCGCCAACAGCCCCTTCTCCTCCTTCAGGTCCTCCACGTCGTCGGTCTCGGCCGCGAGCGCCTCCGACGCCCCCTGGAAACGCGACAGCCGCCGGGCGGCGTCGATCCGCGCCTGCCGCTCGAGTCGCAGGAAGGCGCCGACCACCGATGCGAAGGAGAAAAGCATCGCGGCGTGCGTCAGCAGCAGCGGTGCGTAGTCGCGCAAAGCCCCGGCGGCGAAGACCGGAAGCCCTTCGAGCAGCGCCGCCAGACCGGCGAGCAGCAGCGAGGAGGTCAGGTCGGTGTGTGCGGCCATCAGCGCCAGCACCAGGAAGAGGACCGGGTAGAGCAGGGAGTGGGTCCCGCCGGTCGCCTGGACCACGATCGTCGCCAAAAGCACCATCAGGCTGCCGACCTCCAACCCGTCGCGCCGAGAGGGGGCCGTCCCCTCCTCGCGGGTGGCGATGCGGAGCATCTTGGCGGCGGCGATCCCGAGGAGGACGGCGGTCACCAGCAGCTTGGAGGTGTCGAGCGCCGAGACGAACCCCTCCCCCTGCGACGGCCTGAAGAAGCCGAAGGCGACGAGCGCGCCGTAGATCAGCGCCGTCCCGCCGTAGATCGGCGAGGTGCGCCGCTGGATCCGGCGCGGCGTTTTCAACCTCGTGGTGTTCATCGACGGCATCGATCGGCCACGGACGGGATCGGTCGGACGGGGACGTTCACTCGGGGGGGAACCGGTAGACGGTTTCGCCTTCGCGCACGACCCCCTGGCTCTCGCGGGCGACGCGCTCCAGGTATGCGTCGTCCTCGTGAAGGCGGCGGACGTTCTCGCGGAGGCGGGCGTTCTCGGATTCGATCGACTCGGCCTTGACGCGCAGGCGCGCCTCCTCGGCGCGTAGCCGCCGGATCGCGAGCAGGCCCCGGTCGCCGAACGCGGAGGAGATCCCGAGGATGGTCATCAGCGCGGCGGCCCCGGCGAAGGCGAACCGTTTCACGAGAGGATCGTCCCAACCCGGGTGGTGCGCGGCGCGGCCCCCCCGGCGTGTTCCAAGTCGTGGTGGTGCGGAACCGCATCGCACGCCGCCTCCTGGCGCGGGAGGAGGCGCACCGGCTCGGCGTCGTCGCGCGGACCCCGGACGATCCCCCCCACGAGGTCGTGCGCGTGGGTCTCGGCGATCTTCACGGGGACCAGGTCCCCGGCCTTGGCCTTCCCTTCGTTGACGTAGACGACGCCGTCGACGTCGGGGGCCTGCGTCGCCATGCGGCCCACGAGCAGGTGCTCGGTCTCCGGCGAGACGCCGTCGACGAGGACGGTCACCGTCTTGCCGCGGAGCTTCTTCAGGCGCGCCGCCGAGATCTTCTCCTGGCGCTCCATCACGCGGCGGCGCCGGTCCTCCTTGACCTCCGGTGGGACGTCGTCCTCGAGCTTCGCCGCCGGCGTCCCCTCTTCGTGCGAGTAGGTGAAGCAGCCGACGTGGTCGAACTTCGTCTCGACGAGGAAGTCGAGCAGCTCGTCGAACTCCGAGTCCGACTCTCCCGGGAAGCCGACGATCACGCCGGTGCGAAGCGCGGCGCCCGGGATCGCCCGGCGAAAATCGCGGATCACGCGGCGGATCCCGCCGGCCGTCACCGAGCGGTGCATCGCCCGGAGCACGCGGTCGCTCGCGTGTTGGATCGGCATGTCGACGTAGGGGACGACCTTCGGCAGCTCGGCGAAGGCGCGTACCAGCCGCGCGGTCACCTTGTCGGGATACATGTAGTGGACGCGGATCCAGCGAAGCTCCTCGATTCCGTCGAGCCGGGAGAGGAGCTCCGGCAACGCGTCCGGAACCCCCAGGTCGCGGCCGTAGTCGGTCGAATCCTGGGCGATGAGGTTGATCTCGCGCACGCCGCCCGCGGCGAGGCGGCGCGCCTCGGTCACGACGTCGTCGACCGGGCGGCTGCGCAGCGGTCCGCGCAGCTTCGGGATGATGCAGAAGGCGCAGCGCGTCGAGCAGCCTTCGGCGATCTTGAGGAAGGTGGAGTGACGGCGCCCGGTCGCCACGCGCGGCGTCGCGTGGTCGTAGAGGAACTTCGGCCGGCGGAAGAATCCGCGCGCCTTCGGCCTCTCCCGGAGGACCTCGGCGATTCGCGGGAACTCTCCCGTGCCGAGGAAGTAGTCGACCTCCGGAAGTTCGGCCATCAGTTCGTCGGGGTAGCGCTGCGCGAGGCAGCCGGTCATCAGCAGCGTCTCGCAGCGGCCGCGTTCCTTGTAGTCGGCCATCTCCAGGATCGTGTCGACCGACTCCGCCTTCGCCGACTCGACGAAGCCGCAGGTGTTCACCACGATCACGTTCGCCTTCGCCGGGTCGTCGGTGACGGAGTAGCCGGCCTCGGTGGTCAGCCCGAGCATCACCTCGCTGTCGAGGAGGTTCCTCGCACAGCCGAGGCTCACGAAGTGGATGGAGCGTCCCTTTGGCGACATTCCGGCCCTTTTACGACGGCACCGCCATCGTATCCGACCACCAGGCGCATAAGCAACCGAATTTGCTGCATTATTCTGATTGATTTCGACGTAAAATTATGCATAATTAAACTCCAGCCAGATCGCGCGCCCGACGGCGCGCGCGACGGGGAGGTCGCGGTGGGTCGAGCAAGGGCGTTGGCGGACGCGCGCGCGTCCGGGGATGAACGGGAGACGAGCCGGCTTCGCGAAGCGGCCGGCGTGCTGTCGGCCGCCGCCGGCGCCTACGCGCTCGTCAGCCTCCTGAGCTACCACCCGTTCGATCCGTCGTTCAACTCGAGCGTCGCCCGCGGCGCGGTGCAGAATGCGGGCGGCGTCGTCGGCGCGTACCTGGCCGATCTGCTGGTGCAGCTCCTCGGCGTCAGCAGCTATTCGGTCGTCGCGCTGGCGTTCGCCACCGGCGCGCGGTTGATCTTCGGGCGTCCGGTCGCCGTGCGAGGCGAGCGCGGTCTGGCCTCGGCGGGATTGCTCGTCGCGGCGTCGATCCTCCTTCAGCTTTGGTTCGGTCCGGTGACCATGGGCGGGCACCGTGTCCCGGCGGGGGGGCTGCTCGGCCACGCGCTCGCCGAGTTCCTCGTCCGGTGGATCGACGTGACCGGCAGCTTCCTGCTCGCGTCGTCGATCCTGGTCGTCTCGTCGATGGTGCTCACCGGGACCCGCGTGTCGGACCTGTTGGTGCGCGGCGCGGCCGAGGCGGCGAAGGCCTGGCGATGGGGAAAGAAGGAGTGGATCGCGTATCGCGCGGCGTCGGCGCCCGCGGGCAGAACGGCGGAGCGAAAGAAGATGGAAAAGCCGGCGCGGCGGACGAAGCCGGGCGACGTCGCGCCATCGGCGGACGACGACGCGGCGGAGGAGGCGATCGACGAGTTCGAGCCGTCGATGCTCGACATCGTGCGGCAGGGGGCGGCGGAGGAGGCGGCGCAGCGGCTCGGTGTGGCGGTGGAGGGGCCGAGGATCGTGGCGCCGGGTGTGTATGGAGGGAGGAAAGGAAAGGGGAAGGAGGAGGAGAAGGAGAAGCTCAAGGAGAAGGAGCAGGAGAAGGAGAAGGGGAAAGGGAGAGAGAAGGGGTTGGAGGTTCCGGCGCCGGTGGAGGGGGTCTACGCGCTGCCGTCGATCGAGCTGTTGGAGAGCGAAGACCAGAAGCCGATGCAGATCGACGCCGAGGCGCTGAAGAGCACGGCGGAGGTGCTGGAGAGGAAGCTGAAGGACTTCGGCGTCTTCGGGCGGGTGGTCGAGGTCCATCCGGGGCCGGTGATCACCATGTTCGAGTTCGAGCCGGCTCCGGGGATCAAGGTGAACCGGGTGTCGAACCTGGTCGACGATCTGAAGATGGCGATGAAGGCGACCTCGGTGCGGATCGTCGCGCCGATCCCGGGGAAGGGGACGGTCGGGATCGAGATCCCGAACGACCACCGCGAAATGGTCTACCTGAAAGACATCCTCGCCAGCGCGGAGTTCACCGAGCGCGCGACGATGACGCCGATGGCGCTGGGAAAGGACATCGCCGGAAAACCGGTGATGGCGGACCTCGCGAAGATGCCGCACCTGCTCGTCGCCGGCACGACCGGGTCGGGCAAGTCGGTGTCGGTCAACGCCATGATCCTCTCGCTCCTCTACCGCTCCACGCCGAACGACGTGCGGATGGTGATGATCGACCCGAAGATGCTCGAGTTCAGCATCTACGACGGGATCCCGCACCTGCTGCTGCCGGTGATCACCAACCCCAAGAAGGCGGCGATGGCCCTCAAGTGGGCGGTCACCGAGATGGAGCGGCGGTACCGCCTGCTCGCCGACGTCAACGCCCGCAACATCGCCGCTTACAACAAGCGGATCCCCCGGATCCTCGAGGAGCGGAAGCGCGAGGCGGTCGATCAGACGGCCAAGAACGACCCGATGGACGGCGCGCCCTCGATGGAGGCCCAGGCCGAGGAGGCGGCGAAGCCCCTCGAACACGGCCATCTCCCCTACATCGTGATCGTCATCGACGAGCTCTCCGACCTGATGATGATCGCCAAGAACGAGGTGGAGGAATCGATCACCCGGCTGGCGCAGATGGCGCGCGCCGCCGGGATTCACCTCCTGATCGCGACCCAACGGCCGTCGGTCGACGTCATCACGGGCCTCATCAAGGCGAACTTCCCGGCGCGGATCGCGTTCCGCGTCCTGTCGAAGATCGACTCGCGCACCGTGCTCGACGCCTCGGGGGCGGAGGCGCTCCTCGGCGACGGCGACATGCTCTTCCTCCAGCCGGGAACGACCCGCATGAGCCGCGTGCACGGCGCGTTCGTCTCCGACACCGAGATCCAGCGCGTCGTCGACTTCCTGAAAGCCCAAGGGAAGCCGCAGTACGAGGAGGAGATCCTGCGCGCGTCGCTCGCCGCCGACGCCGGGACGGAAGGGAGCGTCGACGAGGAGGCCGACGAGCTCTACGACCAGGCGGTGGCGATCGTGGCCGAGAGCCGGCAAGCCTCGATCAGCTACATCCAGCGCCGGCTCAAGGTCGGCTACAACCGCGCCGCCCGGATGATCGAGCGGATGGAGACCGAAGGGATCGTCGGCGCCAGCGACGGCGTCAAACCGCGCCCCGTCCTGGTTCAACACATCCCCGGCCCACAGCCCTAGCCGCCGGCCGCACAGCGGCCGGCTTGATCGAGTGATCGCGCAGCCGACGGCGTAGCACGTCTGCCGATCCCATCCCCTTTTCTTCCCTCCTCTCCCCGCTCCGTCTGCTCCTTCTCCTCGAACCTCCTCACTTCTCCTCCTCCTACTCCTCACCGCCTCTCCTCACCGTTACGCGTCTTCGCCCACGCACCATCGCCCCTCCCCCGACCTCGGCACTCTTCGAGCAAGGCCTGTCGGGATGTCTTTCATTGCCTCGGAACGCGCCCGGTCCGCCCTTCGCGAGCTGCCGCCGCTTGTGGAGAAGATTCGTTCTCGCGACAACGACCTCGCCGCCCAGATCCTCTTCGCGGCCCAGAGCGCTGCGCTCAATCTCGAGGAAGGATCCTGGAAGAGCGGGAGAGATCGCTCGAATCGATATCGCATCGCTGCCGGGAGCGCGTCGGAAGCGCGGATTGGGCTACGGATCGCGGCGGCGTTGCGCTATGTCGGGGAGCTGGAGATCGCGAAGGCGGTAGGCTACTTGAATGAAGTTCTCGCGATTTTGGGGAAGATTCTCGGGTTCGAACGACAAGGGGAAGGGGTAGCGGTGAGGAGTAGGAGGAGGAGAAGTGAGGAGGTTTGAGGAGGAGGAGTAGGAGCAGGGGGAAGGAAAGAGAAAGAGAAGCGTTAGGGGGTAGTCCGGCGCTCATGACGAGGAGAGGCTATTTTCGGAGACCCGGCCAGCGGGCCGCGCTGGTTGTCTTCAGAACGCTATGAGAGCTTGGCAAACGATGGGTGGCCGCGCAGCGGCGTTGTCGGTGATTTCAACCGCGCTACTGGCCGAGGCATGTGGCGATGCTGCCGTGGCGGAAGTCGGGATGCGATGGTCGGGAATCGTCGGGGGGGAGTTGGACGACGCGCACCCGGCGGTCGTCTACATCGCGGAGAGCGGGTTCAGCTGCTCAGGGGCGCTGGTCGCGCCGACGATCGTCCTCACGGCGGGGCACTGCACCTACGATGGCGATCCCGCCCACTACACCGTTTCGGGCGGGGTCGAGGCACGCGATCTGCCGGACTGGACGCGGGCGGTGACGGCGGTCGTTCAGAACACGGCCTACGATCCGGTGAACCTGCGGCACGACGTCGGGCTCCTCTTCCTCGACGAGGAGCCGCCCGTCGAGCCGATCCCTTGGCTCCGGGGACGCGACGACGGGCGCTACGAGGACGGGACGCCGATCGTCGCGGTCGGGTACGGCACCGCGGGCGGCACGCAGGGGGACGACCGCGGCACGCGGCGTCGGGTGGAGATGGAGATCCTGAAGGCGACGGAGTCGAAGTTCCGGTTCGGCGGAGACGGGGAGAACGTCTGCTCGGGCGACTCCGGCGGGCCGATCCTCGCCGAGGTGGAGGGGCGCGAGACGATCGTCGGCATCGCCGCCGCCGCCGACGAGGCGTGCGCGGAGGTCGGAATCGCCATGCGCACCGACGACAACGCGGAGTTCCTCGCGCCCTACCTCCCGGAGGAGGAGGGCGACGGCGGAGGGGGCGGCGGGCGCGGCTGCCGCGTCGCCTCGGCGACGGCGCGCCGCGGCCCTCCGTACGCGTCGGCCGTCGGCCTGCTGGCCGCGGTCGCCGCGTCCTGCTTCGTCACGCGACGGCGAGCAGTTCGACCTCGAAGACCAGGGTCGAGTGGGGCGGGATGACGGGCGGATATCCGCGTGCGCCGTACGCCAGCTCGGGCGGGATCGTCAGCTTGCGGATGCCGCCGACCTTCATTCCGGCGACCCCCTGGTCCCAGCCCTGGATCACGTCGCCGGCGCCGAGGGAGAACTCGAACCCCTCGTTCCGGTCGCGCGAGCTGTCGACCTTCTTCCCGTTGGTGAGCGTCCCGACGTAGTGCACCGTCACGCTCTTCCCGGCCACCGCTTCGGCCCCCGTTCCGACCTTCAGTTCCTCGATCTTCATGGGCGAGGCATACCACGCCAGTCGAATGGAGCGCCCCCACATTGCGTTTCTACGGGCAAGGGGTAGGGTGCCGCCATGCTCACCGTGACGACCGTTCGATGCCTCGCCGCCGCGACGATCCTCGGAGGAGGAGCGGCGGCGACCGGTGCCGCACCGAACGTGACCGCGACCCCTGCGCGCGTGCCGGCACCGGTCGCGACGGCCACGCCGCCCGCCGCGGCGGCCCCGGCCGGATTGGTGGCGCGGGTGCAGCGCGCGTACGAAGGCATGCGCCACTACGCCGCGGAGTTCGACCAGGTCACGCGGCTCAAAGGGGCGCGCGCCGGGGCGGAATCGGGCGGCCGCGTCTGGTTGCAGAAGCCCGGTCGGATGCGGTGGGAGTTCGAGCGGCCGGAGAAGAAGCTGTTCGTCTCGGACGGGAAGTCGATGTGGATCTACGAGCCGTCCGAGAACCAGGTGATCGTCACCGAATCGGTCGCCTCGTCGACGTCGATGACGGCGCTGAACTTCCTCGAAGGGCTGGGCTCCCTCGAGCGTTCGTTCGACGTCGCGACCGCCGAACCGCCTGCCGAAGCGGCCGGGAAGGATCTCGCCTTCCTGGTCCTCACGCCGAAGCCGGAGTCGGACGTGCAGTACTCGCGGATCCTCCTCGGCGTCGATCCGAAGTCGGCGCTGGCGCGCGAGGTGCACCTCGTCGACGCGCTCGGAAACGCCACCCGGCTGGTGTTCCGCAACGCCACCACCGCGGCGAAGGGACCGCCCGACGGATTCACCTTCGCCATCCCACCGGGAGCCGAGGTGATCCGACCGTAGGACGGCCTGGCCGCCTCCACGCTCCCGCGCGGGACGGTGGCCGGTTTCGGGTCAGCCCCAGGCCGCGTCGTCGGGATCGACCGCCACCACCAGATCGAGCTGCCGGGCGAGCTCGGCGTGGCGGATCAGGAGGCCGACGTCGACGGCGATCCTCTCCGGCGAAACGTCGGTGATGGCGGCGGCGCGCCGGACCTCCTCCGATCCGATCGAGCACAGCTCGTCGAGCAGGTCGACGGAAACGTTCCGTATCCGTGCGCGTGGAAGCAGTTGCCAGGTGATCGGGTAGGGCTTTCCGACGTCGAGGCACAGGGGGCTTGTCGCGGCCAACCGCAGGTCGTGGCCGCAAGCCCGACCGAGTGCACCGAGGAGCGCGCCCGGCCCGGCGTCGGCGCAGAGCCGCGCCTCCGGCCACGGCGGCGTGACGAGCGCCGTCCAGAGTCGGACCAGGTCCTCGTAGACCGACCAGCCGTCGAGCCGCGCCTCGGGGTCGTCGCCGAGCGACTCGCGCAGCGCGCGGTCGCCGGGAAGGAGCTCCGCGGTTCGCCCGAGACGCGCCATCGTCGCCTCGAAACGCGCGACATCGAAACGGCGACGTTCCTCGAGCCGCGGTCCCTCGCCGGGAACGAACGGCTCGCGGGCTCCGAACCCGCCGCGCGGGTCGGCTTTTGCCCGCACGTCGCCGGCCCAGGCTTTGGCCTCGGCGAAGCCCTCGCGCCAGGGCGCCTGCTGCGCGATCCGGATCAGCGCTTCGTAGTCGTAGGCAAGGAGTCGCACGCGTCGCCCGCGCCATAGCACGGCAGTTCGAGCCGCGCCACCAGCGGGAGGTGGTCGCTCGCGGTCCGGGCCGGTCCGCGACGGAGTGGACGGCAGTGCACGACCCGGACGTCGCGGCTGACGTAGACGTGGTCGACCCGGAACAGCGGGAACCGGGCCGGGTAGGTGGCGGCGCGCCGGTCGAGGAGCGCCGCGTCCTGGTATCGCGCTCGGAGCGCGCGCGTATCGCGTCCGCGGAACCAGTCGTTGAAATCTCCGCCGAGGACCGTCGGCCGCCGCTCCCCCTCCAGCACGGCGTCGACCAGGTGCGCCGCCTGTCGCGCGCGCTCGCCGTGGAGCAGGCCGAGGTGAGCCGATCCCGCCAGGAGGTCGACGCCGGGCAGCTCGATCCTCGCGAGCAGGCACCCGCGCGGCTCCGGTCGCACCGTCCATCCGTGCGCGGCCAGCGCCGTCCCGATCCGTCCCGGGACCGACAGGTCGTGGTTCTCCCAGCTCGCGATCGGATACCGGGAGAGGATGGCGTTCCCGTAGCGGTAGCGGCCGCCGCGCCACACCACGTTCGGCGCGAAGGCCACAACCCCGTAGCCAAGCAGATCGGCGATCGCCGTCAGCGGATCGCGGGCGCGGTCGCCCTCGATCCGTCCGACCTCCTGGAGGGCGATCACGTCGGCGCCGGTCTCGGCGATCGCCGCCGCGACCCGCCGCGCGTCGAACGTGTGCAGGAATCGGTGGCCGGCGTGGATGTTGTAGGTGGCGAACGTCACCGCGGCGTGGAGACTCGGCATCGTCGGCCGGCCACGCTAGCACCCGCCGCCGCGCGCTCAATCGGCGGCGGCGGGCGGGGGGACGCGCCGGTTCGGCTCCGGCCGATAGCGGACGAAGAACCGGTGCAGCTCCTCCGGCCGGCGCACCGCGCGGAAGTCGAACGGCGCATCGCGCGGGTGGATCACGAACCCTTCGATCTCGTCGGCCCCGATGCCGCCGTGGCTTCCGAACTCCCAGGAGAAGGCGACGGTCGTCGATCCGCCGTTCCCGTAGAGGACGAGGTCCCCCGCCGAGGGCATGGCGATCACCCGGCGCAGGTAGCCGGCGAGCACGTCGGCGCGCGCGGCGAATCCGGGGATCTCGCGGAGGCGTTCCGCGACGCGCCCGTCGTCCAGCCGGATCACCCGATCGCCGGCGATCAGCATCGGTCCGTGCTCGCCGCGCGCGAGGAGGAACGGCACGGCGCCCGACCGGCGCAGCGCCTCCACGATCTTCGGCTGGAGGGATCGGGCCTGTTCGAAGGTCGCCGGCGCCTCGATGTCGGTGAAGTAGAGGTGGGCGATGTCCCCGGCGTCGACGATCTGAACGCCGGCGGGAGGCGTGGCGGCGGTCCGCGCCCGTTGGTGGACGATCCATCCGACCGGCGGCACCAGGCGATCCCCGAGCGCGCGAAGCCGCGCGTGGCGTTCCGCCGACCGCTCTCCTTCCGCCGCGGCGCACAGGAACGCGGGGAGGTCGCGCCCGTCGAGGGCGGCGAAGGGGACGGCGTCGACCATGCCGTGATCGGCCAGGACGAAGACGTCGTATCCCATCTCCGGCCAGGCGGCGGCCGCCGCGAAGATCGTCTCCGCCGCTCGGTCGGCCGAGCGGAGGAATCGCATCGCCAGCGGCGATCGCGGTCCGCGGCGGTGGCCGATCTCGTCGTAGTCGACGATGCAGGTGTAGACGATCGGAACGCCGTGGGCCATGTCCCCCACCGTCCCCCAGACGGCGAACTCCCAGAGCGGGATCGATGTCAGGAGGCGCATTCCGAGCAGGCGCCATTCCCAGTCGAAGCGCCCGACCTTCGTCGCCCAGCGGAGACCGTCGGCGATCGACGGGCCGACTTCGAGCGCGGCCCGCCCGAGGAGGCGCACCCCGAGCCCGCCGAGCGCCAGCGCCGCGAGTCGCGGTTCCCAGTGGCGGAAGCCGACGTTCCATTGCATCGTCGACACCCGCGCCAGGTTCAGCGCCGGGGCAGCGGCCCCGCCGGCGAAGAGCGTCGTGTAGGAGGTGCCGCCCGCGAGCAGCCCGGGGTCGCCGTTCGCGTGGCGCCGCTCGATCCGCTTCGCGTCGGCGGAGCGGTCCATCCGCACGTGGCGACGCCGGCGCTTGTCGTACCAGAGGTAGCCCGGCACGTCGTCGACCCTTCCGTAGAGGAATCCGGCCTGGAAGGCGGAGGTCGACGCGGGGGCTCCGACCAGGTAGGCCGAGCAGCGGTGGGTGCCCTCCTCGAGCAGGCGGGCGAGGAACGGCGCATGCCCCTCGCGCATCGCCGCGCAGAGCGCGCCGTGCGAGACGCCGTCGAGGTGGACGATCACCGCGCGGCGGCCGCACGCTCCGGCGGGCTGCCGCCGCCGAGCGGGCGCCATCCCGGCCGTGGCGAGCCAGCGCGTGAGCCGGCGGAAGCGGTCCACCGCGATGCCCCTGCTCCGCCGCGGCCCGGACGCAAATTCGCAAAATCGAAGCCGCCGGGAGTAGGCTTGACGGTCGCGTGGACGGGCGGGTCATCGCCGGAAAATACGACCTCCTCCGCAAGTTGGGGGCGGGCGGGATGGCCGAAGTCTTCCTCGCGCGGCAGCGCGGCGTCGCCGGCTTCGAGAAGCTGGTGGTGGTGAAACGGATCCTGCCCCACCTCGCCGAGAACGCCGAGTTCGTGACGATGCTCCAGGCCGAAGCGCGGGTCGCCGCCGACCTGCGGCACCCGAACGTCGTCAGCGTCAACGAGGTCGGGGTCGACGACGGCGTCTGGTACATCGCCATGGAGTTCCTCGACGGGCACGACCTGGCGCGCGTCCTGCGCGAGAGCGCCGTCAAGGGGGTCCCGATCCCGTTGGAGGTCGCGGTCCAGATCGTCATCGCTTCGGCGCGAGGGCTGCACTACGCCCATCAGAAGAAAGATCTTCGCGGGCAACCTTTGAACATCGTTCATCGCGACGTCTCTCCGAAGAACCTCCACGTCACCTACGACGGGATCACCAAGGTTCTCGACTTCGGGATCGCGCGCGCGGTGAGCACGCTTGGCGAGACCGGCGCCGGGATGGTGAAGGGGACCTTCAACTATCTCTCTCCCGAGCAGGCGATGGGGGGCGCGCTCGACGCGCGCTCCGACCAGTTCGCGCTCGGGATCGTGCTCCTCGACGTCACCACCCTGTCGGCGACGATGGGGAAGAAGCGCGAGGTTCCGATCTTCCGTCAGGCGTTCGACGGCGCGTTGAAGCGGCCGTCCTCGATCGTCGAGGGATACCCGCGCGGTCTGGAGGAGGTCGTCCTCCGATCGCTCCGCCTGCGGGTGGAGGACCGGTTCGCGAGCCTCCAGGAGATGGCGAGCGCGCTCGAGTCGTTCCTCGAGGACGCCCGACTGCGGGGGTCGGAAGCGAAGACGTCCGAGTTCCTCGCGTCGCTCCTGCCGCGGCAGGAGATGGACCTGACGCTCCCGGTGGCCGAACAGGTCCCGGCGGCGCCGGCGCCGACGCGTATCGAGCCGACGCGCATGAGTCGGTCGAACCTGCCGGCGGAGGCGGGAACGCTCGTCGGCCGGAAGCGCGAGCTGGACGCGATCGCCTCGACCTTCGCCGACGGCGCGCGGCTGGTGACCCTCCTCGGACCGGGCGGCGCCGGGAAATCGGCGGTCGCGCTCCACTACGGCGTCACCGCGCGACCGGCCTACGCCACCGAAGGGGGCGTCTGGATCTGCGACCTGACCGAGGCGCGCGACGCCGACGGGGTGATCGCCAGCGTCGGCCGCGCGTTGAGCGTCTCGCTCGCGCCCGGCGCGAGCAGCGCCGACGCGGTGGCGCAGATCGGCCACGCGCTCGCCGGGCGAGGGAAGATGCTCGTCCTGTTCGACACCTTCGAGCACGTGGTCGGCGCCGGACCGCAGACCGTCGCCGCGTGGATGGGGATCGCCCCCGACGCGCGCTTCCTGGTCACCAGCCGCGAGCGCCTGAAGCTCGACGGCGAGCAGGTGATCGAGCTGTCGTCGCTCTCCCTCCCCCAGGAGGGGAGGCCGGTCACCGATTCCGAGGCGGTGCAGCTCTTCACCCAGCGCGCCAAGGCGGTGCGCGCGAGCTTCTCCATCTCCAAGGCCGACGAGCCGGTGGTGGCGCAGATCGTCCAGGAGCTCGACGGGATCCCGCTGGCGATCGAGCTCGCAGCGGCGCGGATGGCGGTGCTCACCCCGGCGAAGCTGTTGGAGCGCCTGCCGCGGCGGTTCGAGCTGCTCGCCGGCGCCAAGCGCGAGGTCTCGTCGCGGCAGGCGACGTTGCGTGGCGCGATCGAATGGTCGTGGAACCTGTTGCCGGCTTGGGAACAACGGGCGCTGGCGCAGGCGTCGGTCTTCCGCGGGGGGTTCAGCCTGGAGTCGGCCGAGGCGGTGATCGACCTCTCCGGCCTCGACGGCAGCCCGATGGTCTTCGACGTCGTGCAGTCGCTCCGCGACAAGTCGCTCCTTCGCGCCTGGGAGCCGCCGGACCTGCCGGGGGAGCTGAGGTTCGCCGCCTACGTCAACGTCCGGGAGTTCGCCGCAGAGAAGCTGGAGCAGTCGGGGGCACGGGCAGAGGCGGAGCGCCGTCACGCCGAGCACTTCGTGGAGGCCTCCGGTCCCTGGATCGCCGGGGCGAATCGTCGCGAGGGACTCGAGCTGCGCAAGCGGATCGCGCTGGAGCTCGACAACCTCCAGGAGCTGTTGCGGCGCGCGGGAACGCCGAACCCGAAGGCGCCGGCCGATCCGGCCACCCGGGCGGTGTGGGCGCTTCACGCGGCGCTGGCCATCGGCCAGATCGCCGCGCGGATCCCGATGAAGGCGCACCTGGCGAACCTCGACCTCGCCGTCGGCGCCGCGGCCCATGACGGAGTCGAACGGACGCTGCTCGCCCGCGTCCTGGAGATGCGCGGCCGCGCCCGCCGGCTCGCCGGCCGCGTCGACGAATCGCTCGAGGACCTGGAGGAGGCGAAGTCGCTCTCCCGCCAAGCCGGCGATCGGGCCCTCGAGGCGCAGGTGCTGGTGCAGGTCGGAACCAGCTTCCAGGCGAAGGGGGAGAGCGAGGACGCGCGGGAAGCGGTGCAGAAGGCGCTGCTCCTCGCCCGCGAGGCGAAGGACACCGAGCGCGAGGGGCTTGCCTTCGGCTACCTGGGCACGGTGCTCCACGTCTCCGGGGACCTCGACCGGGGGATGGAGTGTTACCAGCGCTCGCTGCACCTGCTCCGCTCCGCCGGGAACGTCTGGATGGAGGCGGCGATGAGCGCCAACTTCGGCGCCTTCCTCCTCCAGGTGGGGCGCTACGAGGAGGCGCGGGCGATCCTGCAGAAGGGGTTGCAGCTCGCGCGCGAAGTCGGCGAGCGGAACTTCGAGGCGAACGCGCTGGGCCTGATCGCGACGCTGTTCCACCTCCAGGAGCGGTACGAAGAGGCGTTGATCTTCTACGACCAGGCCTACGCCCTCCAGATCCAGACCGGCGTGATCCGCTCCATGGCGCACGTCCACGGAAACCGCGGGCTGCTGCACCACGACATGGAGAGGATCGACCAGGCCCGCGCCGACTACGAGCGTGCGGTGGAGATCGCGCGCGGCATGGGGGATCGGCGGCTCCTGGGTCTCTACCTCGCCTACCAGGCGGCGCTCGAGGCGGAGCACGGAGAGGCCAAGCGCGCCGCGGCGCTGCTCCACGAGGCGCGGCTGCAGCACAACTTCGCGCAGAACCGGATCCTCCTCGGGGTCGACGACCTGGTGGAAGGGTTCCTCGACCTCGCCAAGGCGCGCGAGGGGAACGCGCGCGCCCACCTCGAGAGCGCGCGGAAACGGTGCGCCACGGCCTGCGCGTCGACGCCGAAGACCGAACGCCACCCCGAGGGCGGGCCGCCGCTGGTCGCCGAGTCGGACGAGGCGCGGATGGTGTTGAAGCTGTTGGAGCGGGCGGTGAGGAAGCAGGAGCGGCGACTCACCTCGGCCGGGGCGGCGGGGTAGGCGTCCGCGCCGGCCTTGCAAATTGACGCGACAGGCCTTTCTTGCTAGCGTGCCCGGCCCGTTTTCGCTGTCGGGACGGGCAGGAAGCGATCGGTCGTGACGCCCACGAACATCCTCATCGCCGTTGGTGCCGGGAGCGTCGTCGCCTTCGCGGGGGTTCAGGCGGGGGTCTGGGGGCTGGCGCGGCGGTGGGGGGGGGCCGGGCGGCCGGTGCCGGGTCGGGTTCGGCTCTTCGAGGCGGCCTGGATGGCGACCCCGGCGATCCTTCTCCTCGGACTGCTCGGGTGGTCGGCGCGGGTGCTGGGGGGCGGGGTCGGGATCGTCGGCGGCGAGGCCGATCTCACCGTCCACGTCGCGGCCCGCCAGTTCGTGTGGAAGATCCGGCACGAGATCGACACCGCCGAGGGGCGGCGCGCGGTCGAGACCCTCAACCAGCTGCACCTTCCGGTGGGCAAGACGGCGCGGATCGTCCTCGAGTCCGAGGACGTGCTCCACGGGTTCTGGATCCCGCAGCTCCGGGTGCGCGAGGAGGTCCCGCCGGGCGAAGTCCGGGAGTTCTGGATCCGGCCGACCGAGGAGGGGCAGTTCAACATCGTCTGCGCCGACGCATGCGGCGTCGCCCACTACGCAATGCGCGGGTTCGCGCACGTCCAGGCGGAGGAGGCGTTCCGCGCGTGGCTCGACGCGGAGCGGGAGACGCAGGTCTCGCGCCGATGACTCGCGGCGAACATGCGGCGCGCATCGTCGTGCGGTTGAACGTCGTCGCCACCTTCCTCCTGCTGCTGGTCGGCGGCGTCGTCCACGCCACCGACTCCGGGCTCGCCTGCCCGGACTGGCCGCAGTGCTTCGGGAGCTTCTTCCCGCCGATGGTGGGGAAGGTCTTCTTCGAGCACGGCCACCGCCTCTTCGCCACCGGCGTCGGTCTGCTCACCATCGCGCAACTGGCGCTCGTCTGGCGGGGGTTCCCGCCGGGGCACGCGTCGCGTTCGCTCGCGGTCGGCGCGCTCCTGCTTGTCGTGTGGCAGGGGTTGCTCGGCGGGATGACCGTCCGCATGCGCCTTCCGGACGCGGTCTCGACGGCCCACCTGGCCACGTCAATGCTCTTCTTCGCGTTGCTCGTCGTGCTTGCCTTCCGCACCCGCCCGGCGACGGTCGACCGGCCGCTCCCCCGATCCGCCGCGCGCGTAACCGGCGTGGCGGCGGTCGCGGTCTACGCGCAGCTCGTGCTCGGCGCATTGGTTCGACACACCGACGCGGGATTGGCCTGCACCCGCTTTCCGTCCTGCGACGGGATCGGAACGTCGTTGCCGATCGCGCTGCACATGTTGCACCGCGCCGGCGCGGTGATCGCCGCCGTGGCGGTGATCGCGGCGGCGTTGGTCGTTCTGCGCGCCGCGGGGGAGGCCCGGCTCGCCCGCCTGCTGGCGCTCGCCGTGCCGGGGCTCGTGGTCGTGCAGATCTTCCTGGGGGTGATGAGCGTGCTGTCGGCGCTCGAAGCGGTCCTCGTGACCGCGCACCTCGGCGTGGGGGCGCTCCTGTGGGGGACGACGGTCTCGATGTACTGCGCGGCGCGCGGGAGGACGGCGTGAGCGCCCGACCGTTCGCCGAGACCGCTCCAGTCGATTCGGGCGCGTGGCGGCCGACAGAGGCCCTGACTCATGCGGACGGCGAGGCGGCTCCGGGACTCGTCACCGATCTGCTCTCCCTCGCCAAGCCGCGGCTGACCGCGCTCGTTCTGGTGACGACCGCCGGCGGCTACTCGCTCGCCCCGGGCCGTTCGGGCCTGTGGCCGATGCTGCAGGTCGTCTTCGCCACGGCGATGCTCGTCGGGAGCGCGAACTCGCTCAACTGCTGGATGGAGCGCGACGTCGACCGCCGCATGCGGCGCACGCGGAACCGGCCGCTTCCCGCGGGTCGGCTGCGCCCGGCGGCGGCCGTGATCCAGGCGGCGCTCCTTGCATCGTTGGGCGTTCCGCTCCTGTGGTTCTCGGCCAACGGTCCGCTCGCCGCGGTGTTGGGCCTGCTCGCGATCGTCCTCTACGCCGGCGTCTACACGCCGCTCAAGCGGCGTTCGTCGCTGGCGACGGTGGTGGGGGCGATTCCGGGCGCGCTCCCTCCGCTGATCGGCTGGACCGCCGCGACCGGGCGGATCGAGCTGCCCGGCCTGGTGCTGTTCGGGATCCTCTTCCTGTGGCAGATCCCGCATTTCCTCGCCCTCTCGGTGATGCTCGCGGAGGAGTACGCCGAAGCGGGGCTCCGCGTCCTCCCGATCGATCCCGCTGCCTTCGGCCGCGGGGAGGCGTTCACCCGGTGGAACGTCGTCCTCTGGACGCTCGCGCTCCTCCCGGTCTCGCTGCTTCCGGTGCCGCTGGGGTTGGCCGGTGAGCTCTACGGGGTGGGTGCCCTTCTCGCCGGCCTCGCCTTCCTCGGGCAGGGGGCGTTGGGACTGCGGCTCGTCGCCGCCGGGAACGGGGGGGCCGCGAGGGGCGACGCGGCGGCGCGCGAGCGGCGCTGGGCCGGCCGCCTGTTCGCGGCGTCGATCGTCTACCTGAGCGTCCTGTTCCTGCTCCTGGCGTGCGACTCCGCGTCCTGACCGTCCTGCTCCTCCTCGCCGGCCGCGCGGCGGCGGCGGCGGAGCCCGTCTCCCCCGTTCGCTACCGGATCGAGGCGCGGGTCGACGGTCCGGAGATCCGCGGCCGGACCGAGATCGAGATCGACCCGCCGCCGGACGCACCGATCGAGGACGTCGTCCTGTTCCTCTTCCCGAACCTCCTCTCCGAGCGGCTGCACGGGGAGAACTCGAAGAGCTTCTACACGATCCATCCGGCGCGCTTCGAGGCGGGGGGGATGGAACTCCTCGCGCTGGAAGGGGAGGACGGCACGCCGTTGCCGTTCGCGGGAGTCGACGTCGACCGGCCCGACGGACATGGGGGGCGCGTTCCGCTGCCGTCGATGATCGCGGTGCGGGCCGCCCTTCCGCTGCCGGCCACGACGACGGTGCGGCTCCGCGCCGAATTCCGCGTCCGCGTGCCGGTGCGGTTCGGCACCTTCTCGTGGTACCGGAACGATCTGCTGGTGAACAACGGATGGTTCCCGTTGGTGGCGGGCCGCGGGGCCGATGGCCGGTGGGACCTCTCCGCCGACCTGCCGCGTGCCGACGTCTCGTTGCGGCTCGACGTCGACGACGATCGGTGGGCGGTGGTCGACGGGACGGTGCATCCGCCGGCTGCCGGACGGGCGGCGATCGCCCACGCGACGCGCTCCCGGTCCGGTGTGATGCTGCTCGTCGCCGACCGGCTCCACCGGCGTGAGCGGGACGGCGTCGTCCTGCTCTCGCCGACGCCGCCGAAGTCCTACGAAGAACGCATCCTCGAGGTCGCCTCCAAGGCGAGGAGGAGCCTCGTGCAGCGCGGTCTCCTGCGCGAGGACGCCCCGCCGGTCACGCTCTACGAAGCCCCGCTGACCCGCGAGCTGGTCTTCCACGATGCGCCGACCGGCCTGCTCTCCTCGCGGATCTACCGCGTCTTTCCGCCGATGCGGCGCTACCACGACCTGCACGTCGCGCGCGCCGCGATCGCCGCCTCGATGCGCGAGGCCGTCTACGCCGGCGAGCCGGGCGCCGACGCGGGGTGGGTGCTGGACGCCGTCACGTGGTACCTCGCGCGGGCCTGGGCTTCGACCACCTACGGCGAGCTGCGAGATGTCCGCGAGTACGCGCGGCCGCTGTCGTTCCTCCCCGCCGTCGACCTCGTTCTCTACACCCCCGACTTCCCGTTCTTCGCGGAGTACTACGACAACCGGTTCTTCACCGACCTTCTCCGCGACGACGCCTCGCGTTTCAACCACCTCCGGCCCAACGGTCGCGTCGCCTACGACAAGCTGGTCGACCTGTCCGGCACCGTCGAAGCGTCGCGGGCGATGTGGGCCTACCTACGCGGACTCCCGGCCGGCGAAGGATTCCGCGCCACGGTGGAGCGCGAGCTGGACCGCGACCTCGGCTGGTTTTTCGACCAGTGGCGCGCGCCGCTCCCGTCGGTCAACTACGTGCTTCGTTCCGTGACCACGCGGCGGGCGCCGGACGGCACGTGGATCTCGACCGTCGGTCTGGCGCGGGAGGGGGACGCCATCGCCGAGCCGGTGCGGGTGCAGGCGATCGCCCCGGGGGCCGATGCCCGCGTCACCTGGAACTCGGACGAAGGCGCGGGGGAGCTGCAGCTGACCACCGCCCGCCGGCCTTTGGCGATCGAGCTCGACCCGAACGGTCGATTGATCGAGACCGACCGGCGCGACAACCGCATCCCGCCGGTCTGGCGCCTTCTGCTCCACTACGCCTACGTCGACTACGAGTTCAAGCTGAATACGATCGACGCCGGGTTCTCGGTCCAGGTCGAACGCTCGAACGACCTGCGCAACCAGATCGACGTGGTCGGCTTTCGCCGCCAGCAGTCGACCGGCGCGGCGCTGGGCTACATCCGCAGCGCCGGCCGATTCACCTACTACCGCGGCCTGCTCCATCGCCTCGGCTTCTACCTGTTGGCCGAAGACCTGGAGACCCGCTACGCCCGCGAGGGGCTCCACGTCGTTCCCGGGTTCGATCCGGAGATCAGCCGCGTCGACTCCACCCTGGGCGTCGTCGCCGCCTACCGCTACGACTCGCGGGACGACTGGCGCTTTTCGCGCCGCGGGACACGGTTCTACGCGGGGATCGAGGCGGGGACCTCCCTCGACGAACGGTTGGACGTCTACCGGCTGGCGTCGGCCGAGGTCGTGCATCAGAAGCGTCTGAGCGACAACAACGTGCTCGCGCTGCAGCTCAAGGCGGGGACGTTCCTCGCCACCGATCCCGCGGCAGTGCCACTCTCGAAGCTGTTCTACCTGGGCGGCATCGAGGACGTGCGCGGCATCAGCGCGCCGGAGATCGTCGGGCCCACCAAGTTCCTCGTCGGCGCCGAGTGGCGCCACTACTGGCTGCACGATCTCGACCTGAACTTCTACGTCGAGCGGATGCGCGGCCTTCAAGGGGTGCTCTTCGTCGACTCCGGATTCATCGCCCCCCGCCTGGGGGACGTTCCGGCCCTGCCACGCTGGGTGACCAGCGTCGGCTACGGATTTCGCGAGCACTACGACTTCCTCGGGGTGCGCCCGATGGTCTTTCGACTCGACCTCGCGCAGAGGATCGACGACCTCGCGCGCACCGGAAAGCCCGACCTGCGCCTCTACATCGGCGCAGGCCAGAGCTTCTAGCGTCCGTCCGTGCCGCGCCGGCCGGTCAGATCTGGATCCGGGTCGGCTTGCCGTTCTCGTCCAGGAAGACCGTCACGGTCTGTCCGACGCGGAGCCTCCGCGCCAGCTCCTCCGCCCGCTCCTCCCCTTCCACCAGCCGTTCCAGCTCCGCGAAGTCGACCGTCAACTCGCGGCCCGCCTGCATCTGCCGCTCGTCGGCCATCGGCTGATCGACGGGCAGCTTGCGCAGCACGAGGCTGCGCCCCTCGTGGTCGACGCGCGAGATCTGGTAGGAGATCCCCGCGCCGGTTCGCTCCATGGCGGCCTGCGGCTCGCCCATCGGGCGTTCGCCCCCGCGTCCCGCTTGCGGCTCGGTGACGGGTCGTTCCCCGGGCCGCTCCATGTCGCGCCGCTCGCAACCGAGAATGCCCAGCGCGATCGCGCCGGCCACGACGAGTGCTCCGTGGATCGTTCTCATCTCGTCCTCCCGCTCCGCGAAGCATTCGCGGATCCGCCGGGAGGGATGAGCACCCCGCGAACGGTGGCAAGCGGGGCGGGAGCGATCGGCTAGCGGCGCGCGCGCTCGAGCACCGATTCGAAACCGGGATCGCCGCGGAACGGCTCGAACGAGGGCTCCCCCGTGATCGCGTCCGCGTTCGTCCAACCGGCGGCGAGCGCCCGCTCCAGGCTCCCTAGCGCCGCCGCGCGATCGCCGGCCCGGACCGCCAGCGCCGCCAGCCGCTCGAAGCAGGCCCCCGCCGCGAACGGAAAGCGCTCGGCAATCGACTCGAGCGACGCGCGTGCCTCGCCGACGCGCCCGAGGCGTTCCAGCGCTTCGGCGCGCAGCACGTGCCCCGCGAGTCCCGACGGTTCCGCGGCGATCAGCGATTCGAAGAGCTCGAGCGCCAGCTCCGGCCGGCCCGTGCGGAGCGCCGCGAGACCGCGCGCCGCCGGGTGATCGGCGAGCAGAGGCGGAGCTTTGCTGCCGTCGCCACAGTTCAACGGCCGGCCCCCGTGGCGTCGGCGTGCTCCTCGAGGAAGGCCTCCGCCTCCTTCGTGTGGTCGGGATCTTCGCCCCTGTGGCGCTTGAGGTACTCCTTCGCCCGAGACTTCCGTTCGGCGAGGTTCGTCCCCTTCGCCCGCTTCGCGTAGCGGAACAGGTCGTAGCGGACCTTCTCCTTGTCGAAGTTCTGCTTGAGGCCCTGGATGAGGCGCTCGTACGCGGCATCGAAGTCGCCCTTCAGCGCGAGGAGCCCGACCTCGGTCTCGAACTCCTTCCACTCCTCTGGCGAGTGTGCGGTCGCGGTGGCGGCGTCGACCGGGTCGGGCGCGCGGGGGCTGGTTTCGCGCACCGCCGGCGTCGGCGCCGGGCGCGGCCTAAAGGGCGGAGTGGGCGGCGCCACGGCCGTGACCGCGTCGCGCTCCACCCGCAAGGGGCCGGTCGACGCGGCGCCGTTCGCGCCGCCGACGACGGCCGGCGTGGCGCCGCCGGTCGCGGTCGCCGGGCCGCCGCCGGCCGCGACCGCCCCGGAATCGGGCGTCGGGACCGGTCCGCGCGGCGTGTCGATCGGACTCCGCGCGGCACGGGGTCCGTCGGTGCGCGTTCCCGTGCGATTCGCAACGAGCCAACCGACGAGGATCACCGCCGCGGCTGCGGCTGCGAGCAGAACGCGGTTCCTCGACGGCGCGCGGGGCGCGGGCTCCGCCACCGGGAGGGTTCCGCCGGTGGGATTTGGCGCGAGCGGCGGCGGTCCGGGCAACCGAACCGTCTCGCGCAGGATCGCCGTCTTGACCAGGGCCTCGTCGGGCGGCCGCGTCGCGGCGGCGAGGCGTCCGGTGAGCGGCGGTCGGACGATCGGCCGAGGTCCCGAGATTCGAAATCCGAGGGCGCCGATGCCGATTGGACCTGTCCCGCTGCGTCCGATCCCGGCGATCGACGTACGCGGCGCGGGGAGTGGAACGGGCGGATTGACCTTGCGTTGCGTCACCTCGTCGCGAGGCTCTTCCGGCAGCGCCGGGGCGCGCATCGCGGCGCCCGGCGCGGAGTCGGCCGTGCTCGTGGACGCCGTCGCCGTGGAGGCGACGCCGACCGTCGCGGCGACGGCGGCGCCCGCCGACGGGGTGAGGGCGTCGCTCGCCCTCGGCGGGTCGGACGTCCCCGGCGACTTCGGCGTCTCGGCGTGGTCGGGCTCCGCCGGAACGACCCCGGCCTCCGAGCCCGGTTCGGCCGGTTTCGGGCGAAGGCGGCTGGCGGCCTCTTCGAGGCTTCCGCCGATGGGCAGCCCCTCGAACAGCTCCTCCATCTCCGCGGCCGCTCCGGTGATCGGCGCGCGGCCGATCATCTCCGCCATCCCCTGTGAAAGGTCGGTCTTGCACTTCGGGCAGCGGAAGATCGACTGCACTTCGAAACGCGTGACGTCTCGTTCGGAGACCTCGACGGCGGACTCGCAGCTGCGGCAGATGAGGGTACCGATCAACGAAGGGCCCGCTCGGACTTTCGAGTCTAACCGATCCGGAAAGGGCGGAACAAGCTATGCTCCGGGCGAAAATGCCATCGGATCCGCAGCCATGGCCGCTTGCACGCCCCGATCTCGACGGCTTCGAGATCGCCGGAACGCGCGACACGCCGTGCCTGCTCCTCCACGGATTCACCGCCGCGCCGACCGAGGTGCGGCCGCTGGCGATGGCTCTGTCGGCCGCAGGCTTTCCGGTCCGTGCATTGCGTCTGCCCGGGCACGGCACCGACGTGGAGGAGCTGGCGCGGACCGGTCGGGGGCGCTGGATCGACGCGATCGGATCGGCACTCGAGGCGCTGCCGCCGGGGATCGGCGCCTATCTCGTCGGCCAGTCGATGGGGGGGCTTCTCGCCTTGGCGGCGGCCGCGCGGTGGCCCGATCGCGTCGGCGCCGTCGTGACGCTCGCGGCCCCCCTTCGGTTCGCCGACCCCCGGGCGCGGGCGATCCTGCCGATCCTTCGCCACACTCCGCTCGGGCGGCTGGTCCGGTTCCTCCCCAAGGCGCCATCGGCGATCCCGGAGGAACGGCGTCCGCTCCACTTCACCTACACTCGCTTCCCGGTCGCGGGGCTGCTGGAACTGCAGGATCTGATGCGCGACGTGGAGCGTCTGCTCCCGCGCGTGCGGGCGCCGCTCCTGGTCGTGCACGGCCGCCTCGACCGGACGGCGCCGTTCGCGTCGGCGCCGCGCATCCTCGCGCTCGCCGGAAGCGCGCGAAAAGAGATGGCCGAGTTCGCGCGGTCGCGGCACGTCTTGACGATGGACGTCGAGTCCGAGGCGGTCTGCGAGCGGATCGGGTCCTTCCTGTCCGGGCTTGCGGCCGGTCGCGCGCCGGGCGACGCGTTTCCGGGGGCGACGGCGGAGGGGGCGTGAAGACGAAGCGATACATCGCCGTGGCGGGGAACATGGGTTCCGGGAAGTCGAGCCTGGTGCGCTTCCTCTGCCAGCAGTTCGATCTCACCCCGTTTTTCGAGCCGAACGACCGCAATCCCTACCTCGACGACTTCTACAAGGAGATGCCGCGCTGGGCGTTCCAGTCGCAGATCTTCTTCCTCATCCATCGCTTCCGAATCCACAAGGAGATGGAAGGACGGCCGGAGACGGTGGTCCAGGACCGCACCATTTACGAGGACGCCGAGATCTTTGCGGAGTACCTGCATCGCCGGAAGGCGATCGACGCCCGCGACTACCGGACCTATCGCGAGCTGTACGACACGTTGACCCAGGAGCTCAAGGCCCCCGACCTGATGATCTACCTTCGCTGCACCACCGCCAGCCTGATGAAGCGGATCAAGCGGCGCGGACGCAAGTCGGAGGAGGCGGTCCCGCGCGACTACGTCGACCGCCTGAACCACCTGTACGAGGAGTGGTTCGCGCGCTACGACCGTTCGCCGACGCTGGTGCTTCCGTCCGACCGCCTCGACTACATCGAGGACCTCTTCGATCGCGCCGACCTGCTGAAGGCGATCGAGCGGCACCTGTAGACGCGCGAAGCCGCGGCTCGAAGGACTCAGAGCGCGTCGGTGGTGGTAACGACGCCGCTTACGCCGCCCAGTGCCCCGTCGGAGCTGCCGTTGTGCGTACCCGGCGTGCCGCCCTCCGTTGTGCGGCTCGCCGAGGGTGACGCAGGAGCATGGACCCGTCCGCCGCCGCCGCCGCCGCCCGGGCCACGCGAGGCGCCGTCGTCGACACTTCCGCCGTCGCCACCGACTGCGGCGATCGAGCCGGTGAAGCCGTTCGCGTCGGCGGCGTAGAGAGCGATCGTCCCGCCGGCCCCCCCGCCACCGCCGCCGTCGAGCGTTCCGTCCTCACCGTTGTTCCCCGAGGCCGAGATCGTTCCCGCTCCGGCGAGAAGACGGACAAACCCGAAGAAGATCCCCCCACCGGCACCTCCGGGACCGGCGCCGTTCTCGCCCCGCTGCCCGGCGCCCCCTCCGCCGCCCAACAGGAGGAGCGTCTGGCTCGAGTCGACGCGCTGGCCCGGGATTCCCGCGCCGTTCGCATCGCCGCCACCCGAACCGCCATCCCCGCCGTTTGCGCCGCCGGCGCCGCCCCAGTTGCAGGCGTTTCCGCCGCCGCCGGCATTCGCCCGGTTCCCCTTTCCCCCGATCCCGTACGAGGCGGCGTCGAGCCCCTCCCCCTTTCCGCCGCCGTTCCCGTTGGTAAGGGCGAAGTCGAGCGCGGTCATCGTTCCCGAACAGCCGTTGTTGGTGGCCAACTGTCCGCCGCGGAAACCTCGGCCGTCGGCGGAAACGTGTCCGCCGACGTCCACCGAGAGATCGTCGCTCACCAGGAACGCCAGCACGCCGCCTTCGACGCCGTCCCACGGCGTCGGCCGGAGCCGGCCGGTCGAAGTCACGTGCACCGATCGGAACTGCGGCAGCTTGCAGACCTGCGCCGACCGGCGGCTGTCGGTGGCGTACGAAGACAGGAGGCTCGAGGCGAGCGTCGCCGACAACGGGGGGCCGGCCGTGAACGAGACCGACCAAGCGATCTCCCATCGCCCGCTCGCCCCTTCGTCGTAGTCGGCGAGGTCGCCGGAGACGGCCGGGACGTCATCGCGCACCTGATGGAGGAGCAACGGTCCGGTCGGGAGGAACCCGGCCGCGGAGGTTCCGACGACCAGCGTCGTACCCGACGCCGACTGGAGGGTGTGGCAAGAGTCGAGCACGAGCTCGCCGGTCACGGTCAATGCGCCGTCGCTTCCGTCGCCGTAGGCGGGTGTAGGGGTTGTGCCGTCGTCGTCCCCGTCGTCGTCCGACCCCAAATGGGCGTCGGTCGAAAAGCGGCAGGCTCCGGCCGCGATCAGGACCGCCAGCAAGAGGTCGACACGCCGCCGCCGTCGAATGGGCGCCTCCACGGTCGAGACCGCATCCGACCCCATGGTACACCCGCCGACGCGGGAAGGCGGGACCGCGCGCGGGCGGTGAAAAGGAGAAGGCCCGACCTGAAAGGCCGGGCCTCCGTCCGATCGCGACGTTCGACTACTGGCGCAGGGCCACGTAGTCCATCGCGAAGTCGTGATTGAACGAGCCGACCTGCAGGTGCCCGGCGAGGTTTCCGGTGATCTTGTCGGTCATCCCGTCGGCATTGGTGTCGGACATCGCGCCGGTCCCGCTGAAGGTCAGCGGCGAGAGGTAGTTGTCGGCCAGCGCGTTGACGACGATCGCGCCGTAGGTGCCGTAGTTCCCGAGGTCGAGGTCGAGGACCTCCTCCAGGATGAACAGCACCAGGTTCCCCATCTCGACGTCGAGCTGGTAGTTCTTGTAGTTCATCGTCGTCGAACCGGGCACCTCGCCGGTGAACCCGCCCGAGACCAGCTCGTAGGCGCCGACGTCCTGTCCCTCGACCGTCAGCCACTGGACCTCGCCCAGGAACGTCCCGTCGACCTGCTCGGTGATCGTCCACTGCGAGACGACGTCGAGGCTGGTGACGATGTCGTTCACCTCGGAGACGACGTTGCACAGCTCCGAGGCGTTCTGCAGAAGGCCGCAGACCGCCTGCAGGCCGAGGAGCACGTTGGTGATGTTGCTCGGCAGACCCATGTTCAGGTTCTGCTCGACGAGGTAGTTCCCATTGGTGTCGGCGACCCAGTTCTCGAGGGTCAGCTCCACCAGGGTCGTCTCCTCCGCGATCACGTTGATGCCGTCCTGGCAGGCCTCGGCGACGCGGACGCCGTTCGACTTCTCGCCGTAGGCGACGACGACGTAGCGGGTCCCCTCCTCGACGTTGTCGAAGGAGACCGAGCCGCTGATCGGAAGCCCGGACCGGGTGGCGACGATCCCCTGGGTCGGGACGAACGGAAGGTTTCCGCAGTTCTGCCCGCCGACGTTGCCGTCGAGGACGAAGACCTTCACCCGGTTCGGGGCTTCGGTCCCGGAGAAGGTGTAGCGGATGTCGACCGTCCCTTCGGTGCCCGGCTCCGGATCGGGATCGTCGTCGAAGTCGCGCGCGCCGGACGACGTGCTGGCGCCGCAGCCCAGCGTCGTGTTCAGCGCCATCGCGAGCCCAAGCGTTCCCAGAGTCCGGACGTTCCAGATCGACATCGGGTCCCCCTTGCTGTTCGTGCGAACGAGAGGCTGCACAAAGCGAGAACCGTGCCGGGCTGGGGCGGGAAGTAGCCAGGCGTGGAGTTCCGAAACAAGCCCGCGCCCACGGAAACAGAAACGGATATTCATTCTGAGGCGCGTACCCGATCGACACCGAAGGGGTGGGGGGAGCCCCCGTCCAAAATCGAGACAGTGTCCCATCGAGGTCCCAACTCCCCGGCCGCGGATCGAAGCTGCTACAGTGCCGGCCCCGCCGATGGTCGGCGGGGATCCAACGAGGGCGACGGTGGCGAAGGTCAAGCTGACGAAGCTGGTGAAGAAGGCCGGCTGAGCGGCGAAGCTGGGCCCGGGGGGCCTGGACCAGTTGATGGCGTTCCTGCCTCGCGCGGGCGCCGATCCCAAGCTGATCGTCGGTCCCGAGACCCACGACGACGCCGGGGTCTATCGCCTGTCCGAGACGCTCGCGCTCGTCCAGACGCTCGACGTCATCACGCCGATCGTCGACGACCCGCACCGCTTCGGCCGCGTCGCCGCGGCGAACAGCCTTTCCGACGTCTGGGCGATGGGGGGGACCCCCATCACCGCGATGAACATCGCCTGCTATCCGGTCGAAACGCTGGGGCCCGAGGAGATGGGGGCGATCCTGGCGGGGGCGGCCGGGATCTGCGCCGACGCCGGGACCGCCGTCGTCGGCGGCCATACCGTCGAGGACGACACCCTCAAGTTCGGATTGTCGGTGACTGGAACGGTCGACCCGCAGCGGACGATCGAGAACCGCCTCGCCCGGCCGGGGGACGCGCTGGTGCTGACCAAGGCGATCGGCACCGGGATCGTCACCACCGCGCTCAAGAAGGGGACGGTGCGCGACGGCTCGCCCGAGGTCGAGGCGGCCATCGCCTCGATGGAGACGCTGAACCGCGCCGCCGGGGAGGCGGCGGTGGCGGCGGGGGTCCGCGCCGGCACCGACGTCACCGGCTTCGGACTGATCGGGCACGCGCTCAACATCGCGCGCGGGTCGGACGTCTCGATCGAGATCGACGGCGGCGCCGTGCCGCTGCTCCCCGGGACGCGCACGCTCGCGGCCAAGGGGATCTGCACCGGCGGCGCGCGCTCCAACGCCAAGCACTACGGCGGCGAGGTCGACGTGCCGGCATCGCTTGCCGACGTCGTCTACGACCCGCAGACCTCCGGCGGACTGCTGCTGGCGATCGCGGAGTCGAAGGTCGAGGGGTTGCTCGCCGAGCTCACCCGGCGCGGCGTCGAGACGCGCGCGGTGATCGGGCGCGTGGTCGCGCGAAGAGAACGGAGGATCGTGGTCCGATGATCGACCGGGTGAAGGTGCAGCGGGCGCTGGTGAGCCTCTCCGACAAGAGCGGCGCCGCCGATCTCTGCCGGGCGCTGACCGCGGCCGGCGTCGAGATCGTCTCCAGCGGCGGGACCGCGGAGCACCTTCGCAAGGCGGGGGTCCCGGTCGTGGAGCTGGGGACCTTCACCGGATTCCCAGAAATGCTCGACGGGCGGGTGAAGACGCTGCATCCGGCGGTGCACGCCGGGCTGCTGGCGCGCCGTGACCTGCCGGAGCACCTCGCCACGCTCGACAGGCACGGCCTCAAGGCGATCGACCTGGTGGTCGTGAACCTCTACCCGTTCGAGGGGACCGTCGCCCGGCCCGACCACACCTTCGAGCAGGCGATCGAAAACATCGACATCGGCGGACCGGCGATGCTGCGCTCGGCGGCCAAGAACTGGGAGGCGGTCGGGGTGGTGACCGATCCCGCCGACTACGGGCGGGTGGTGGAGGAGATCCGCGGCGGTGGATTGACCCGCGCCTTCCGCTTCGAGCTGATGCGCCGCTGCTTCGACCGCGTCGCCGCCTACGACGACGCGATCTCGACCTACCTTTCGTCCGTTCCGCCGGAGGCGGCCGGGCGCCCGGAGGCGACGCCGGCGCGCGCCCCCTTCCCGGAGACGCTCAACGTGCAGATGCGCCGTGCCCAGGACCTGCGCTACGGCGAGAACCCGCACCAGCAGGCGACCTTCTACGTCGAGACGGCGCGCGAGGCGGTCGGCGTCCCGTCGATGCACCAGCACCAGGGGAAGGAGCTCAGCTACAACAACATCCTCGACTTCGACGCCGGCTTACGCCTGGCGTCCGAGTTCGATCCGGCGGACGGACACGTCTGCGTGATCGTGAAGCACAACAACCCCTGCGGCGTCGCGCGGGCGGCCTCGGCCGAGGCGGCGTTCCGCGCGGCGCTGGCCTGCGATCCGGTCTCGGCCTTCGGCGGGGTGATCGCCTTCAACGGCGCGGTCGACGCGGCGGCGACGGCGGCGATCGCCGAGCAGTTCTACGAGGGGGTGGCGGCGCCGTCGTTCGCCAACGGGGCGCGGGCCGTTCTCGAGAAGAAGAAGAACCTCCGCGTGCTCACGGTCCAATCGATGCCGACGGCGGAGCGCCACCGCGGTGTCGACCTGCGGCGCGTCGTCGGCGGGATGCTGGCGCAGACCTGGGACCTCTCCGCCGAGGATCTCGCGAAGGCCAAGGTGGTCACGAAGCGGGCCCCGGCCCCGGACGAGCTCGCCGAGCTCGCCTTCGGATGGCGCATCGCCAAGCACGTCAAGTCGAACGCCATCGTCCTGACCCGCGACCGGCGGCTGGTCGGCGTCGGCGCCGGACAGATGAGCCGCGTCGATTCGATGGAGGTGGCGATCCGAAAGGCGACCGCCGCCGGACACGCGCTCGCGGGGGCCGCGCTCGCCTCCGACGCCTTCTTCCCCTTCCGCGACGGGATCGACGCCGCGGCCCGCGCCGGGATCCGCGCCATTGCTCAACCCGGCGGCTCGATCCGCGACGAGGAGTGCGTCCGGGCCGCGGACGAAGCGGGGATCGCGATGCTGTTCACCGAGATCCGGCATTTCCGGCACTGATCGCGCGGCGGTGGGAATGAAACGCGAACGGTCGAAAAGGGTGCTCGTGGTCGGCAGCGGAGGCCGGGAGCACGCGCTGGCGTGGAAGATCGCGCAGTCGCCGGACCGACCCGAGGTGCTGATCGCCCCGGGGAACGCGGGGACGGCGGCGGTCGGCGAGAACCTGCCGGTGCAGGCCGACGACCTCGAAGGGATCGTGCGGCTGGCGCGCGAACGCGGCGTCTCGCTGGTGGTGGTCGGACCGGAGGGGCCGCTGGTGCTCGGGCTCGTCGATCGCCTGCAGGAGGCGGGGATCCCGGCGTTCGGGCCGTCGAAGGCGGCGGCGCAGCTCGAGGGGAGCAAGGCGTTCGCCAAGCGCTTCCTCGCCCGGCACGGGATCCCGACCGCCGCCTACGGCGAGTTCGACGAGCTCGACGCCGCAATCCGATACGTGCGCGCGCAGCCCGGGCCGCAGGTGGTGAAGGCCGACGGTCTGGCGGCGGGGAAGGGGGTCTTCGTCTGCGACGACCTCGCGCAGGCCGAAGCCGCGCTGCGGGCCGTCCTGCGGGAAGGGGCGGTCGGTGGCGCGGGGGGCCGGGTGGTGATCGAGGAGCGCCTTCCCGGCGTCGAGGTCTCGGCGCTCGCCCTGTGCGACGGGGAGCGCGTGCTGCCGCTGTCGACGGCGCGCGATCACAAGCGGGCCTTCGACGGCGATCAGGGCCCCAACACCGGCGGGATGGGGGCCTTCTCCCCGGCCCCCGACGTGGATCCTTCGCTCGAGCGGGAGATTCTCGAGCGTGTTCTCCAGCCGGCGGTCGACGGGATGCGCGCCGACGGCATCCCCTACCGCGGGCTGCTCTACGCCGGGCTGATGGTCCACCAGGGGCGCCCCTACGTCCTCGAGTTCAACGCGCGCTTCGGCGATCCGGAGACGCAGCCGCTGTTGGTGCGGCTTCGCACCGACCTCGTGCCGCTGCTGGAGGCGTCGGCCGTCGGCTCCCTCGCCGGGCGTTCGCTCGAGTGGGATCCGCGGGCGGCGACGTGCGTGGTGATGGTCGCCGACGGCTATCCCGGGGAGTACGCCAAGGGGGCGGAGATCGTCGGGCTGGAGGAGGCCGGACGGATTCCGGACGTGAACGTCTTCCACGCAGGAACCGCGCTCGCCGGCGGGAAGGTCGTCACCGCGGGGGGGCGCGTTCTCGGCGTCACCGCGCTGGGGAACGACGTTGCCGCGGCGGCCCGGCGCGCGTATGAAGCGGTCGACCGGATCGGCTGGCGCGGCGCGCGCGCGCGTCGCGACGTCGGTCTATAGGGGATGAGGGCACGATGGCGGTGATCCGACCGTTCCGTGGACTGCGTTACGACCGCTCCAGGGTCGGACCGCTGGAGCGCGTCCTCTGCCCCCCGTACGACGTCGTCGACGAAGCGGAGCGCGCGCGGCTCACCGCCCTCTCCCCCTACAACCTGATCCGCGTCGAACTGCCGCAGGAGCGTCCGTCGGTCGCGGCCACCCCCGAGGACTACGCGCGCGCCGCCGAGACGCTCGCCCGGTGGGAGGCGGAGGGGGCCTTGCTCCGGGACGGGAAGCCGTCGGTCTATCCATATTCCCAACGGTTCGTCGGTCCGGACGGGAAGACGCGCGAGCGGCGCGGCTTCCTCACACTGCTCCGCGTCGAGGACTACGACGGCGGCGCCGTTCGGCCGCACGAGAAGACGCTGCCCAAGCCGAAGGAGGACCGGTTCAACCTCCTCCGCTCGACGAGCACCAACGTCTCGCCCGTCTTCGGGCTGTTCGACGACCGCGACGGTCGCGCCTCCGAGGTGCTGGCGAGGGCCTGCGCGGGGGCGCCGCTCGCGGAGATCGTCGACGGGAAGGGGATCGAGCACCGCGTCTGGCGGATCGAGGACGGCGAGGCGCTGGGCGGCGTCCGCGCGGCGCTGACCGAAGCGAGGATCTACATCGCCGACGGACACCACCGCTACGAGACGGCGATCCGTTACCGCAACGCGCGCCGCGAGGCGGAGTCGGTGCGCCCGCCGATCGGAACCGCCCCCTACGACTTCACCCTCGCCTATCTCTCCGACCTGCGCGATCCGGGCCTCGCCGTCTTCCCCATCCACCGCCTGGCGAAGATCCCCCCGGGCCTGACCCCCGCCGCGGCCCGCGCCGCGTTGGAGCGGTTCTTCGTCGTCGAGGAGATCGCCGGCGTCGAGGCGGCGCCCCCGGGTTCGGCGGCGTCGGCCCCCGAGGCGACCGCCGCCGCTCTCGAGGCGGCGATCCAGCCGTTCGCCGGGCGCAAGGAGAAGGCCTTCGGGCTGTTCGCCCCCTCGTGGCGCGCGGCGTGGCTGCTCCGCGCCAAGGGGGACGAGCTCACCCGCTTCCTGCTCCAGGCGGGGGTGGTGCGCCCGGTGGCCGCGCTCGACGTGGTCGCCCTCCACCGCGCGATCCTGGAGGAGGTGTTCGCCGCCACCTACGCCGAAGGCTCCGTCCACTTCGCCCACTCCGCCGCAGACGCCGTGCGGATCGTTCTGGGAAAAGGCACCGGCGCCGGCGACGCCGCCCACTTCGGCGCCGCCATCCTCTGCAACGCGACCAAGGTCTCCGAGATGGTCGCTGTCGTCGACGCCGCCGAAACGATGCCCCAGAAGAGCACCTTCTTCTACCCCAAGCCCGCCACCGGCGTCGTCATGAACCGCCTCGACGAGTAGCCGCGTCTCGTCCGCGTCAGGCGTGGTGGCAGGAGGTCGGCTTGGCCTTGCCGGGGAGGCGCGGGCCGTCCTTTCGCGGGTCGGCGAGATCGCGCGTGAGCAGCTCCAGCTCCTCGAAGGTGCGGGTGTACTGCCGCGCCGACTGGTAGAGCGCGATCGCCACGTCGTCCGGGCCCCGGGCGTTTGCCAGGCGCTCCAGGAAGGGGGACGAGGCGAGCGAGCCTCGGGCGCGCAGGTACTCCCGCGCCCGATCGCGGTAGCCGATCCAGTCGTCCCCCTCCAGGGTGAGCGTCGTGTCCGGACCCACCTTCGCGATCCCAACGGCCTTCCCCAGCATCGCCGCGTTGTGCGCCGACAGCCCCTTGAACTTGACCTCGTGTTTCGGCCCGGCGATCACCGAACCGTCCGGGCCGACCGTCTTGGTGACGGTCACCGTCTCGTTCCCGTAGGCCGCCTCGGTCTCGATCTCCTTGTTCCCCTTTTCGTCGGTCGTGATCTTCACCTTGCCGCTGCTCGACAGGATCGTCTTGTCGACCGAGAAGAGGCTGTCGGAGCCGATCTCGGCCTTGATCGCCGTCTGGTCCTTGAAGTCGATGGTGCGGATCTTCTCGGCGTGGCGGGCGCCGCCGTCGGCGCGGCCGAGCACCATCCCTTTTCCGACCGCCGCGTAGAACGCCTCCATCTCGCGCGGATCGGAAGGGTCGAACTCCCATCGCGTGACCCGCCCGCTCTCCAGCCGCTTGGTGTTGGCGATCCCGGCGCGCGCGCCGTGCGTGCCGATCGCCACGTAGGCCTCGTTCTTGACGGCCTCGTACGGCCCGACCGAAAGAACGACCTTCCCCGATTCGGTGCGGGTGACGGCGACGACGTTTCCGGCCGATTCGACGATCTCGGCGCGCGCCATCAGCGCCCGGTACGCCCCCTCCATCTCCATCGCGGCGAACGACTCCGCCTTCAGCACCGCGGTCGAGCCCGGCGGCAGCGTCGACGGATCGAGCGGGTTCGGGCGTGGCCTGTTCGGGTCGTTCTGGAACGGACTCCAGGCCTCCCGCGGGAGGATGATCTCGAGATTGCCGGCGGCGCCGATCTTGGGAACGATCGAGCCGTGGACCGGCCCCGTGTGCCCGCTGACCTTCGGCGCGTAGGCGGTCGAGCCGGAGAAGCTGGCCGCCACCATCCCGCAGCCATGGTCGGCCACCTCCGCCTTGTACTTCCGCTCGATCCCGTCCTTGCTGCGGAGGGTGCCTTCGGCCGCCGCGCCCCCGTTGCCGATCACCCAGTTCCAGGCGCCGCCGACGGCGCCGGCGATCCCCTGGAGGATCCCCTGGTTCGCCGGCGGCTCGGGCGGGCAGGACGAACCGTCGACGACGCCGGCGCGGACGGAAGGCGCCCCCAGCAGGAGGAGCGCGATCGTCGCGGCAAGGCCCCGAGCGGCGGTCCGGTCCACGGCCCCCCTCCCCCGTTCGGTCTCCCATTCTACCGGGGGAGGGGTCCGCGGTCGATCACTCGACGTTCTGCGGCGTCGCGCCGCCGAGGGCCACGGCGTCGGCGACGCCGTAGACGTCGAGCGTTCCGAGGGTGACCGCGTCGCCACCCTCCTCGACGATCCCCTTGACGGTGATCGTCTCCACCGAGCCGGGGGTCAGGCCGAGCACGATGAACTGGCCGGTCTCGTTGGTCTTGGTGGCGTTCGGGCTCGGGTTCGTGCCGTTGAAGTAGGCGATGCACGGGAAGGCGCCGTCCGAGTCCTTGCAGAGGTCGGCCCCCTCCAGCTCGATCCAGGCGTTCATCACCTCTTCACCGGAGCAGTCGGAGACCGAACCGGCGACCTGGGTCAGCCCTTCGACGTCGTCCGGGCTGGGGCCGATCAACGCGATGAAGGCGTTGTAGATCGACTCGGGGATGATCCGCAGGTTGACGACGCCGGCGGTGTCGCCGACCGCCGGGGCCCGCAGGCCGAACTGGTAGGTGTCGACGTAGACGGTGTTGCCCGACGCCGCCTTGGTCAGCTTGGCGGCGAAGAGGCTGTTCTCGTCCAGCTCGATCGTGGCGTTGCCGGCGGAGTTGGTGGTCGCGCTGTCACCGGTGAGCGCGCCCGTCGTCGGATTGACGATCGCGATCGTGGCGTTGCTGGCGACCGGAGCGGTTCCGGTCAGCGGCTGGATGATGACGTTGAAGTTCACGCCGACCGAGGTGGTGGTGGTGGTGCCGGGGGCCTCGCAGCTGCTGAAGTCGGCCGCCCCTCCGTCCGCCTGGGTGACGACATCGCCGCCACCGTCGTCGTCGTCATCGTCGCCGCCGCTGCAGGCCGTCAAGAACACACCCGCGGTGGCGAGAATCGCCACCCCCATTGCCACCTTCAACGTGAGCCGTTCCATCGACATCTCCTTCACCACGGTGCCCGTCCAGTCTTCGACTCCCCGAAACAAAGACGCGGAGTCTGCCAGAGATTCCCGGAGGTGCGCAAGACGTTCGCGCGTCCGTGCCCACGCGGGCCCTCGCCGGGAGGCGTCAGGGATCCTGGCGGGACTGCGCGGTCGCGAGCAGAAGCCGCCGCGCCGCCTCCCGAAGCTCCGGATCCCGGACCCCCTCCAGGCGGGCGTCGGTCGCCCGCCGCTCCTCCGGCGTCGGAGGCCGGCGCACCGGCTTGGCGGGCGGGGGCGGTCGCGGGGCGGGCAGGGTCCCGAGCTGCAACCGCAGCCTCTTCACCGGCTCCGGCGGACCGGCGGGCTGGCGCTCCCGGAAGCGCCGGTTCAGGCGCTCCACGATCTCCCGCTCGATGAAGTGGAGCTCGTGGACCCACGCCGGGCTTTCGACGGTGACGAAGAGCGTCCCGCGGGCGAGCCGGACCGCCGCCGACCGGCGGGCGATCGACTCCCCGACCGAATCGGTCCACGCCTCGCACGCGTTGAGCTCGACGCGGCGGGCCTCGAGCTCGAGCTTCGCCAGCACGCCGCCGACGCCGACCGAGACCGCTTGCGGCGGCTTCCAGGGCTTTCCGCGCGACGTCATCCGGGCCACGGTCCTTGGGACTAGAGCACATGTGCTCTACTTCGGTCGATGGCGCGCCGTCGATCGCTCGGACTGCTCCTCCTTCTCGCCGCCTGCGAGCCGTCCGGAGGCCCGGGCCGGTCGGCGGGACCCTCCGCGGGAACGGAGTTCGCCGGCTTCGACGGCCTTCGATGGGGGAGCCCCCGCGACGAGGTGCGCCGCGCGCGTCGCGACCTGCGACCCGGGCGGAAGGATCCGCGCGTCCTGGTGCGCGAGACGTCGCGTTGGGGGCACCCGGCGGTCGAGGCCTACTTTTTCGGCGACGACGACCGTCTCGCCGAGGTCGAAGTGCGTTTCGAGCCGAAGCGCTCGGCCGAGGAGAGCGCCGGGATCGCGCGCGCCCTGGACGCGGAGCGGGGGCCACACGCCGTCTCGCGTGCCGACGCCACGAGCTACCAGCTGGCGTGGGTCGACGGGTCGAACGAGGTTCGCCTGACCTACGACCTGCGCGAGGAGATCCCGTTCGGTCCGGTGGTCGGGTACTTCCCGCCGCCGGTCGATCCGCCGCCGCCGGTCACGCCCCCGCCCGGGAAAATCCCGGAGGAACGTTGACCCCGTCCATCGTCGGCCGGTCGTCCTCCATCGACGAGACGGGAAAGGTCGCGTAGCGTACCGCGTGGAGCGCGGTCGGCCGGTAGTTCCCGCTGCGGCCGGTCCCGCCCAACGGAAGTCGGCTGGAGGCGCCGACGGTCCCCCGGTTCCAGTTCACCACGCCGTCGGCCGCTTCGCGCCGCGCGTGGTCGTAGGCGTCGCGCCGCGCGGTGAAGACCGCGAGCGCGAGGCCGAACTCGCTCTTGGTGTGCGCCTCCAGCGCGTGATCGAGATCGTCGACCTCGTAGACCGCCAGGTCGGGGGCGAACAGCTCCTCCGCCTCGTACGGGCCGCTCCCGAGAACCGGCAGTCGGTGGATCGAGGGGCGGACGTAGAAGCCGTCCCGTCCCACCGCCGCCGGCCCACCGGGGACGATCGGCTCCGCGCCGGCGGCGGTGGCGGCGTCGATCCCGCGGATCAGCCGCTTCACCGCCCCCTCCGAGGCGAGCGGTCCCATGAAGACGTTCTCGTCGAACGGGTCGCCGACCGTGAGCCCCCGGGCGTACCCGGCCAGGAGCTCCAGCAGCTTCGGCGCGATCCCGTGCGTGACGTAGACCCGGGAGGTGGAGGTGCAGCGCTGCCCGGCGGTGACGAAGGCGGAGAAGGCGATCTCGTAGGCGGCCCGCTCCGCCTCCGCGTCGTCGAGCACGATCGAGGCGTTCTTGGCGCCGGTCTGCAGGGCGAGGAGCTTGCGCGGCTGCGCGGCGCACGCCGTCTGCACCTCGACCCCGGTCTCGAATCGGCCGGTGAGGAAGACGGCGTTGACGTCGGGGTGGGAGGCGAGGAGCCGCCCGATCGCGTCGTCCCCCTGCACCATGTTGAAGACGCCGCGCGGAAACTTGGAGCGGTCGATCAGGTCGGCGAGCACCTGGCCGACCCCCGGGGTGAGCGGCGACGGCTTCAAGACGACGGTGTTTCCGGTGGCGAGCGCCGGGACGAAGTGTCCGCAGGCGAGGTGGCCGGGGAAGTTGAACGGGGCGAGCACCGCCACCACGCCGAGCGGCCGGTAGCGGCAGATCCCGGCGTTTCCGCCGGGACCGAAGTCGGCGATGTCGGCCAGCCCGGCCTCGAGCGTGATGTCGATCTTGGCCATCATCAGGTTCACTTCGGCCAGCGACTCCCATCGGGGCTTCCCGGACTCGCGGGTGACGGCGTCGGCGAGCCGATCGCGGTGCATGTCGAGGCTCTCCCGGAAGCGGCGGAGCGCCGCCGTCCGCTCCAGGAGCGGCGTGTCGCGCCATCCGCGGAACGCCTGCCGCGCGCAGGAGACGGCGTGCGCCACGGACGGGATCGAGATCGGAAACTTCATCCCCCGGTCGGCGAGGTTGCCGGGGTTGACGCGCTCCAGGTAGGCGTCGATCTGCGTGGGCCGGAGGAACGACCCGTTGATGTAGTTCCCCTTGGGAAGGATCCGATCGGCCACGTCCGGGGATGATACACCCGCCCGATTCGGGCAGAATCGGTGGGCTTGGGCCTGGGAACCGGCCCCGGGGAGGGACGTTCGATGCGCGCCGCCCGACCGACTCCGCTGCTCGCCGCCGCGACCGCCGCGGTGACGCTGACCGCCTGCCTGCCGGAGCGGGACAATCCGCAAGACCCCGCCAATCGTCCCGCCGCGGTGCTGAACGTCGACAGCGGTCCGTTCGACAACTACGAGGGCGAGTGCGAGCCGGCGACGGAGAGCTCGGTTACGACGGTGACGCGCGGGCAGTGCCTGCATCTCACCGCCGAAGGGACGACCGATCCGCAAGGGGACGCGCTGGTCCGATGCCGGTTCACCCTTCTCGCCTCCCCGCCGATCGCGGTCAGCAGCAGCTGCGGATCGGCCGCCGTTGTCATCTCCTCCACCGCGCTCCGCGCGGTCGGCGTGGGGGAGTACGAGCTGCTGCTCGAGGTCGAGGACGCGCGAGGGGATGAGGGCTCGACGAGCACCACGCTCTCGCTCGCCAACACCGTCCCGACGGCGGTTTCTCCCGGACTGCGCGTCGTCAACAACTGGGGGGCCGCCTGGCGATCCGATCCGGGGGGCAGCTGGGACGATCGTCCGAACCTTCGCGTCCACTTCAGCGGAGCGTCGAGCGTCGACGACGACGGCGACCGGCTGTTCTTCTGCTGGAGCGTCGTCAAGGGGGCCGAGCGGTTGGCGAACGGTTCGCTCCCGGTCGGCATGGCAAACGATTCGATCCAGGCCTCCGCACGCGCGATGCTGGTTCCCAACAGCCAATGCTTCGAGTCGCCCGATCTCGAGGTGGAGGTGGAACCGATCCCGGGCGGCGAGAGCGACTCGATCACCCTCCAACTGCAGGTGGTCGACGACTGGACCGTCAGCAACGTGGCGCGGAGCACCGTCGTCCTCTCCTCGATCCCCGGCTGGGCGATCGAGGAACAGACCGGAAACGCGGCGATCTACGACCTCGCCCGCAAGCCGTTCGTGATCAATTCGAACTATCGGGGCGCGCCTTCGATCCGTTTCAATCCGGCCCCGGCCGGCAGCTTCGGGGCGAGCGTCCTGTTCTACGACCACGGTGGGACGAACCAGATCGGTCGGCACCGTCTCGACGCGCCGTACGGCGATGTCGACGTCGTCACGTTGGGCCAGACCGATGCGATCCTCGAGACGGCGCTGTCTGACACCGCCTCCGGGATCCTCTGGGTTTTCGGCCAGTCGAACAGCGGGCGAGTGGTGGTTCACGCCGTCGACGAGTCGTCGCAACCGAACCTCGTCGTGCTCGACACCTACGAGTCGGCGACGGCGTTTCCGAGCGGATCGGACTCCGCGACACTCAAGGTTCATCCGACGACCCGCGACCTGTGGGCCCTGATCCCGTTCAGCCAGAACGCATTCGTCTTCCGCTGGAACCCGAACACCTTTCAGATCGAGGAGCGGGCGGCGCTCGCGCCCGGAACGGGGCGCTTTCTGACCGGGTTGAGTTTCCGGCAGCCGTCCGCCGCCGGCGCCGAGGTCGAGGCCTGGGTATTCGAGAGTCGCAACGTTTTCGCGGGGCAGGTGGCCGATCCCACGGCCGTTGTCTACTACGACGAGGTCCTCGACGAAGCGGTCCCCGCCGGAATCGAAGTGCCGCTTTCCGCGGACGCGCTCACCGTCGATCCCACGATCGGCACCTCTTTCGAGTTCTTCGGACCGGAACAGTCGATGGTGAACCTGTTCGACGACGGGATTGCCACCTTCGATGTATGCGACTTCACCGACGAAGCGATGGTCACGAACACGGCCGCAGTCGCCGACATCCCGACCCCGGCGGCCCTCAACCCGACGCCCGCCCTCTGCCTGCGCGATGTGGAGGCCGACTTCCTGCCGGGTCTGGCGCACGTCCTCGGCCGCAACACCAACGTTCTCGTACAGCGGAGCATCACGCGTTACCAGATCTCCCGCTTCGTCCCCGGGGGGCTCGCCACCAACAGTCCGGACTCGCTTTACCGGATCAAATCGCTCGAGGGTCCCGACGCGGAGGACGGAATCTGGGTTTTCACCGAGAACGAAGGGCTCGGCGGGGCGGTGAAGGACGTCGTCTACCGGGGCGCCGGGACGCCCGCCGAGGGGCTGATCCTGCGGAACCCCGTGCCGATCGGGTTCTCGCGTCCCGCGATCGACTTCTCGACCGGCGACCTCTGGGTCAGCAACGCGCTCTCCGCCTCGGCCGTGCGGATCAGCCCCGACGGGCGCGAGATCGATCGCATCTCCCGCGTCCTCAATCCGCAAACCGGCGGCGAACCGGTCCCCCTGATGCCGCCGAGCGTGATCGCCTCCGACCCGCAGACCGGAGAGGTCTGGATCGTGGATGGCGGCGGAGGGGCGACGAGCACGGGGGGCGGGACGCGCGTCTTCCTGGTGAACCCGTACCTGTACCGGCCCGACGCGGCGACGGTGATCACCGCCATGCGGACCGATCTCAACCCTCCGCTGAACGTTCCCGCGCCGTTGACCCTGTCCCCCGCCTTGGTCGACGAGTACATCGTCGACGCCCTGTCGAGACCGCAGGGTTCCGACCTGGTCCTGCTCACCCGGTCGACGGCGCAGGGAACGTGCGCCGCGCCGGCGGCGGCGGACTCGAACAACTACTTCCTGCGCGTCCTGACGCGCGACGGAGCACTCTCCGCCGCCGTCTGCGTCGTCGAAAGCTTCGCCCAGAGCGCCGGGGACGACCGGGTCCGATTCGCGCGCGACTTGAGCACCGGCGACGTCTGCACCGTGCACCGGGTATCGGTCTCCCCGAAAGGGGCGTTGATCCAGCGCTTCGCCGGAAACCCGCTCCAATTGCGGGCGTCGGGGATGGCGCATCGCGGGTATCCGGGCGTCGACCAGAATCAGGAGGTCTTTCCGAACGCCTTGGTCGCCGATCCACAACGCTGTTGGCTCGGGGCATCCGACTACGACGGATCGGGAGAGTACGGGCGGCTCTGGCTGTTGCCGTTCGCCTCCGGATTGAACCAGGTCCCCTATCGCTCGAACCCCGGTCTGGTCCCCCTGGTCGCCGGGATCCGGACCCTTCCTTCGCTCGCCGAGGTGCAGGGCCAGGTCGGCATCCGCAATGCGTGGGTGGGTGGTGAGGGGGACTCGATCACGCTGGTCAACGTCGCCACCAACGGAGCCATCACGACGATCGATCCCATCGGCGCGTTCCCGGAGTCGTCGGTCACCTCGCTGATCGAGCCGTAGCCGGAGGGATCGGATTGCCGGGTGTGAAGCGGCGGGGGGCGAGCTAGAATCGACTCCAGGTCCGGGGCACCGCCGGAGCTCTCTTGACGCGCACGCGACGTACCCCAGGGAGGGAAGAGATGCGGCGGTCCCACCCAACTGCGGCCGCCGCCCGCCGCATCGGGATCGTTCACGGACTGGCCGCCGTGCTCGCACTCGCCTCCGCCGTGGCCGCGCCGTGGCCGGCCCGCGCCCAGATCAACCTGGTCGTCCCGCAGACCGCCGGTCAGAACCAGGTTCGATGGGACAAGTTCGACTGGAAGTTCGTGGATCTGCTTCGCGACCGCGGGGTCGGGGCCGGGGTGCGGCTCTACTACTACGAAGAGGAGCGGGAGACGGCCGAGCGCGCGGCGGCGGCGGTGGAGGAGGAGTACCTCTGGCTGGTGGAGCAGTTCGACTACAAGCCGACCGTCCGTGTCCCGTACATCCTCTACAACAGCCACGGAGAGCTGGAGCAGACCAACCTCTTCCAGATCGGCGAGTCGACGCTCGGGGTGACCTCCCCCGAGGACCTGAAGATGACCGCCGCCTACTGGGGGGACCACGCGCGCTTCCGACACGTGTCGCTCCACGAGATGGTCCACCAGTTCACCATCCAGAAGGTGAACGGGATCGCCGAGAAGGCCAAAGCCTACGGGACCCCGCTACAGAAGCTACCGCTGTGGTTCATCGAGGGGCTCGCCGAGTACTACTCCACGCCCGGCGGACTCGACGCCGAGGCGGAGCAGTACCTCCGCGACCTGATCGCCAACCCCGACCCGTACCGCGGATACGGACTGCCCACCTTCCTCTCCGACGACCTGCGCTCGTTCCTCTACACCTACAAGCTGGGGCAGGGCCGGGTCTACTTCCTCGCCGAGACCTACGGGAAGGCGAAGCTTCAGGAGATCCTCTCCACCTCCTACCGGCTCCGCGGATGGCGCCGAACCTCCGGACCGGAGGGGGTCGAGCCCGGTCCCGGGGCGAGCGGCCGCCGCGGCGATCGGGTGCTGGAGTTCGACGAGCTCCTGGAACGGGTCACCGGCGATTCGATGGAGAAGATCCAGGGCCGGTGGGAGGACTGGCTCAAGCGGCGCTACTTCCGCCAATACCTCTCCGCGACCCAGGAGTTCTCCGACTTCCGCGAGGTGGAAGCGGCCCGTGCGCACCCCGATTCGTTCGTGGTCTCCCCGGACGGACACGCGCTCGTCTACCGCGGGATCGAGCCGGTCACCGGAAAAAGCCGCCTCTACCTGGTCGACCCGCGCGATCCGATGAGCCAGGCGGAGATCGTCGAGGACGGCCGTCCCGGCGTCGACACCCTGCACTACTTCGATCGGCCGGTGGTGGCGATCGACGACGAACGGATCGCCTACGTCGCCCGCTCGGGTCCGGGGGACGTGATTCGGATCCTACGCTACCGCCACTCGGCGCGGGACGCCGAAGAGGGGAACCGCATCCATACCCGGGCCCGCTTCCGCGTGGGCGGCGCCCGCGAAACGTTCGACCCGCGGGGGGAGCGGATCCGCGAGATCGGATCGCCGGTCTTCTCCCCGGACGGCAAGCGGCTGGCGTTCGTCGGTCTGGACGACACCGGCGTGAGCGATCTGTGGGTGCTGGAGCTCGCGACCTCCCGATATCGCCGAATCACCCACGACCTCCACGCCGAGAAGGAGATCGACTGGGGGAAGGCCGGAATCGTCTACTCCGCCGACGCGACCGAGAGCCGCCGCTACAACCTGTTTCTCGTCGATCCGGACGATCCCACCCCCCGCCGGATCACCCAGGCCGACGCCAACCACCGCTATCCGCGCTTCACGCCCGAAGGGGACCGGATCGGATTTTCGGGCGACGACGCCGGGAAGTGGGACGTCTACTTCCTCTCGGTCGCCGCCGCGGTCGACCGGGCGCGCGCGTTTGCGCCGGCTCCCTCCGGGGCGCCACCGTCGCCCGGCGCGGTAGAGGCGTCCGGCGCCGGCGCGGCGACGGTGGTCGCGCTCTCCGGCGGCGGCGCGACGACGATCGCCCTGCGCGCCACGTCGGCGGTCTCGGCCGGAGCGGATGCCGACGGCTTCGGCGCCGCGCCGAAGGAGACCGGGTACGCGCGCGCCACCGACTTCCCGACCGGGCTCACCTACCCGTTCTTCACCGCCCGGAGGATGCTGGCGCTGGGGATCAAGTCGGGCCGGTTCCGCGTCTTCTCGATCGATCGCGGCGATCTCCAGAACGAACCGCTCCCCTACCCGGCGATCGCGCCGTGGACCCCCTGGCAGATCCCGCACCGCCCGCTCGAGCGGCCTCGGGAGTATTCGGTCCTGCGGGCCGACTCGTGGCAGCTCGAGCAGGCGTTCGCGTCGCTGGGCGGCGGCAGCATGGGGGTCGTCGGCGCCGGGTTCCTGCTGTTCAACGACCGGATGCGCGACCGGACCGTCTACGTCGTCGCCGAGGCGCGCGGGCGGCCCGACCTCACCGACGCGCAGGCGATCTACTTCGACCGCAGCCGCCGCGTCCCGTGGGGGATTGCCGCCTTCCTCCGGCCGACCTGGATCGTCGACCCCGAGTTCTCCGACGCCAACCGGGCGATCTACGTGCTGGAGCGCAAGTTCGGCGGCGCCGCGATCCTGGAACTGCCGTTCAACCGCTACTTCCGGATCGGCGCGTCGTTCGGACTGGCCGGCACGTCGCGCAGCATCCCCTCCATCGCCGAGGACGACTCGCAGAACCTGGGCTTCGGCAACGACGTCACCGGGCGCCAGGCCTGGGAGAGGAAGAACGTCGGGGTCGAGCCCGAGATCGACGCCTCCGTCTCGGTCGGGTTCGACACGTTGATCCAGTCGTGGGAGACCGGCCCCTTGAGCGGCGACTCGGTGGTGGCCACCGTCTCGACCTACTTCCAGCCCACGCGGGGGAGCTGGTTCGGCGACGTCGGGGTCGATGCCCAGCACTACCTGCGTCTCTACAAGACGGTCAACCTGGGGCTCCGCGCCGCGTGGGGCCAGGCGTTCGGCGACGAGTGGCTACGCCCCTTCTGGGTCTACTCCTTCTACAACCTGCGCGGCGTCCCCTACTACCAGATCGGCTATCTGGTGAACGAGAAGTACACGCTGGCGCAGGCCGAACTGCAGGTGCCGCTCGACGGCCTGATCCGATTGTTGATCTTCCAGAACATCGAGGGAATCGCCGCCATCGATGCCGGATCGGTCTTCCGCCGCTACGACGAATTCGAGGAGAACCGCACCGCCGCCTTCGTCACCGGTTTCAACTTCAACCTGGCGATCTTCCAGTTCCGCCTGCACTTCGCCAAGTCGTTCGACATCGGCGGGATCAAGCCCGGCGTTCCGCGCCCCGGCGATCGGTTCCCGGTGGTGCCGACCGGCTGGGTCACCAACTTCTCGATCCAGTACGTCTTTTTCTGACCTGCATTTCCCACCAGGCGCCGTCGCGAGGCGCGCGAGACCGGAGGCGAGGCGGGCGCGCGAGAAGCGAGCGGCGGACGCATACTTGCAGTATGCAGAGCAGCGCAGCGACGAGTCCGCCCGCCGCAGCCCCGGGATCGCGCGCCGCAGTAGGCGCCTGGTGGGAAATGCAGGTCAGCTGACCGGGGCGAGCTTGGCCGCCTTCGGGCGCTCCACGAAGAAGAGGCTGGAGAACTCCCCCTCCTGGACGGCGGCGAAACACGACTGGCAGATGTCGGAGACACGCAGGGTCAGCTTGTCGCTCGGGGAGTTGCCGGCGCCGAGGCGGGTGATGTTGGCCTCGATGCGGTACCAGCCCTCCCCGGTGACCGGAAGCTCGCGGCTCTGCTCGCACAGGTCGCACTGGACGTAGGTCTTGGTGAAGACGGCCACGTGACCCTCCGAGGCGGCGCCCGAACGTCTCCCATCCTAGCGCCCCCGGCAGGCGGTCGCAACCGGGCGGGCCTACCGTGTGAGCGTTCTCACGTCGCGCACCATCGCCTCGACGCGCGCCTCCTCGGCCGAGTCGTAGTAGCCGCGGATGCGGAGCGCGCCGTCGACCAGCACGAAGTGCGAGCCGTGGAAGATCGTCGCCGGGTCGGCGTCCGGGCCGGCCGGGCCGGCGGAGACCTTCAACCCCTCGACCACCGCCGCCTGGATCGCCTCCGGCTTGCCGGTCAGGAAGCGCCAGATCGCCGGGTCGGCGCCGTGCCGGGTGGCGAAGTCGGCGAGCCGCTCGGGTGTGTCGTGCAACGGATCGACGGTGAACGACACCAGCCGCACGTCGATCCCCTCCGCCTTCACCGTCGCCTGAACCTCCGCCATCTGCGCGGTGAAGACGGGACAGACGGTGGTGCAGCGTGTGAAGACGAAGTTGGCGATCCAGGGCCGGCCCGAGAGCTCGGCGGAGCCGAAGGCGGCTCCGGTCTGGTCGGTGAGCTGGAACGGAGGGAGCGTCCCGTAGACCTTGGGCTCGGCCGGCGAGCACGCGAAGGAGATCACCGCCACCAGGACGACGGAACGAAGAGCGCGCTCGGCGGCGGTACGGCGTAGGAGGGCCACGGCCGTCCGGTTACCGGGGCGCCGAGCGCAGGCCCGGGCGAAGCGAAATCTCGACGGTCGCCGCCGGGGCCGCGCGAGGCTCCGGCGGCGCCGCCTCCAGCTTTCGCGCCCGGCGGGCCCAGAAGACGATGACCCCGGCGATCGCCGCCAGCAGTCCGACGATCACGGCGCCGAGGAAGAGCACCCCCGCCTTCGCCCCTTCGGTCAGCGGCGACGCCGGGTCGCCGTAGCAGACCGAGCAGGCGAGCCGGAGGAGCGGCGCGGCGGCGGCGACGAAGGGGGGGGCGGCGCTCACAGGTAGCCTTCGCCCTTCGTCTTGCGCAGGAACCACGCGGCGTACGGGATCAGCAGACCGCCGATCACCAACGAGGCGATCCCGAGCCAGAGGTGCAGCGTATTGCCGTTCACGCGCGCGTCGTGGAGCCCCCAGATCCCGAAGCCGAGGCTGAAGGTGAGCGCGACGGTGACGAAGGCGATGTGGAAGGCTTTGAGCGACATGGGTTCGACTCCTGGAGGTCCGGCCTGCGGGGGCGACCGATGCGTCAGTGCCCCCCTCCATGCGCCGATCCGTGGGCGGCGGCGGGCGGCGCGCGGTGCGTTTCGCCCACCGAATCCCGGTCGGTCATCAGCGGGACGAGCATGCAGACTCCGAAGAAAAACGCGGTCAAGGTCAGCGTGGCGTAGATCAGCTTCTTCTCGTCGATCAGGTGCATGAAAAAGAGGGCCACCAGGCTCCCCTTCACCATCGCCACGGCGAGCGCCACCACCACCGCCATCGCCGGCGAGAGGTCGAGCCGCGAAACCCCCACGGTGACCACCGTCAGGACCAGAAGGGCGCCGAAGACGAACCAGTAGGTGCGGATGTGCTTGCGGAACTCTTCCGACGAATGGGCGTGTGCGTGGTCGGCCATCGGCTTGATCGCTCCTAGAGTAGGTAGAGCACGGGGAAAAGGAAGATCCACACCAAGTCGACGAAGTGCCAGTAGAGGCCCGTGCACTCGACCCGGCCGGTCAACTTCTCGGGGTCGGTGGTCCACATCTTCGACCCCGGACCGAGCAGGTAGCCGATCACCACGATCCCCCCCAGGATGTGCAGGCCGTGCAGCCCGGTGATCGTGAAGTAGATCGCGTAGAACAGGTGCGACGACGGGACGTGGCCGTGGTGGATCTTGGCGCTGTACTCGAAGTACTTCACCACCAGGAAGAAGACGGCGCAGGCGATCGTCAGCGCCATGTACACCTTGTAGCGGCCGAACTCCTTCAACTTCAAGGAGGCCCAGGCCATCACGATCGTCACCGACGAGAAGATCAGGACGACGGTGTTCATGAACGCCAGCCAGACGTTCAAGCCCATCTCCTGCCCGTGCGGCCAGTCGGGGAACCCGGTCCGCAGCAGCACGTAGGCGGAGAACAGCGCTCCGAACAGCATCACTTCGGAGGCGAGGAAGAGCCAGATGCCGAACTTCCCGTTGTTGATCCCGGTGACCGGATGCGGCTCGACGGAGTAGGGGATGACGTCCATCTCGTTAACCCTTCTGGAACTGCGGGAGGAAGTCGGCGGCGGCGCCGGGGACGCTGTACTCGTACGGTCCGCGGTGCGCCACCGGCGGGGTCAGGAAGTTGCCGTGGCCGGGAGGGGAGGGGGTCGCCCACTCCAGCGTCGTCGCCTCCCACGGGTTCTCCGCGATCTTCTTCCCGGCGCGCAGGCTCCAGAAGAAGTTCACGATGAAGAACAGCTGCCCTGCCCCTAAGATCCACGCCCCCCAGGACTGGTACTCGGTCAGCCACTGCAGCTCCTTGCCGGCCTGGTAGATCGTCTGGTCGTAGAGGCGCCGGTTCACCCCGAGCATCCCGTGGATGAACATCGGGAAGAAGACGAGCTGCATCGCCGGGAGCGAGACCCAGAAGTGCAGCTTCCCGAGCGTCTCGTTCATCATCCGCCCCGTCGCCTTCGGGTACCAGTAGTAGATCCCGGCGAACAGGCCGAACAGCGTCCCCGGCGCCACCACGTAGTGGAAGTGGCCGATAACGTAGTAGGTGTCGTGCAGGTGCAGGTCGGTGGCGGTCAGCCCCAGCGGCAGTCCGGTCAGCCCGCCGATGGCGAACATCACCATCCAGGCCAGCGCGAACAGCATCGGCACGGTGAAGCGGATGGCGCCCCCCCACAGGCTGATGAGGAAGACGGTCAGGATGATCACCGACGGGACGGAGATGATCATCGTGGTGACCTGGAAGAAGTTGCTCATCGTCGTCCCCATGCCGGTCATGAACATGTGGTGCGCCCACACGATGAACGACATGAAGCCGAGGAAGATCGCCGCCCAGACCGCCGACTTGTAGCCCCACAGCGGCTTCCGGGTGTTGTTGGCCACCACCTCGCCGACGATCCCCATCGCCGGCAGGATCAGGACGTAGACCTCGGGGTGCGCCAGGAACCAGAACAGGTGCTGCCACTGCAGCGGGTTCCCCCCGCCCGACGCCGCGAACGCCTTCCCCGACACAACCAGCCCCGAGGGGAGGAAGAAGCTCGTCCCCGCGACCCGGTCCATCAGCTGCAGTACCGCCGCCCCTTCCAGCGGCGGGAAGGCGAGCAGCAGCAGGAACGAGGTGACGAGCTGCGCCCAGACGAAGAACGGCAGGCGCATCATCGTCAGCCCCGGCGCCCGCATCTGCACGATCGTCACGATGATGTTGATCGAGCCGAGCAGCGACGAGGTGATGAGGAACACCATGCCGATCAGCCAGATCGTCTGTCCGAGCTGTGCTCGATCGATGACCGACAGCGGCGGGTAGACGGTCCAGCCCCCCTGCGTCGCGCCGCCGGGGACGAAGAAGCTCGCCAGCATGACCACGCCGCCGACGAAGTAGACCCAGTAGCTCATCATGTTGAGCCGCGGGAAGGCCATGTCCGGTGCGCCGACCTGCAGCGGCGTCACGAAGTTGCCGAAGCCACCGACCGCCAGCGGGACGACGCCGAGGAAGATCATGATCGTCCCGTGCATCGCCCCCAGCTCGTTGTAGAAGTTCGACTGGAGGATGCCGTCGGGGGCGCGCGGGCTGTCGGGGCCGAAGAGGAGTCCGAGCAGCGGGATCGGCTGCCCGGGGTAGGCGAGCTGCCACCGCATCATCATCATCAGCATGAAGCCGAAGAGGAGGAAGAGGAGCGCGGTCACCGTGTACTGGATCCCGATCGTCTTGTGATCGACCGAGAAGACGTACTTCCGCCAGAAGCCCAGCTCGTGGTGCCCGTGTCCGCCGTGGTGTCCGTTGCCGTGGTCGCTCATCCGTCTTTCCGTGGGTGCGCGTTCTCGACTGCCGTTCTCGTTTCGAATCGCTCGTGGGGACTGGAGGTCTACTGGTGGGCCGGGGCCGGTGAGGCCGCCGGCGCGGTTTCGCCGCCTTGCGCCGCGTGGGCCGCGTCGGGGGGCGCGCCGGGGGTCGCACCGGGGGGAAGACCCTCGGTCGGGGCCGGAGCGACCTCCGCCGGCTCCTCCTCCCCGATCTGCTCCTTCATCCAGGCGTCGAAGTCGGCTTGCGACTCCGGGATCAGGTTGGCCTTCATCCGGAAGTGGGAGATCCCGCAGAGCTGCGAGCAGGCGATGTCGTAGGTTCCGGTCTTGGTCGCCTTGAACCAGATCGAGACGTCCATTCCCGGGATGGCGTCCTGCTTCAGCCGCAGGGTGTTGACGCCGAAGCTGTGGATCACGTCGTTGGAGGTGAGCTTCGCGATCACCGGCTTCTCCACCGGGAAGTGGAACTGGTTCACCGCGACGACGTCGTCCTTGCCGTGCTCGTCCGACGGGTCGATCCCGACCGGATTGGCGTTGTCGACGAACTTCGGGGAGCGCTTCCCGAAGACGCCGTCGCGGCCCGGGTAGTGGAAGTTCCAGGCGAACTGCTGTGCGACGATGTTCACCTGCGTGCTCTCGGCGGCCGACGGGAACTCGCTCTTGAACTTGGCCCAGACCGGCATCGAGAAGCCGACCAGGAGAACGGCCTCGAAGACGGCGACGCCGACCTCCAGCCATTTCGACCAGGTGGCGTGGATCGGCTCGTAGGTCGCCCTGTGTCCCGGCCGCGCGCGGAACTTCCAGAGGGCGACGGCCATGAAGATCCCCCAGAAGACGAACAGCGCGAGCATGAACCAGTGGATCACGCTCATCATCGCGTCGACTTTGGCCCCGTGCTCGGCGATGTTCTCGGGCAGCCCCCAGTTGAATCCGTCCATTCCGTCCTCTTGTTTGTTGCGCGGCGGTGCAACCCTTTCCGGAAACGGCGCAGGGAACGCGGGTTTACCAACTCCCCCCCGGGCGGGTCAACACGTTTGGGCCCGTTCGCGAATGTTCCCAAGCGGTTACGCGCGCCGGAGCAGGGTCGCGCACGCACCGCAGGGCGACGAGTGGATACGTGTCGGTTTCGGTATCCGATCCGATCCGGTCCGTTTCGGATACCGACTCGGGTCGGGACCTGCGGTTTGCCATGCCTGTCCGCTGACGCGGCGCTTCCGCGTAGAAACGTGCCTGGCTACTCGATGTCACCGCGCGATTTTTCGGGCGCTTGCGCGCGGCACGTCGATTGCTCGTGTCGCGCCGCCGGAACTTCGACACGGGAGAGATCGATGAATCGTCGAACCGTCGCACAGGGAGTCGCGCTGTCCATCCTCGCCGCCGTCTTCGCCGCCCCGACCTTCGCGCGGGCCGCCGCCGGCGACCTTGCCAAGCTCGAGGGGACGGTCAAGGTCTACCGTGCCGCCTGCTCGTTCGACACGCCGAACTGTCCGTTCACCGTCAAGATCGCGGCCGGCGAGACCGAGCACCTCGTCGAGGGGGCGCTCAAGGCCGACCTCGCCGCGTTCGAAGGGAAGGCGGTCACCGTCCGCGGCCGCTACACCGAGAACGGCGTCCTGGTGAAGGGGTTCCGCCCCGGCAAGGACCGTCCCTTCTTCATCGGCACCGTCGTCGTCGAAGGGGAGGTCACCCAGGATCGCAAGCCGCAGGTCGGCCTCAAGATCAACGACCGCGTCTACGAGGTGGTCGACCGGGACCTCGCCTACCGCTTGGCCGGTCTGGACGGCGCCGTCGTCACCCTGACCGGTGAGGCGGTGATGACCGCCGACGGCAAGGCGCGATTCGAAGGGAAGTACGACCAGCTCCTCGTCCGCGGGACCTGGACCAAGTCCGACATGGCGTTGGACAGCCCGTTCGCCCAGGAGATGCCGAGCGCCGCGCTCCTCCTCGACAACGGCCGCAAGCTCAACCTCACCGGCAAGAAGCGCAACGACCTGATGGGCAAGGTGGTCTGGGTGTCCGGCGGCCTCGTCGCCTCGCCGAACCAGGGGGAGCAGTTCGTCCGCGCCCAGGACGTGAGCGCGCCGGTCTTCCAGCTCGACTCGGTCACCACCGACGCCGGCTCGAACCTGTCGCGTGGCGCGTCGACCGCCGGCGGGACGACCACGTCGCAAAGCGGCGGCACCGGCGCCGGCGTGAACCGCTAACTTGTCGCGCCGGTTCGCGGCGTGCTACCTCACGGGCTCCCGTCACGCGGGGGCCCGTCGACTTTGTACGAACCGCAGGCGATCGAGACCAAATGGCAGCGGCGCTGGGCGGAGACGAACGCCTTCGCCGCCCCCGAGCGGCCGGACCCGGCACGGAAGTACTACGTCCTGGAGATGTTCCCCTACCCCTCGGGGAACCTCCACATGGGGCACGTCCGCAACTACGCCATCGGCGACCTGATCGCCCGCTTCCAGTGGATGCGGGGCAACCAGGTGCTGCATCCGATGGGCTGGGACGCGCTGGGGCTCCCGGCCGAGCGCGCCGCCGTGAAGGACGGCATCCACCCGTCGGTTCGTACCGAGTCGAACATCGCCAACGTGAAGCGCCAGTTCTTGAGGCTGGGGATCGCCTACGACTGGTCGCGTGAGATCGGGACCCACCGGCCCGCGTACTACCGTTGGAACCAGTGGTTCTTCCTGAAGTTCCTCGAGAAGGGGCTCGTCTACCGCCGGACGAGCGAGGTCAACTGGTGCCCGAACGACCAGACCGTCCTCGCCAACGAGCAGGTGATCGAAGGGCGGTGCTGGCGGTGCGAGACGGTCGTCGTCAAGAAGGCGATGCCGGAGTGGGCGTTCCGCATCACCGCGTACGCGCAGCAACTCCTGGACGGGATCGAGGAGCTCGTGCGCGGCGGGTGGCCGGAACGGGTCACCACCATGCAGCGCAACTGGATCGGGAAGTCGGTCGGCCTGGAGTGCGAATTCCCGGTGGCGGGGAGCGCGGAAAAGATCCCGATCTTCACCACCCGCGCCGACACCATCCACGGCGCGACCTACGTGGTGCTGGCGCCGGAGCATCCACGGGTCGAGACGATCACGGCGGAGTCGCGGAGGCCCGAGGTGCGGGCCTTCGTGGAGCGGATGCGTCGCACCGACAAGATCGCCCGCACCGCCGCCGACACCACCAAGGAAGGGGTCGACACCGGCGCCCGGGCGGTGAACCCGTTCACCGGGGAGACGATCCCGGTCTGGCTCGCGAACTTCGTGCTGGCCGACTACGGCACCGGCGCCGTGATGAGCGTCCCGGCGCACGACCAACGGGACTTCGAGTTCGCGAAGAAGTACGGCCTGCCGATCCGCGAGGTCGTCGCGCCGAGCGCCCGGTCCGGGGCGGCCGGGTTGGAGGCGGCGTTCACGGAGGACGGGGTGCTCGTGGCCTCGGGCGCGTTCACGGGAATGGAGTCGGCCAAGGCGCGGGAGGCGATCGCCGCCAAGGCCCAAGGAGAGGGGTTCGGCAAGGCGACGGTGAAGTGGCACCTGCGCGACTGGGGGTTCTCGCGGCAGCGGTATTGGGGGACGCCGATCCCGATCGTCTACTGCGAGGGGTGCGGCGCGGTGCCGGTACCCGAGAAGGACCTGCCGATCGTCCTGCCGACCGACGCGCCGTTGACCGGCGAAGGGGCGGCGCCGCTCGCCAAGGTCGAGAGCTTCGTCAAGACGACCTGTCCGACCTGCGGCGGGCCCGCCCGGCGCGAGGTCGAGACGATGGACACCTTCGTCGACTCGACCTGGTACTTCGCGCGCTTCCTCGACCCCCGCAACGACCGGGCGCCGTTCCGCCGCGACCTCGCCGACGCCTGGCTGCCGGTCGACATCTACATCGGCGGTCCGGAGCACGCCGTCCTCCACCTCCTCTACTTCCGCTTCTGGACGATGGTGATGAAGGAGCTGGGGCTGGTGGCGGACGGGGAGCCGGTGCGCCGCCTCTTGACCCAGGGGATCGTCTACAAGGACGGCGCGAAGATGTCGAAGTCGAAGGGGAACGTCGTCTCCCCCGACGAGATGGTGGAGAAGTACGGCGCCGACACGGCGCGGCTCTTCTCGCTGTTCGCCGCGCCCCCGGAGAAGGACCTGGAGTGGGACGACCAGAGCGTCGTCGGCTGCTTCAAGTTCCTGAAGCGGGCGCACGCGCTCGTCGAGCGATCGTTTGCGAGGGTGTCGGGGGCGCCGGCGCTCGATCCGGCCGTGCTGGCGAAGGAGGCTCCGGCGTGCCACGCCGCCTGGCGCGAGACCCACGCCCTGGTGGAGCACGCGACCGGCGGGATCGGCGAGCGGTTCCATTACAACACCCCCGTCGCCAAGATGATGGGGCTGATCAACACGCTCTCCGACCTGCCGGAGAAGGAGTTGGAGACGCCGCAGGGCCGGTCGGCGCTCCGATTCTCGTTGGAGACGCTGTCCCGGGTGCTCGCGCCCTACGCCCCGCACCTGGCCGAGGAGATGTGGGAGATGCTCGGACACGACGGCGGGATCGTGAAGGCCGGCTGGCCCTCCCACGACCCGGCGGCGCTCAAGGCCGAGACCTTCACCATGGCGGTGCAGGTGAACGGCAAGGTGCGCGGCGAGGTGACCCTGCCGGTCGGCGCCGACGAGGCGACCGCCAGGGCCGCCGCCCTCGGCGACGCCAAGGTGAAACCGTGGGTCGCCGACAAGAAGGTCGTCCGCGTGGTCTACGTGCCGGGGAAGATCCTGAATCTGGTGGTCGCGTGAACGATCCGAACCGACATGGGTCGGCTCGGTTCCGGCGGGTGCTTCTCGGCGTTTTCCTGCTCACGACTGCGGCCTGCGGCTATCGCCTGAAGGGCGAGCTCTCCCCGCCGGCCGGCGTCCGCCGCATCGCCGTCCCGACGTTCGCCAACCGGACCTACGAACCCGGGCTCGAGCTCCCCTTCACCGAGCGGCTCCGGAACGAATTCGTTCGGGGACGGGGCATGGCGCTTTCGCTCGACCGGGCGCAGGCCGATGCGGTCCTCGCCGGCGAGGTGTTGAGCTTCCGCGCCGTTCCCACGGTGCTGGTGAAGCCGGCCGGATTCCCCGAGGACCGGCGCCTGCCGACGCGCTACCGCGCGGTGGTCGAGGTTCGGATCGCCCTCCTGTCGGTCGCGACCGGCGAGGTGCTGTGGGAGGACCGGCTCGAGGGGACCGAGGAGTACGACGCCGGCGCCGCGCCGGAGGGGTTCGAGCCGCTGGCGCGCGAGTCGCAGCAACAGCAGGCGATCGCGAGCCTCGCCGAGGACCTGATGCGCGAGGCGTACGACCGGATGATGAGCGACTTCTGATGGCGGACCGTCCGCCGCGCGCCCGCTTCGAGGAGCTGGTGGAGGTGATGCACCGCCTCCGGACCGGATGTCCGTGGGACCGTGAGCAGACGTGGGGATCGCTCCGGCCATACGTGCTCGAAGAGGCCTACGAGGTGGTCGACGCCCTCGACCGGGCCGTCGAGGCGGGGCGTGGCGAGTCGGACCGCGAACCTGCCGTCGTCACCGGCGCCCAGAAGGAGCTCCCGTCGTCGCCGGCGCGCGAGGCGGCTCGAAAGGTGGCGGACGAGGCGGGGGATCTGCTGTTCCAGGTCGTCTTCCTGGCCGAGATCGCCGCCGAGAAGGGATGGTTCGACGTCGACGAGGTGGTGGGCGGGATCCGGGAGAAGCTGGTGCGGCGGCATCCGCACGTCTTCGGCGAGGTCCAGGCGGAGACGGCCGACGACGTGGTGCGCAACTGGGAGGCGATCAAGGCCGGCGAACGCGCGGTGGAGGGGAGCACCTCCGCGCTCGACGGCGTGCCGAAGGCGCTGCCGGCGCTGGTGCGAGCGGAGAAGCTGGGGAAACGCGCCGCGCGCGCCGGGTTCGACTGGCGGTCGGCGGAGGCGGTCCTGGACAAGGTCGAGGAGGAGCTGGCGGAGGTGCGCGGCGCGCTGGCGAAGGGGGATCGGGCCGGCGCCGCGCGCGAGCTGGGGGACCTCCTCTTCGCCGCCGCGCAGGCCGCGCGCTTCCTGGACGTCAATCCCGAGGAGGCGGCGCGTGGCGCAACCGCCACCTTCGAGGCGCGCTTCCGCCGGCTGGAGCGGGAGCTCGCCGCCGAAGGGAAGCGCCCGGCCGACGTCGACGACGCCGAGCTCGACCGCCGTTGGGAGGCCGCCAAGCGCGCCCTCCGCGAGGGGACCGGGTAGAGGGCCCATGTTCCTCCCGGCGAGAGCTCGATGACCCCGGCGCTATTTCGCTGGTTGGAGACGCGCCTGCCATTGACGCGGCCGGCGATGATCTCTGCTTTCCTATGCCCGGGTCTCGGACAGTGGCTCGCCGGCCGGCGCCTGCTCGGCGCCGCACTGATGCTCGGTGCCGTCGCCTCGGTCGGCACCCCGTTCGCGGTCTGCCTCCTGGCGATGCTCCGCCCCCCGCCGTGCGACCTGTGGTCCCGGACCCTCTGGCAGTGCAACCTCGACGCCCTCGCCCACGCCTGGCGCGCTACCGTCCCGGTGCTGCGGTGGTCCGTCCCCTCGCTGGCGGCGATCTGGGCCGGCGCGGTCGCCCATGCCCAGCGGCTCGGGCGATAGTCGGCGCGCGACGTCAGTGCGCGGCGAGGTTTAGGCCGCCCGGGTAGCCGTAGGAGACGTACTGGTCGAAGCCGGTCACCGTCAGTCCGACCGGCGCCGAGGCCTTCAAGTGGTGCGTGCCGTCGGTGACGTCATGGACCAGGCTGCGCCAGCCGGAGCCGAAGTCGGTCCATTCGCTTTCCGGCAGCGGCTCGCCGTCGAGCGTCACCTCGACCCCGTCCCGCGCGACGACGGTGATCGAGTCGAACTCGTAGCCGGTCGGCGTGAGGAAGATGTACTCGTCGAGGTACTGCTCCTCGGGCGCGATCAGGATCATCGACGGATCGCCGGTGCCGGCGTTGTACATCTCGCCGACCAGGTACTGACCGACGAGCACCGGCTTGTTGGCGTGGACCAGGAAGTCCTGGGTCGACTCGAACTCCAGGAACTGTCCGGCGGAGAGCGTCCCGCTGCCGCCGGGCTGGGGCGGCTCGGTCGTGACCTCCGTCCCGTCCTCGTGCGCCAGGATCCGCCACAGGTCGGGCTCGAAACCGCGCGCCAGGCTCTTGGCCGCGGCGTAGGTCGATCCCCAGGTGGTGACCGGGATCAACTGCTCTTCGAGGTGGTCGCACGCGGCGTAGGTGAGCGGCACGGGGGAGCACTCGGTCCCGCCGAAGACGGCGATCCGCTTGTCGGCGGTCACCAGCGTTCCGGTGAGGTCGGCGAGGTACTCGTTGGTCTCGACGTTCAGCACCTGCCCCTTCTGGAGCGTGGCGGTCATCGTCTCGCCGGGGAAGTGCGCGGGGATGTCGTTGCCGGCGGCCGTCTTGGCGGTGACGGTCACCGAGACCTCGGTCGTCCCGTCCTCGACGGCGACCACTGTCACGAATCCGGGCAACATCCCGTCTACCGGCTGCGGCCAGGAGAGCGCGCGGTAGGTCGTTCCCAGGGACTCGGACGGGAGGAGCAGGCTCGCGTCGTTGCTGTAGACCATCACGTTCCCGATCGGATTGAACTGGTGGGCCGTGACCGGCTGGGTGCTCTTGATGTGGTAGGCCTTGTCGAGAATGCCGGTCCCCTGCACGTCGGCGCGTGGCAGCTCGAAGATCTCGAGGCCTCCGCCCTCCACCCGCCGCTCGTCGACCGTCTCGCCGGCGAAGGTGATGGTGACGGTCGCCGCCGGGTTCCCGTGGGGGTTGCTCACCACCACGCCGTATTGCGCCGCCGACGCGTCCCCGTCGGGGAAGTCGGGGGAGTAGTAGTTGTCGAGGTCGACTGCGTAGAAGTCCTTGCCGAGGTACGTGCCGCCGTACGACTGCAGGCTGTTCTCGTTGCATCCGACCGCGGACAACGCCGCCGCCGCCGTCAGGGACCGGATCGAAAGCCGGGTTCGCGTCGGTCTCAAGGCTCCTCCTCCACCGTTCTTCAACGTGCGCGCAAACGAGCCCGACACCCTCGCTCGTGTCGGCCTCGGTGTCAATCTCGATGTCGCAGATCCGATGGGACCTGGATGGGGCAGTGGCCGGACAGGTTGCCAGGCAATCCGCCTCGGACCAACGCAACGTCCCGAAATTTCGACCGTCGGGAATGGCCTCCGGATTGCGACCCGTGGTCCTCCGGAGGGAGACGATGCGCCGAATTCGAGCTCGGTTCCAGACGGTGTCAACGGCATGCCTGCTGACGTTGGTCACGGCGACGGCGAAGGCGGTGGACATCGACATCGGGTGCGAGGATGGTCGCGACGCGGTCGCCGAGGTCGTGTCGTCGGTCGACGACGCCGCGATGAAGAGCTGGTTCGACGGCCCCTGGTGGAACCCGTTCCATCGCCGGTGGTGCTCCACCGGATCGCAAGGACAGTTCGGATGGGCGCGGACCAGCGGTCCGCCGACCACCGACGCCGGCGATCGCTTCGGCGAGCTCTACCGTGACGTCCTCGACGGCCGTCCCGTCCTCCCCGCGGAGGCCGCCGACCACGTCTATCTCGTGATCAAGGGCCTCTACGGCAACCAGCTCGCCGGCTACATGGAGGCGAATCGCGATCGGCTCGAAGACCGCGGCCTCGACGCGCGCCTGGTGCCGATCGACACCGAAGCCGGGGTGGAACGGAACGCGGCGCGGATCCGCGATGCGATCCTGGCCGCGACGCGGACCGGCAAGAAGGTGGTGATCGTCGGACACAGCAAGGGGGGCGTCGACACCACCGCGGCGCTGTCGCTCTACCCGGAGCTGAAGGACCGGGTGCGGGCGCTGGTCGCGATCCAATCGCCCTACGGCGGCTCGCCGGTCGCCGAGGACATCCAGGGCTGCAACGCGCTCCGTCGCATCACCGACGGTTTCGTGAAGAACATCTGGGGCGGCAGTCCGCAATCGATGATCGACCTCACCTACCGGCAGCGCCGCGCGTTCATCGCCGCACACCCGTTCCCGAGCGACGTCCCGACGGTGTCGCTCGCCAGCTCCCGCGTGGTGCAGCTCAGCTCGGTGATGTGGAAGACGGCCTACTACGCGCGATACCGGTACGGGAAGCGCTCCGACGGCCTGGTGCTGCCGGAGGACGCCGAGATCCCCGGCTCCCGCGTGGTGCGCCTCGACGACATGGACCACGCCGAGGGCGGGCTGGTCGGCGTGCCCGGATTGCGGAAGCACCATCCCGGCGACATCACCGAGGCGCTGGTTGCCCTGGCGCTCCAGTAGGCCAGACGAGGGCGGCGTCGCTACGCGCCGGCGTAGCGCTCGTCGAAGACGACCTGCGAACGCTCGCGCCGGACATCGCCCCGCCAGACGACGGGTGGCGCCGGCTCCTGGGGGTCGACCTTTCCGACGCGCGCGACGTTGACCACCTCGATCCCCGTGGGCGCGCCGAGGAGCTCCTTCACCCGCGCTTCGCCGGCAGCGAGCCCCTCGCGGCGGGGGCCGGGGATCTCCTCCAGCACCGACGGAACCTGCTGCGCGGCGAGCCCCCGGCGCTCGGCTTCGTACAGCACCCGCATCGCCGACGCGCCGGCGTCGATCACCGCCGACGCCCAGGGGCGACGCCCCTCCGGTCGTTCCTCCGCGGAGATGCCCCACGCGATCACCAGCGGGGCTTCGCGCACCAGTTCCGAGACCGACTCGCGCACCGTCTCCTCCACCGACGCGCCCCCCAACGCGCCGGTGAGGCGGCTCCACAGGCTTCGCGACGGACCGCGCAGGAGTTTGGCCGCGTCCTTGCCGAGGACGAGGAGGCCGTCGCCGCGCCTGCGCCATTCGGCCTCGTCGGTCGACTGCCAGGCCGCGATCTGCCGGCCGTATTCGTCGTCCCGGTAGAGGGCCGCCGTCACGTCGAACATCACGTCGGCGAACCGACCGATCTCGGTCGGGGATTGCACGAAGACCAGGCGCGGTGCGGAGATCCCCGGGGCGCGTCCCGCGATGCCGGACCCGGCCGCCAGGGCGCGGACGACCGGTGGCGGCAGCGTCGCGGAGACGAAATGGCCGCGGGCGGTCGTCCTCCGGCGCAGGACCTCCAACGGTTCGCCGTGGCCGTCGGCGACCGACCCCTGGCGGAGGTGCGCGTCGAGATGCCCGAACCGTTCGGCGGAGATCGTCGCGAGCGATGGGGGTGGCGGCGGCGACTGCCGCTCCGGGATCACGCCGACCACCGCGTGGCACTGGACGGCCTCCGGGAATCCGAGCCACGACCGGAGATCGGTCTCGGCCGCTTCGCTCGGACGCCACTCGGTCCAAGCGTGACCCAACCCGGCGGTCGCGATCCGCATCGACTCGAGCGTCGCGCCGACGGCGAGCAGGGCGGTGCGATCGCCGTGCACGCCGGGCTCTCGGCGGCGCGTGTCGTAGAGGACGGCGATCAGGGCCGGCGCCTCCGCCAGCATCGGCATCGGCCAGTGGAGCGCGCCGGCCGAACGGTCGGCGGCGGCGCGGGCGACGGTCCGATCGCGCACCGCCGGATCGCGCACCACGACGAACGCCAGCGGCTGCGTGTTCTGGGCCGATGGCGCCTGCCGACCGGCGTCGACGACCGCCTCCAACGCGCGGGCGAGGGTGGACGCCCGGGCCTCGGCAAGCTGCTTGGCCGCCGCGGCCAGGCGCGGAGGGCCGGAACGGGGCGGGCCCCCACGAGGGGGACCTCCCCGAGGCTCGGCCGTCCGGCCGGGTCCGGACGGGGCCGCCGACGTCGGCGCGGCGCCCGCCGTCACGCCGCTCGCCGCTCCCGGCCGCGCGGCGCCCGGTTCCGCCGCCGGCGGGGCTCCGTTGGTGGGGACCCCTTCGGTCACGCCTTCCTCCCCGCGTCGGCGACCAGCCGGAGGTACATCTTGGCCGGCGCGTTTTCGGCATCGCTCGCCAGGACCGCCTTCCATTCGGCGGCGGCCTCCTCCGTCCGTTGGAGCGAATAGTACGTGAGACCGAGCTGCACGCCCGCAGGAGCGTAGCGGGGTCGCTGTTTCTTGGCCGTCAACAGCTCCGCGAGCGCTTCCTCCTTTCGCCCGGCCTCGCGCAGCGTCTTCCCGAGCGAGGTCCGGATGTCGGCGAAGTCGGGACGCAGCTCGAGCGCGCGCCGGTATTCGCGGATCGCCGCGGAGGTCTGGTAGATCGCCCCGTAGACGTCGGCGAGATCGGCGTGCATGTTCGCCAGCTTCCCCTTCACGAAGGGATCGATCTGGCCGTCGGTCTCGCCCCCGCCTTGCGTGGCACGGGCGTAGACGGCGCGGGCCTCGTTGTACATGCCGAGGTCGTTGTAGGTGACGGCGAGGTTGAGGCAGGCCTCGGTGTAGGCGGGGTTGATCTTGAGCGCCTTCTGGAACGACTCCAGCGCGTCGCCGAACCGACCCTGGTCGTGGAGGATCGCCCCGCGCATGTTGTGGACGTCGGCGAAGCTCTCGGTCTGCCCGAGGATCGCTTCGAGCAACGGCAGCGCCGCCGGATAGTCGCGCGCCTGGAACCTCTCCCGCGCCTGCTCGATCAGCGCTCGGAGATTCGGGTCCAT
>CAYJRR010000002.1:92132-97576 GCA_964372275.1 uncultured bacterium
GGGTCCATCCTACTTCGGCGACTCCGTCGGGGCCGGCGTGCCCGTGGGCGCGGCCGTCGTCGCGGGCGCCGGGGTCGACGCGGGACCGGGCTCGGCCGCGGCCGGAGGGGCCTGCCCGAGCCGCGCCAGGAGCTTGCGCGCCTCCCGTGCGAATCGCGACGAGGGGTGCGCCCGCAGGAACGCGGTGAGCTGCGTCCTCGCGTCGCCGTGCGCCCGGGTGTGGTAGAGCGCCTTGCCCAGGAGGAAGCTCGCCTCCTCGACCGCGGTCGATTCCGGATACTTGGCGAGGACGTTTCGGAGCCGCCCGAGCGACGCCTTGTACTTGCGGTGCTTGACGTAGTAGCGCCCGACGTAGAGCTCCTTCTCCGCCAGCCGATCGCGCCCCTCACCGACCCGTTTGGCCGCGTCGGCGGCGTACTTGCTGTCGGGGAACCGGGTGATGAAGGCGCGGAACTCCTCCAGCGCCTTCTCCACCCCCACCTGGTCGCGGTCGACCGACCGGGGGGAGTCCTGGAACATCGACAGACCGACGCGGTACGACGCGTAGTCCACCTTCTCGTGCTTGGGGTGGAGCTTGGCGAAGGTGCGATAGGCGTCGGCGGCGTCGACGTACTCGTGCTTCTTGAAGAGGGCGTCCGCGATCTTCAGCTCCGCGTCGACCGCGTAGCGGCTGAACGGGAACTTGTTGCGCAGCTTCTCGAACTCGGTGATGGCGTCGTCGTAGTAGCCGCGCTTGAGTGACTTCGACGCCTTCTTGAAGCTCTGCTGCGCCTCGTCCACGGGCTCGTCGGCGCCGCGGGCGACGGGCGCCGCCGCGGCAACCGCGAACGCGAGAAGGGCGGGAAGCGCCGCCCGGAGGGCGCATCGTACGGTCGGAAACACCGGGGCCGGACGCTAGCACGCGCCCCGGGCGCGCGCTACGTCTCGTCCTTCGACGGAAGTCGCGGACGCTGCGCCTCGAGCTCGGCCGTCGCCGGGTCGGCAACGGACGCCGCGCTGCCTGCGCGCATCGACGCCAGCTTGGCGACGACGTCGGGGACCAGGTCGATCACGCGGGCCAGCTGGTTGATCGTCCCCTTCATCGGAAGGAGCTGCGGCGGCTTCCCCTCCGGGGGGACGACGATGAAGCCGACCGGCTCGACCGAGATCCCGCCGCCGGTGCCGCCGACCGAGATGTTCCCCCGGCGGGAGTCGCCGTTGACCTGGCCGCCGGCGTCGGAGCCGCCGGCCGCGAAGCCGATCACCACCTTGGAGATCGGAATGATCGTCGTCTTGTCGGCGACGATCGGCTGGCCTGTGACCGTCTCCGCCTTGGAGATCGACTGCAGCTGCCCCAGGAGGACCTTCAGGATCTGCTCGACGGTGCTGCCGCCACGTCCGTTCTGCTCCGCCATCGGTCCTCCTTGGCCGCCTTCCATCGCGAGATCCTCGCCCGGAAGGCGGCGATTCCCAAGCATACGATCGCGGCAAGGACCGGCCACGGGAAAATCCGGCCCTTTGCCGTCCCTTTCACCTCCAGGCGCGGGCCGCCCCAGAACGCCTCCCCGGTGAGCGTGAACGGCGGGGGCAGGAGCGCGCTCGCGGTCCAGATCGCCGCCGAGACGATCCCGGTGGTGGCCGGATCGCCGGTGCCGACGACGGTGTCGAAGGAAAGCGCGTCGAGCCGCGCCGACCGACGAAACCGCTCGCGCTCCGCGTCGAAGGCCTCGCGGAGCGCTCCCCGCCACGCCGCCGCGCCCGGATCGGCGGCCTCCTCGCGGCCGCCGCGCGCCCACGTCTCGACGGCCGAGAGGCCGCGGCGCGAGAGCGACCGTGTCGCGCGCCAGAGCCGGTCGGCGTCGAGCGGAAGGCCGACCACCTCCGCCGAAAGCTCGGGCGGGCGTGGGTCGCCCGTCAGCCAGGCATCGGCATCGGAGCGTCCGACGCCCACGTCGAGCCGGATGGCGGGATGCCGGATCGACAGCCGGACCCAGGCACCTTCGTCGGGCGCAGTGAGCGCCACCTCGACCGGCGTCGCGAGGCAGATCGCGAACACGGCGGCCACCGCGAGCAGCGCGAGAAGGAGAACGATCACGCGATCGGGATGGCCGTCGCCTCGGCGCCCGGCGCGACCTCGAGCAGGGCGATCGCCTCCGCCGGCACCGCGACGGTCGTCTCGCCGATCTCGCCCGCCGTCGCCACCGCGCGGAACGACCCGGCGTCGGGCTCCACGCCGATCAGCAGCGTCGCGGGCCGGGCCGGCGATGTTCGCCCTTCGGGCTTGTCGGGGGACCGGCGCGCGCGTACGCGCTCCTCGGGGGTCTCCCCCGAACCCCCGGCCGAACCCCCGGCGGTCACGAGCGTGCGCCGGACGGAGCGCTTGATCAGCGTGATCTCGTCGCGCTCGGCGACGTAGTGGGGCCCGCCGTCGAACGGGTCGACGTGGTTGGCGTAGCGGAAGCCGATCGAGGTGAGGAAAGTGAGGGCGGGCTTGGCCCCCTCGTCGACCGCGCCGATCACCTCCTGCGCCTCCTTCGGCAAGAGCGTCACGTAGATCGGATAGGTGGGGAACAGCTTCTCGACGAACTCCTTGTCGGTTCGCCAACGCCGGTCGGCCTCCTCGTAGGACAGGCCGGTGAACTTGGCGCCGAGCGCGTCCCACAGCGGACTCCACCCCTCCTTCACCTTCGGCGGGAGCATCTCGGAGAGGACCGTCGGCTGGAACCGCTCGCGCCGCATCGCCATGTAGAGGAACCGCACGTAGGAGAGCTGGGCCCCGAGTCCCACTCCGCTCGCGGTCGGCGTCTTGCGGTGGGCCGGATCGACGAGCAGGCCGCCGATCTCGGTCGGGCCCTCGTAGCTGTGCACCAGCTCGAGGGTGCGGTGGACCATCCGCACGTCGAGAGAGGCGCTGTAGTTCTCCTCCGTCCCCACCTCGAACGAGATGTGCGGCGCCAGGCGCGTCCCGTGCTGGCCGATGATCGCCGATGTCCCCCGCACCGTCCCCGCGCCGTCTTCGAGGACGAAGAGGTATTCGCCCCGTCGCGGCTCGTTCCCGGGGAAGGTGCCGGCGAAGGAGGCGATCGACAGCTCGATCCGGTGACGGAGCTCGTCCCGGTCGGCCGGGAGGTTGAGCATGTGCGTCGTCGACGCCAGGCGGAACAGCGCCTCGAGGTCCTCCGGCCTCGCCCCTCGCAGGCGGTGGCTCACGTCACCGCCCCCCCGCCGCCGCGCGCGGCCGCCCCCGACGACTCCGACGCGCCTCCGGTGCCCGCGCGCGCCCGCGCGACCTCCTCCAGCGCGTCGCCGAGGATCCCGATCCCGGCGCGAAGGTCGTCCTCGGTGACGGCGCCACCGGGGAGGAGCAGCCGGATCTTGGTCGGATGGTGGCCCGCCATGAAGGCGATCACGCCGCGCTCGTAGGCGGCGCGGAGCACCTTGTTCACGGTCTCCGGCTCGCCGTCGAACGGGACGAACGAAACCATCGTCCCGATGGCGTGCGGGTCGCGAAGCCACCCCTTGCACCGCCCGGTCTCCAGCGCGCGCAGCGCCTCGAGCGCCGCGCGCTCGGTTCGGCCGTTTCGCCCGGCGTCGCCGTAGAACCCCTCGGTCGCCAGCCGTTCGATCACGCGACGTCCGACCGCCAGCGAGACGGTGCTGCCGGAGAAGGTCCCGGAGAGGAGCCCGGGGTCGGGGGTCAACGCCTCGGTGTGCAACGTCGCCGCCACCTGCGCGAGCTTCCCGATCGTGACGAGGTCGACCTCCTCCTCGAGGCCGAGCATCGTCGTCGCGAACAGCTCCCGGGTGCGGCCGAAGGTCTGGATCTCGTCGATCCACACCAGCACCCCGGCCGCTTTGAGCCGCGCGATCAGCCGCAGGAAGAAGTCGCGGGGCGCGGAGTTGAACCCCCCCTCCCCCTGGATCAGCTCGAACGCCATCGCCGAGATCTGATCGCCGCAGCGATGGAGGTGTTCCGTCACCGCTCGCTCGGCGCGATCGGTCGATCCGGCGGGGTCCTTGGGATCGAAGAACGGGACGTAGAGCGCCTCCCCGCGCAGCGGCTGCCCCTTGCGGTAGCCCGGGGAGTCGGTGATCTCCGCCATGGTGGTGGTGCGTCCGGCGAAGCAGTTCTGGAAGGCGAGGACGAACCGCGCCCCGGGCCTCTTCTGGCGCGCCACCTTGAGCGCGTTCTCGTTGGCGTCGGCGCCGCTGGTCGCCAGCCATGCGCGGTTCAGGCGCGCCGGCGCCCGGGAAAGCAGCTCGTCGAGGAAGGCGAGGTACTCGCGGTTCGGGTGCAGGTTCCCCTGCATCGCCACGTCGGCGAGCGCCGCGCGCGCCGCCGTCTCGAGCAGGTCGGGATCGGAGTGCCCGAAGAAGTTCGTCCCGATGGCGGTGATGAAGTCGTACTTCACGCTCCCGTCGGCCAGCTCGACCAACGCACCGCGTCCGAGTCCCGAGCCGACGATGCCGTCGAAAAACAGAGGGCGGCCCCGCCGCTGGTGGATCCGCCGGGCCAGCGCTCGCCCGACCTCGGCGTCGACCGGCCGCCGGACCCCGGCGATCGCGCCGGCCGCGTCGACCACCCGCTTCACGGCGCGGCGAATTTCGTCGGCGAGCCCCGGATCCGCAGAGAGACGGTCGGCGATCGCGGGCGGGGCGGACATGAGGGCACGGTGTACCAATCCGGCGGGCCGTTGGTCAACGCGGGGACGAGCCGGATATGCTGGAGGTCGCATGTTCGCCCGGCACGCCGATCTGTTGCGGAAGGAGGTGGTGGTCGTCGCCGGCGGCGTGACCTACCGGGGGGTGTTGATCGAGGTCACGGCGGAGGACGTCAAGCTCCGCGGCAAGACCGGTTGGATCCTGCTTCCGTTCGAGGCCGTCCGGTCGATCCGACGAGCCGACGAGGCGCTCCGAGGGTTCGACCCCCGCCGGTCGGTCGGGGCCGAGTTCTACGAACCGGAGCGTCCGACCGTCGCTGCCGACGGAGCAGCCGCGGAGTTGGTGCTGGAGCCGGCGCCGGAGTCGGAGCCCCCGGCGGAGCTCGTCCTCGAGACCGTTCGCGAGCCGCCGGCGGAGCTGGTCCTCGAACCGGCCCCTGAAACGCCCGCCGCCGTTCTCCCGACGCCGCCGGCGGTCGATCCGCTCGTGGCGGCCGCCGCGGCGTTCGAGGACGACGGCGAGGAGCCGATCCCGGCCTCGGAGCTGCTCGCCACCCCCGCGGCCGACGACGAGAAGACCCCTCCCGATCCGTCGCGGCGCGAGTGACCGGCGTGCTACACCTTCCGTCGTGAAGATCGCGACCTGGAACGTCAATTCGATCCGGGTTCGACTCGAGAGGGTCGTCGCCTGGCTCGAGCACCATGCGCCGGACGTCCTCTGCCTGCAGGAGCTCAAGGCCGAGGAGAAGAACCTGCCGCGGGAGGCGTTCGAGAAGACGGGCTACCGTTGCGCCGCGCACTGCC
>CAYJRR010000003.1:0-90502 GCA_964372275.1 uncultured bacterium
CGCTCACCGAGGCGGAGCTCGACGTCGAGCTCGGCGACGCCGACGAGGTCGTGATCGGCGGCCGGCTCTCCTGGCTCAAGATCCTGATCGCGCTGCAGGCGCATGCCGCGACCGGCGTTCTGCGCGCCAGTCGTCGCGGGGAGACCAAGAGCTTCCTCGTCTACCAAGGGCGCCTCGTCGACTCGATGGCCCAGCCGGCGCGCGAGGAGGAGTCGCTGCTCCAGGTCGCGAAGAGACGGAACCTCGTCCGTCCCGATCGTCTCCGGGCGTTCGAAGAGGCCTTCCGCGCGGCCCCCACCGAGCTCGTGGCGATCTCCGACTTCGGCGGCTGGTCTCCGGCCGAGGCCGACCGGGCGCGTCGCTGGCAGCTGCTCGAGCGATGCGCCGACGTGGTGGGGTGGGAGCGCGGCCGCTACCGCTTCGAGCCGAACGGCGATCGCCGCTGGGCACGCGCCACCACCGGCGTGCCGGTCGGGCACGTCGTCCTTCACGGCGTCCGGTGGCACCTGCGTGGAAGCGGCGACGAGCTCCAGCGTCTGTTCGGACCGATGCTCGACCGGACGGTCCGTCCGGTGGCGGCGAGCGGATTCGAGCCGACGAAGGTCGGGTTCGGCGAGAAGGAGCTGACGCTGTGGTCGAGCCTCGCCGGCCGGACGACGCTCCGTCGGCTGCTCGACGCGCCTCCGCTCCCGGTCTCCCAGGCCTATCGCGTCGTCTTCGCGCTCTGGCGCCTCGGCGCGTTCGCCTTCGACGACGAACCGACCGCTCCTCCCTCCGACCGCGCGCATTGGCTCCTGGATCGCGTCGCCCGGTGGAGGGAGCTCGACCCCTTCGGCCGCCTGGGACTCGGTTGGACCGCCGCCGGGGAGCAGGTGCTCGCCGGATGGAACGCCTTCCAGGCTTCGCTGTCGGCGGACCTCGCTTCCACCGGTCCCGCGGCGGTGGCGGCGGCCGAGCTCCTCGCGCTCGGAGACGAGGCGTTCAAGCTCCTTTCGAACGGAACGTCGCGCCGGAAGATCCGCAAGCAGTGCGTCGCCGACGCCGCGAGGCTGGAGGCGGCGGCGGAACTGCTCGAGGATCGGGCCGAGGCCCGGCGAAGGCTGGGCGACCTTTCCGGAGCGATCGCCTTGGCCGCGCGCGCCCACGACGTGGCCCCCGAAAATCCCCGTTACCGGGAGCTGCTCTCGCGGATGCGCCCGTCGCCGGAGGGGACGTGACGCGCGCATCGCCCGCCGGGAGGTCGGCCCTTCGGGCCCCGGCGGGGGATCCACCGATCCCCGGCCCGTCGGCCCAATTGGCCGAGAGCCTGGCGCGGAGGCTGGGGACATCGGTCGAGGTCGTTCTCACCGAGAACGCGACGACGATGGTCAGCTATCGCTGGCGGACGGCGCACAAGGTGGTGGTGCGCCTCCACCGGATGTTCGAGGACGCGCACGCGTCGATCCTCGACTCGATCGCCTCCTTCCTCCGAGGCCGCCGCGGCGCCCACAGCGGGCCGATGGACGACTTCATCCGCGAGAACCGCCACCGGATCCGCAAGCGCGAGCCGAGGTTCGAGGAGCTCAAGCTCAAGGGGCCCGTGGGGGAGGTGTACGACCTGCGCGAGATCCGCGACCGGCTCAATCGCCGCTTCTTCCGGGGCCACGTCACCGCGCGCATCACCTGGGGACGGATGCCGCCGAGGCGCCGCCGCCGCCACATCGGGTTCGGGGCCTACTACCGCGACCACGATCTGATCCGGATGAATCCGCTGCTCGACCAGCCGTGGGTGCCGCGGTACTTCGTGGAGTACATCGTGTATCACGAGATGTGCCACGCCTATCTCGCCTTCGACCTGTTCGGCCGCGACGGAATCCACACGCCGCGCTTCCGTGACCTGGAGCGCCGATTCCCTCGCCTCGAGAAGGCGCTCGCCTGGGAGAAGGCGAACCTCGACCGGTTGCTGTCTAGATGAAGATCTGGACCTTGGCCTTCTTGCGGAGGCCGTCGACGAAGGTCTTGGCCATCTCCCCGGCGCGCTTCTCCTTCAGGAAGTCGACGATCTCCTTCTCGACCTCCTTGTAGGCGAGCGTTCCGCCGGCGCGCTTCTCCAGCACCTTGATGACGTGGAAGCCGTAGGGGGTCTCCACCACGTCGGAGATGTCGTTCGGATTCAGCGTGAACGCCGCCTGTTCGAAGGCCGGGACCATCTCGCCGCGACGGAAGAAACCGAGGTCGCCGCCCTTGTCCTTGGAGCCGGGATCGTCGGAGTGGGCCTTGGCCAGCAACGAAAAATCCTTCTTCGCGCGTGCGTCCTCCAACACCCCGGCGGCCTCCCTTCGGGCCGCCTCACGCGCCTTGGCGTCGGCGTTCTTGTCGACCCCCACCAGCACGTGCGCCGCGCGCACCTCGTCGGGGGTGACGAACTGGTCGGTGTTCTCCTTGTAGAACTTCTCGGCCGCCGCCGGAGTGATCGACACCTTGGCCAGCACCTCCTTGTCGAGCAGCTTCTTGATCCCGAGCTGCTTCCGCACGTCGACGCGCAGCTGCTGCTCGGTGATCCCCTGCTCGCTGAGCGCCCGCTTGAACACCTCGTCCGAGGGGAAGCGATCCTTGAACTGACCGACGAACTCCTCGACCTCCGCATCGGCGACCTTCAACTTGCGCGCCGCCGCCTCCTGCGCGAGCAGCTCGGTGGCGATCAGGTCGTCGAGCAGGCCGCGGAACATCTCGTCCTTGCGGTCGACGGGGACCTGCTGTCCGACGATCGAAAGCTGCGCCTTCACCGTCTCGACCGCGTTCTCCAGGTCGGCGCGCTTGATCTCGACGTCGTTCACCTTGGCGACGACCGCGGGGAGACTCTTCTCGTCGACGGGTCCGGCCGGGGAGGACTCCGCCGCCACCGCCTTCTTGGGTGCTTCGCCCGCGTTGGCGACGCCGGAGAACAGCATCGCGGCGAGCAGCAGGATCGGGCGGCGGGTCGGCATGGACGCTCCTACGGGGGTAAACGAGTGTGCAGTTGCGGCACATGATAGAGAGCGCTCCACCCCAGGGCAAGGAACCGGGGCGATCCGATCGGCGGCCTTCAGCGCAGGACGGCGTAGCGGGCGCTGCCGACGCCGGCGGCGAGCTCCCCTTCCAGGCCGAGACCGGGGAGGCAGTCGGCCCCCGTTCGTACCACCCCGCGCAACCCGCTCTTGAACGGACGGCTCTGCGACGGCACGCGAAAATACCCCGGGGTGCGCACGTGCTCCCAGGGATCACCCGGGTGGTCGGGTTCCAGGTCGCGCGCGTGTCCGATCGCCGGGAAGACGCCCCGCAGGTCGTCTTCGAGGAACGGAACGATCCCCCGCAGCCGATCGAACGCGCCGCGCATGGCGACGATTCGCTCGGAGGGCGGACAGTCGGCCGGAAGCCGGCGGGTGACGGTCACGCGAGCCTCGTCGGCGTCGTCGCCGGGATGGCGCGACACCAGCATGGCGTCGTCCCCGTCCTCGGTCGCCAGGACGACGCGTGGCCCCATCCCGATCGGCAGCACCGCGATGCCGACGACGAGGTGCAGCGTGAATCGATCACTGACGATCTGCGCCGGCGCGGGAATCCGGCGTGGGCCCAAAAGCCCGCCCACCACCGGCGGCGAGCGTCGCGGGTCGAGGGCACTCATCACCACCGTCGCGGCCAGACGCGACCCGTCGTCGAGGTCTACCGCGCGCACGCGGCCGAAGCGCTGACGCAGCGCCTTGACGCTCCGTTCGCGGAGGATCGTCACCCGCGCCGCTCGCAGCCGGTCGAGGAGCGTTTCGCGCAGCGTGAGCGGACCGCGCGGCGATTCGAGCAGGCCGCCGCGGACGGCGGCGAGCAGCCGGGCCGCCTCCATCGGATTCAACGCCCCGACCTCGCGGCGCCCGAGCGCCGACGCCACCGCCCGCGCGATCGGCTGGATGGGCGACGGGGCGATTCCCAGCAGGTCGTCGTGGGGCGACGGCTCCTTCGGATCGACCTTCCGGATGCTCCCGAGCGCCGCCCGCTCGAGATAGGGGAGGCTCTGCGCGCGCGCCCGTTCGAGGCGCGTCAGGTAGTCGAGGACGGCGCCGGTCGGGACGCCGGTCTCGCGGTTCACCTCCTGCGCCACGGCGCCGTTCGCCGGGACGAGGTCGACCCGGAGTCGCGGCGTTACCACCTGCAGAGGCGGATCGGCGCTCCGCAGCTCCTTGAGCTCGCTCCACGGGATCCCGGTGGCATGGGCCAGCCCCCGGATCGAGTCGTCGTCGACCGATCCGACGACGGGACCGTCCTCCACCGGGAAGGGTCGTCCGCCGGCGGAGAACCACCAGGAGGGACGTTCGTGTGGGATCCACGCCACGCGCCGTCGCGCGGTGGCCAGCGTGGCCGCGGAGACCAGGGGTCCGAGTCCATCGCCGAGCACGATCGCGTCGAATCGGTCGTCGGCCACGAGGGATCGGTAACACGATTCGCGGCCGGCGTTCGACCCCCTCAAAGTGACATTATGATTATTTATTGACATATAATTATACAAAATTTAATGTCGCCTCCGGATGGCAAGGAGGGATCGAACGATGAAGGCGGCGATGGCGCGTCAAGCGGCGATGTCGGCGGCGTGGATGGCGGCGGCGGCGGTAGTGGCGATGGCGATGTTCTCCGGATCGGCCTGGGGGGCACAGGTCTTGGCCAGCGACGAGGCGTGGCTCGACACGCTTCGGCGCACGCGCGCGGCGCAGGAGAGCCTGGTCGCCCTCGGATTCCAGGTCGGCGCCGACGGTTTTCCCGGGCCGCGCACCCGGCAGGCGGTGATGGCTTTCCAGGCGGCGGCCGAGCTGGAACCGACCGGGCGCCTCGACCGCAGGACGCGCGACAAGCTCGCCGAGACGGCGCTCTACCTCGAGGCGACGCGGCTCGCCGCGAGGGCCAAGCGCGCGCGGTACGACGCCGAGCCGGTGAAGGAGGGGAAGGGCGATGCCCCGTTCGTCGACGAGATGCTGGTCACCGCCGAGACCGACGCGGAGGGCGTTCGGCTGGCCGCCGTCGACCTGCTCGCCGAGTTCCGCACCGCGCGTTCGCGCGCCGCGCTGGGGATCGTGCTGTTCGGCAACTCCCTCCCCGCCGCGCGCTCCGCCGCCGCCGAGAAGCTGGGGGCCTACGGCGACGCCGCCTCCCTCTACGCCCTGGCGCTGGCGCACCAGACCGAGACCGACGAGCTGGTCCGCGCGGTGATCGAGACCGAAATCGCCCGCAACCTCCCGGTCGAGATCAGCCCGTCGTTCGGGATCGCCGCCGCCGGCGGCCCCCCGCGGCTGCCGTAGGCTTCGGTTGTTTCGACTGAGGTGTCATTCAAAACTGGACGCACCGGCTGGCGTCCGCTATCTCTCCCGGTTCGCGCCGGGGAGTGGCGCGGGGAAGCGAGGCTGCCGGTGCGTCTCTCGATCGTTCCGCTCGCCGTGTTCGCGCTGTCGATCCTCTCCGTCGGATGCTCCCCGCGCGACGCCCGGCCGCCGCTCGGGGAGGCGTCCCCCACGCCGACGCCGACCGCCACCCCGGCCGTTTCCTGCGCCGACCGGCCCGCCCGCTGCACGGCGTGGAACCGGCTCGAGCGATGCGAGCCCGACGGAGTCACCTGGTCGACGACCGTCTGCGCCGGCGGCTGCTACGACGGCGCCTGCTCGCTGTCTGCCTGCGCCGACGAGTGCGCGCTCGGCGCGACGGGAACGGACGGAACCTGCGGCCTCTGGGACCTCGCGCTGGGAACGTTTGTCGAGCCCGATCCGGTCGCCTTCGCCGTCGACCGCGCGCGCGACTACGACGCGCGCCTGTTCGTCCACAACCTGCCGCACGGCGCGGTCGCCAACACCCACTACACCGACAGCAGCCTCGAAGAGCTGTCGTTCCACGCCGACCTCGGCGACTCGGCGTTGTGGACCGGATCGCTCCTGGCCGCGGAGGCCTGGCGCGCGGAGGCCACCGGCAGCCCGGCCGCCGCCGCGCGGATGGCGACGTTGGTCGAGACGCTGCACCGCGACTTCGCCATCACCGGGCACCCCGGCTACCTCGCGCGCTTCGCCGCGCCGGCCGGCTCGCCGTACGTGCCGGAGTTGGAGTCGAGCTGCGACCTGACCCACCACTGCGATGTCGATTACGAAGGGGAGGCCTGGTCGTGGCTCGGACACACCAGCCGCGACCAGTACACCGGGGTGATGCTGGGCCTCCTGCTCGCCTACCGCGCGACCCACGACGAGGCGCTTCGCGAGACGATCCGCGAGGACGTGGTGGGGGTGGCGCGGGAGCTCGCCACCGTCCGGACCGGCGTGCCGGTCCACGTCGTGCTCGGGTCGATCCCGATCGACACCACCATGACGCTGGAGAACGTGATCCTCAGCCCCAGCGAGACGATCGACGGACGGGTGTGGCTCGTGGTCGACACCGGGAACTTCTCCAACACCGATCTCTACGGGGCCCGCGAATTCCTCCCCGACCTGTCGACCGCGCTCACGCAGATCCCCGGCTTCTCCTGGCTGCCGCCGATCAAGCGGGCCTCGTCGTCGATCATGCTCGGCGCCTTCCTGCGGATGGCGATCGAGATGACCGAGGGGGTTCCGGGGCGCGAGTCCGACCACGCGATGCTCTCCGCTTACTACGAGGACCACGCCGACGCCTGGCTCGCCGACGCCAAGAGTTGGACCTTCGACTCGGAATGCGGTTCCGGCTACTACTCGACGCACATCGCCTACATCTCCGCCTACGCCTGGGCGGCCACCGAGACCGACGACGCGCGTCTGGCGGAGATCCGCGACGCGGTGCTGACCAACCGGATGTGGAGCGCCGTCGACGACCACAAGAACGCCTACTTCGCCTTCCTGTGGGGCGGCGTCGCGCCCGGGGTCGGCGCCGGCGACCCGGCGATCGCCGGCGCCGCCGCGCAGCTGGCGCAGTTCCCGGCCGCGCCGCGCGTCAACCGTCCGGTCGATCACGTCGCCGACTACCCGAACTCCTCCTCGTGCACCCACAACGGCCAACCGCAGTCGACGGTCGCCGTCGACGTCGGCGATCGGCTCGCCGACGAGTTCATCTGGGAGCGGGGACCGTGGGCCCTCTACACCGAAGGGAACCCGGCGCAGGTGTACTCGGGGACCGACTACCTGGCGGCGTACTGGGCGGGACGGCGCCACGGCCTCGTCGCCGATGACCGGCCCGGCACCTGCGCCCGCTGGGCGCCGTAGCGTTCCGCTACGCCGATACGGCGCCCGGCGTCGCGCCGCCGCCGGCACCGGCGTCCGGGGGCGCGGTCGCGACCGCCGCCTCGGTCTCTGCCGCGACCGCAACCGCGGAGGCGATCTAGCCTTGGAACCGCACGCGGCCGTCGACCAGCCGCGCCTTGCCGGTCGCGACGAGGCGCACCGCTTCGGGATAGATCCGATGCTCCTGCTCCAGAATCCTCGCCGCGAGGCGGTCCTCGTCGTCGTCGGGCAGGACCGGCACGGCCGCCTGCAGCAGGATCGGCCCGGTGTCGGTGCCGCCGTCGACGAAGTGCACGGTGCAGCCGGAGACGCGCACGCCGTGGCGGATCGCCTGCCGCGTGGCGTGCATTCCCGGAAAGGCGGGGAGCAGGCTCGGGTGGACGTTGAGCACGCGGCCGGGGAAGGCGTCGAGGAAGACGGGCGTCAGCAGGCGCATGAAGCCGGCGAGGCAGACCAGATCGACCCGGTGGGCCCGCATGCGTTCGACGAGTGCGCGGTCGTAGGCGGCCCGGTCGGCGAACGCGCCGTGGAGGAGCGTCTCGAACGGGACGTGGGCCTTCGCGGCGCGGTCGAGCGCGGCGGCGCCGGCGACGTTGGAGAGTACGACGGCAACGTCCGCGCCGAGCGTCCCGGCCTTCGCGTGGTCGAGCAGCGCCTGCAGGTTCGACCCACGACCCGAGACGAGTACGCCGACGCGCGTCGTCGGGCCTGCGCCGGGCGGCGGCGTCACGCCACGATCTCGCACGTGGGCTCCGGACCGTCCCCGGCGAGGAGTTCGCCCAGGCGCCAGGCGCGATCGCCGTGCGCCTTCGCCAGCGCGACCGTGGCGTCGACCTCGGACGCCGGCACGACCGCGATCAGCCCGACCCCCATGTTGAAGGTCCGGAACATCTCGTCGACCGGCACGTTCCCCGCCTCGCGCACCAGCTCGAAGACGGGTGGCACGCGCCAGCTGGTGGAGTCGACGATCGCGCGTGTGCCGGCGGGGAGCACGCGCGGCAGGTTCCCCTCGATCCCGCCTCCGGTGACGTGCGCAAGCGCGCGCGCGCCGTTCGCCGCCAGCTCCCCCGCGAGCTTGGCGTAGATGCGGGTCGGCGCGAGCAGCGCCTCGCCGAGGGTCGTTCCCAACGACGGCACGAACTGCCGCAGGCGCGCGGCGGGGGAGGGGGAGCCCGGACGCTCGGCGAGCAGCGCCTTGCGCACCAGGGAGTATCCGTTGCTGTGCAGCCCGCTCGAGGCGACCGCGACGAGCGCGTCGCCGGGACGCGCGGCGGAGCCGTCGAGGATCTTCGCGCGCTCGACGACGCCGACGCCGAATCCGGCCAGGTCGTACTCCCCGTCGGCGTAGAAGCCGGGCATCTCCGCCGTCTCGCCGCCGACCAGCGCGCAGCCGGCCTGCGTGCAGCCCTCGGCGATCCCACGGATCACCGCCTCCCCCTGGTCGACGGAGAGCCGCCCGGTGGCGAAGTAGTCGAGGAGGAACAGCGGCTCGGCGCCGCAGGTGACCAGGTCGTTGACCACCATCCCCACCAGGTCGATCCCGATCGTGTCGTGCTTCTGGAGGAGGAAGGCGAGCTTGAGCTTGGTCCCGACGCCGTCGGTCGACGAGACGAGGATCGGCTCGCGGTACGTCGACGGAATCGCGGTCAGCGCGCTGAAGCCGCCGACGCCGGCCAGCACCTCGGCCCGGCGCGTGGCCGCCGCCAGCGGGCCGATGCGGTCGACCAGCCGGTCACCGGCCTCGATGTCGACCCCGGCGTCGCGGTAGGTCGTCGCGGCGCGCCCGGCGGTCGCGGCGCGCGCGCTCTCGGTCTTCGGCGGCGTTCGTTCGTCCGGCATCGTTCGGGTGGCGCGCGAGTACACCACAGGCGCCCGGCGGCGCAAGGCCAAGCGCCTGCCGACGCGCCGCCCGTCCGGGTTCGCGGTGTGGTATGAAGCCGCCGTGTCTTCGGTGGGATCCCCGTTCGACCTGCGCGACGAGGTGCGCGACGCGATCGAGCACGAACGCCCGGTGGTGGCGCTCGAGACGACGCTGGTGACCCACGGTCTCCCCGCGCCGCGCGGAATCGAGACGGCGCGCGCCGCCGAGGCCGCGGTGCGCAAGGCAGGGGCGGTGCCGGCCACGATCGGGGTGATCGACGGACGGGTGGTGGTGGGGCTCGGGCCCCGGGAGCTCGAGTCGCTCGCGAAGCTGGGGATGAAGGCGGTGAAGGCGGGGAGTCGCGATCTCGGCGCGTTGATGGCCACCGGGCGGAGCGGATCGACGTCGGTCTCGGCGACGATGGCGATCGCCCACCGCGCCGGGATCCGGCTGTTCGCGACCGGCGGGATCGGCGGAGTCCATCGCGATTGGGCGCGGGTTCCCGACGTGTCGACCGACCTTCACGCGATGGCCCGCCATCCGGTGGCCGTCGTCTCGGCGGGGTTCAAGTCGGTGCTCGATGTGGCGGCGACGGCGGAACTGCTCGAATCGCTCGGCGTCCCGGTGATCGGCATCGGCGCCGAGAAGCTCGCGGGCTTCTACGTCCGGGAGACGGCGATCGACCTCGAGCATCGGGTCGACGACCCGCCGGGGGCGGCGCGGCTGTTGCGCGCACACTGGATCGAGCTCGGTCGTCCCGAAGGGGTGCTCTTCTCCGTGCCGCCGCCGGCGAGGACGGCGATGTCGGCGAAAGAGGTCGAGCCCGCGGTCGCCGACGCCGTCCACGCCGCGGCGAAGGCCAAGATCAGCGGGAAGGCGCTGACGCCGTTCCTGCTCGACCTGGTCGTCGCCAAGCTCGGGGCCAAGGCGCTGGAGGCCAACGTCGCCCTGATCGTCCACAACGCCAAGGTCGCCGCCGAGATCGCGGTCGCGTTCGCCGGCGGCTTCGCCGCCGCCCGCCGCGCCGCGGGGTTCTGAACGATTCCCGGTCGATCCGACAAATCCAGGGTCGCGGCTTGCGCGTCGCCGCGCCCCGTCGTAAGGCTCTCCGCCGTGACGGACGAACGCCCCGCGATTCGACGCGAGCCACGCGACGCTTTTCGGGCGTTGTTCAAGGCATCGCGCGGCAAGGACGCGCTCGAGCGTTCGTTCGCGGCGTCGCACGGCTCGGTGGCGGGGGTCGACGAGGTCGGGCGAGGCTGCCTCGCCGGGCCGGTGGTGGCGGCGGCGGTGATCCTCCCGCCGGAGGCGTCGGAACGGCGGGCGCTCCGCGGGATCACCGACAGCAAGCTTCTCGACGCGCCGGCGCGCGAGGCGTGGGACCGGACGATTCGCGCGAAGGCGGTCGCCGTGTCCGTCGGGGTGGTCGAGGCGGAGGAGATCGATCGCGTCAACATCCTCAACGCCAGCTTGAAGGCGATGCGGATCGCCTTCGACGGGCTCGTACCGTCGGCGGCGTTCGCCCTGGTCGACGGCGTTTTCCGGATCCCGGGGATCGAAGCGCAGCAGCCGGTGGTGCGAGGGGACCTCCGGTGCCGGTGCATCGGCGCGGCGTCGATCGTCGCCAAGGTCTTCCGCGACCGGTTGATGGCGGAGCTCGACGCGATCTACCCGGGGTACGGTTTCGCTTCGCACAAGGGGTACTCCTGCCCCTCGCATCGGCGCGCGCTCGTGTCCCTCGGCCCCAGCAAGATCCACCGGCGCAGCTTCGAAGGGGTCGGTCCGGACGAGGAGACCGGGTGAAGGGGCGCGTCGCGATCGCGCGCGGAGCATGGGCCGAACGGGTGGCGGAGCGCCACCTCGTGGCCCGCGGTTGGCGGATCGTCGATCGCAACTGGCGTTGCAGGGCCGGAGAGATCGATCGCGTCGCCGTCCGCGGGCGGGTGTTGGCGTTCGTCGAGGTGAAGTCGCTGCGGGACGGCGCGTGGGAGGCGGCGGAGGCGGTCGGCTTCCGGAAGCGCGCCCGGATCGAACGCGCGGCGCGGAGCTGGCTCTTGAGCCACGCGGTGCTGGCCGGCGAGCGCGACCCGCGTTTCGACGTCGTGACGGTGACCGGTCACCGGGTGGCGCACCTGGAGAACGCCTTCGAGGCGTCGTCGTGATCCGCCGGGAATCACCGGCCCCGGCGGGTGCGGGAACGCTCTTCGTCGTGCCGACGCCGATCGGGAACCTCGAGGACGTGACGCTGCGCGCGCTGCGCGTGCTGCGCGACGTCGACCGGATCGCCGCCGAGGACACGCGGCACACCAAGGTTCTTCTTCGCCACCACGGGATCGACCGGCCGATGACTTCGCTCCACGAGCACAACGAGGCGGCGAAGACGCCGTCGCTCCTGGCGAGCCTGCGCGCAGGGCGGTCGATCGCGCTGGTGACCGATGCCGGCACGCCGGGGGTCTCCGATCCCGGCTACCGGCTGATCGCGGCGGCGCGCGAAGCGGAGATCCCGGTCGAGGTCCTGCCGGGACCGTCGGCGGTGACGACGGCGCTGGTCGCGTCCGGGCTGCCGACCGACCGATTCCTCTTCGTCGGCTTCCCGCCGCGGAAGCCGGGGGCTCGCGCGCGGTGGGCCGGAGAGGTGCTCCGGTCGGGGGCGACGATCGTGCTGTTCGAGTCGCCGCGGCGGCTGGTCGAGACGCTCGGCGCGATCGCCGCGGTCGCGCCCGACCGGCCGACCGCCGTCTGCCGCGAGCTGACCAAGCGTCACGAGGAGGTGGTCCGCGGGCCGGCCGCGTCCGTTCGCGAAACGTTCGCCGCGCGGCCGGAGGTGTTGGGCGAGGTGGCGGTGGTGCTCGCGCCCTCTCCGATTGCCGCGGCTCCCGCGACCGACGCCTCGTTCGACGAAGCGGCCGAGATCGAGCGGCTTCGCGCGGAAGGGAAGCGGGACCGGGAGATTGCGCAGGCGATCGCCCGGGCGACGGGGCGGCCGAAGCGGGAGGTGTACGCGCGGCTCATCGACCGGCCGACCGGTTCCGGTCGAACCGGTTGACGATACGTGTATGGCGACGTATCGTGGAATCCACCTCCGGGGGATCCCCATGTCGCGCAAGAAGATCAGCACGACCGTCTACATCACCGAAGAGCAGAACGAAAAGCTCAAGGCGCTCAACAAGAAGACGAAGGTGCCGATCGCCGAGTACATCCGGCAGGGGATCGATCTCGCGCTGGAGAAGTACAAGAACCAGCTGCCGGGCCAGAGCCAGATGTTCTAGAAAGGGGCCGGGTTGAAGGTCGCGGTCGTCGGAACCGGGTACGTCGGGCTCGTCGTCGGCACCTGTCTGGCCGACACCGGCAACGACGTCCTTTGCATCGACGTCGACGCCTCGAAGGTGGCGCGGCTGAATCGCGGCGAGGTTCCGATCTTCGAGCCGGGTCTGGCCGAGCTGGTGCGGAAAAACCTCGAGGGCCAGCGCCTCCGATTCACCACCGAGATCGCGGACGCTCGGGATGCGACCGTCGTCTTCATCGCCGTCGGAACGCCGTCGGCGCACGACGGATCGGCCGATGCCTCCGCCGTGCTGTCGGTCGCGGACCGGCTCGCCGAGGGGGTCGTCGACTACAAAGTGGTCGTCCTCAAGAGCACCGTGCCGGTCGGAACGACCGAACGGGTTCGACGGGCGATCGCCGCCTCCGCCGCGGCGCCGTTCGACGTGGCGATGAACCCCGAGTTCCTGAAGGAGGGGGCGGCCCTGGACGACTTCCAGCGGCCGGACCGGGTGGTGATCGGGACCGACAGCCCCCGCGCGCGCGCGGTGCTGCAGGAGCTCTACGAACCGTTCGTCCGGACGGGAAAGGCGATCCTGTTCATGGATCCGCTCTCCGCGGAGATGACCAAGTACGCGGCGAACGCCATGCTCGCGACCAAGATCTCCTTCATGAACGAGATCGCGTCGCTGTGCGAGGCGACCGGGGCCGACGTGGAGATGGTCCGCAAGGGGATCGGATCGGACAGCCGCATCGGCTTCCAGTTCATCTTTCCGGGTGCCGGATATGGTGGGAGCTGCTTCCCCAAGGACGTGCGGGCGCTGTCGCGCATCGGCCGCGAGCGCGGCGTCACGATGCGTCTCGCCGAGGCGGTGGAGGAGGTGAACCGCGACGCGCGGAGACGGCTCGCCGACCGCGTCGTCGCCCGCCTGGCGGGGAGTCGCGGTCCCCGGGCCGCGATCTGGGGGTTGAGCTTCAAGCCGCGGACCGACGACGTTCGCGAGGCGCCGGCGATCGAGATCGCCGAGCGGCTGCTCGCGGCCGGATTCCGCGTCGCGGCCTTCGATCCGGTCGCAACGAAGACGGCGCGGGCGATCCTGGGCGATCGGGTCGTCTTCGCGCCCGGGATGTACGACGCGATCGAAGGGGCCGACGTCCTGGTGGTCGTCACCGAGTGGAACGAGTTCCGGCAACCCGACTTCGACCGGATGCGCCGGCAGATGCGGCAGCCGATCGTCTTCGACGGCCGCAACCTCTACGACCCCGTGCGGATGGTGCAGCACGGCTTCGAGCACCACTCCATCGGACGGCCGGTTTCGCGGTAGCCTATTGCCCGTGGCCCCCTCCCACAAGCCGTTCGGGAAGTACCACCTGCTGGAGAAGCTGGCGATGGGGGGGATGGCCGAGATCTTCCTGGCCCGCAACACCCAGGACCCGAATCCCGAGAACTACCTGGCGATCAAGCGGATTCTGCCGCACTACACCGGCAACGGGCAGTTCGTCGACATGTTCATCGACGAAGCCAAGCTGACGATCCAGCTCTCGCATCCGAACATCGTTCCCGTCTTCGACCTCGGACGGATCGACGACCACTACTTCCTGGCGATGGAGTACGTCGCCGGCCAGGACCTGAAGAAGATCGCCGCGCGATGCGCCGAGCGCGGGGTGCGGCTGGCGTTCGAGCACTCGGCCTACATCCTGGCGGAGCTGCTCAAGGGACTCGACCACGCCCACGCCAAGACCGATCCCGCGGGCCGGCTCCTCGGGATCGTGCACCGCGACGTCAGTCCCCAGAACATCCTCGTCGGCTACGACGGCACGGTGAAGATCACCGACTTCGGGATCGCCAAGGCCTCGGCGAAGCTCGACTCGACGCAGGCCGGCACGCTCAAGGGGAAGTTCGGGTACATGGCGCCGGAACAGGTCGTGGCCGGGGGGCCTCCGCTCGACCGCCGCAGCGACGTCTTCACCGCCGGGATCGTGCTCTGGGAGTTGATCACCGGTCAGCGTCTGTTCGACGGAAAGACCGAGGTGGAGGTCCTGGAGCGCGTCCGCAAGGCGCTGATCGAGCCGCCGTCGACGATCGTGGCCGACGTGCCGCGGGAGCTGGAGCGGGTGGTGTTCAAGGCGCTGATCAAGGATCCCGCGAAGCGATACCAGACGGCGCAGGCGATGGCGGCCGATCTGACCGCCTGGCTCGACGCGGCCGCGCCGGGGTTCGGACCGCCCGATCTTCAGGCGGTGATGGAGGAGCTGTTCCCGGAGGAGCTGGAGTACGTCCGGGCCAAATGGAACGTGGGGTGGGCGACCGACGCCGCGAATGCGCCGCCCGAGGTCGCGGTCGAGGAGGAGGAGACGGTCGACGAGGAGCCCGCCGGCGGGCCGGCGGCCGGCGGTGGGCTTGCCGCCGCGGCCGCGCCGGCAGCGGGCCGCGCGCCGTCCGTCTCGGCGGCGACGGCGCCGCGCCGCGAAGCGGCGATGGCCGCCGCCAATGGAACCGTCGCCGGTGCGGCGGCGCTCGACGAAGACGCCCCCGAGCCCGAGCCGGCCGAGCCCGAGTCCGAGCCGGAAAAGGACGACTCCGCCAAACCCGAGGCGATGGAGGCCGAGCCGGTGGTGGCCGGGGCGGACGAAGACGACGAGGAGGACCGTACCGGGAACTTTCCGGGTCCCGCCCGCGTCACGGCCCCGCCCCCGCCCCCGGCGCCGGGGGCGCGGGCGCCGGCGCCACCGTTCGTGGCGAGGCGGGGCCCGACTCCGGTCGCGGCGGCGGCCCGAGCGGTCGATGAGCCGGCGGCCGACAAGACGAACGTCGGTGTCTCGGCGATCGAGGAGAACGACCCGCTCGACGACCCGACGATGGCGATCCAAGGACTTCCGCCACCGTCGGCGGGGCGGAGGTCGGCCATCGCGTCGCCGCCCGGATCGATCCCCGGCGGCGAGCGAACCGGGGGAAAGATCCCCTCGCCGCCGGCGGAACGTACCGGCGGGAAGATCCCGTCCCCCCCCGGAATGGCGCCCCCCGGCACGGAACGGACCGGCGGGAAGATCCCCTCCCCACCGGCGGAGCGCACCGGCGGGAAGATTCCGTCCCCGCCAGTGGCGGAACGAACCGGTGGAAAGATCCCCTCGCCGCCCGTGGGCGAGTCGACCGGCTCGGTCACCAAGGGCGGCGCCGCGGCGCGCCCGGCGCCGCCGTCCCCGCCGGCCCGCGCCTTCTCCCCACCGGCCCCGCCACCGGCCAAGCCGAAGGGACCGGCGATTCGGTCGGCGGCCGACTTCTGGGGGGACGACGACGAGGGGGAGGACGAGTCGGGAGGCGGAAAGAGGCCGCAGGCCAACATCGACGTCGATGCGCTCGCCAGCGGCACGACGGTCGGGATCAACATGCTCCCACCCGAGAAGCCGGCGCGGAAGGATCGCGGGCCGCCCCCGAAGCCCGGCGAGGCGCCGGAGGTGCCGCGCCGGTCGGGTGGGCGAACGTTTCGGGTATGGACGTTGCTGCTGGTGCTCGGCGTCGCCGCCACCGCCGGTCTGGTCTATGCCGGGATCGTCCCCAATCCGCTCCCCAAGCTCGGGATCGGCGTCGAACCGTCGCCGGATGGGGGGCCGTCCGCCGCCGCACCGGACGAAGCGGCGGCCACACCCTCGATCCCCGAAGCGGTCACCGAACCGCCTCGCGTGGAGGCCGCGCTCGCCGAGATCCCGATCGACTCCGATCCGCCGGGGGCGTCGGTGGCGATCGATGGAACGGCCCAGGAGGGTCGGACCCCGCTCACGGTGAAGGTGCCGGTCGGACGGCACGCGGTGACCCTCACGCTCGACGGCCACCAGCCGTTGGAGACGACGCTCGAGGTGACCGGCGCAGGACCGGGGAAACCGATCAAGCACATGCTGGTGAAGGCGGTCGCGTCGATGCGCGTCGTCTCCGTGCCGGCCGGGGCCAAGGTGTTCGCCGACGGCGAGTACAAGGGCCTCACGCCGGTGACCCTCGAAGGGCTGGAGCCGGGGAAGCCGCTGATGGTGAACGTCAGCCACCCGGGCTACAGGAAGGCGCGCCGGACGCAGGTGCCGACCGGGAATCCGACCGAGGACGTGATGCGGATCGACCTGAAGCCGGTCGATTGACTTCCGGGGGGCGGCTCGCGTTGAATGGGGCGCTTTGCGCGCGTCGTTCCCGTTCCTGGTCCTGCTCTCGGCGCTGTCGGTCCTTCGCGCCGCCGCGGCGACCGAGCCGCCGACCCCGGCAGCGGTGCCGGAAGGACCGGCCGCGTCGAAACTGGCGGAAGGGGATCGCCTCCGGCTGCTCGAGTGGCAGCAGGGGAACGCGCTGAAGGCGATTCCGCTCTACGAAGAGGCGCTCAAGGCCGGCGCCGACGAGTACGAGGTCCGCTGGCGGATCGCCTCCGCGTACTTCTGGGCCGGGGAGAACGTCACCGACGCCAAGAAGCTCGAGGAGCTGGGAAAGAAGGGGATCGAGCAGGCGGAGAAGGCGGCGGCGCTCAAGCCCGACCGCCCGGAAGGGCACTACTACACCGCCGTCTGCTGGGGGACCTATTCGCACGGGATCTCGATCCCCACGGCGCTCCTCCGGGGGGTCGAAGGGAAGTTCAAATCGGCCGCGCTGAAGGCCGAGAAGATCGATCCGTCGTTCGAGAACGGCGCCGTCCGCAACGCGCTCGGCCGCTTCTACTACGAGCTGCCGTGGCCGAAGCGCGACCTCAAGAAGTCGGCGGCGTACCTGAAGAAGAACCTCGAAGCGACCCCGTGCAACCTCCGCACGCGCCTCTACTACGCCGAGACGATCCTCAAGGCGGAGGATCCGGTCGACGGAACGTCCGCCAAGGAGGCGGCGAGGGAACACCTGCAATACGTGCTCGACCACGAGCACTGCAAGGACAACCCCGGCGACGGGGCGTTGTCGAAACGGCTGGCGTCCGAGATCCTGAAGAAACTCTAGAGAACCAAAAAAGGAGAGATCTGCGATGGCCCGATCGGTCGGCGCGATGTTGCGTGAGAGGCTTCCGGCGCACGGTGGGGCGGACGGACTGTTGAGCCGGGATCCGTCCGGCCGGTGGCTCGCCACGCCGTGGAGCCGTGTCGACCGAAACGTGCGCTCGCTGGCGTTGGCGATGGACGCGTTGGGCCTCAAGAAGGGGGACGCCGTCGCGATCCTCGCCAACACCCGCGAGGAGTGGACGACGATCGACGCGGCGGCGATGTCGATCGGCCTGCTGGTGGTCGGGATCTACCAGTCGAACCTCCAGGACTCGGTGGAGTACATCCTCAAGGACTGCGAGGCGAAGGCGGTCTTCGTCGAGGACAAGAAGCAGCTCGACAAGGTGCTCGCTTCCAAGGGGAACTGCCCGGCGCTGGCGCACGTCATCGGCATCCAGGCCGACGGCGTTCCGGGCGGGGGGACCAGCTATGCCCAGCTGCTGGAGAGCGGCGCCACCCTCTACGGAAGGGATCCGAAGCGATTCGACCAGCTCGTCGACGCCGTCAAGCCGACCGACCTGGCGACGCTCGTCTATACCTCCGGGACGACCGGCCTGCCGAAGGGGGCGGCCCTCTCCCACGCCAACTTCACCAGCACCTGCGAGTCGACCAAGGACGTGCTCGCGGTCCGTCCGTCCGACCGGACGGTGCTGTTCCTCCCGCTGGCGCACATCTTCGCCCGGGTGGTGCAGTTCTTCTCGATCGAGATCGGCGTGACGATCGCCTATCCGCCGTACGGGTTCACCCCCGACCTCCTCTTCAAGTGCTTCGAGGAGGTCAAGCCGACCTTCATCGGCAGCGTGCCGCGCATCTTCGAGAAGGTGTACGCCGCCGCCAACGCCAAGTTCGCGGAGGCGACGGGCCTGAAGGCCACGATCGTCGGATTCGCCATGTCGGCCGGCCGCGAGGTCAGCCGCCTCCGTCAGCAAGGGATGGAGCCGGGCGGACTGCTCGCGCTCAAGCACGCGATCGCCAAGCGCCTCGTCTTCTCCAAGGTCAAGGCGCGGTTCGGCGGCCAGGTCCGTTTCTTCATCTCCGGCGGCGCGCCGCTGTCGCGGGAGATCGAGGAGTGGTTCCACGCCATGGACATGCTGATCCTGGAGGGGTTCGGTCTCACCGAGACGACGGCGGCGACGACCGTCAACCGGCCGGGGAAGTACAAGTTCGGGACGGTGGGGCCGGCGGTTCCGGGGACGGAGATCAAGATCGCCGAGGACGGGGAGATCCTGATCCGCGGAACCGGCGTCTTCCAGGGCTACTACAAGAAGCCCGAGGACACCGCCTCCGTGTTGACCAAGGAGGGCTGGTTCGCCACCGGCGACATCGGCGAGATCGACGCCGACGGATTCTTGCGGATCACCGACCGAAAGAAGGACCTGATCGTCACGGCGGGTGGGAAGAACATCGCCCCCCAGTACGTCGAGGCGAAGCTCAAGACGATCCCCCTCGTCTCTCAAGTGATGGTTCATGGAGACAAGCGCAAGTTCGTGTCGGCGCTGATCACCTTGAACCCCGACGAGGTGGCGAAGATGGGCTTGAGCTACGCCGACGGGGTGAAAAGCCCGGCGGTGCGCGACGTTCTGGAGAAGGCGATCAAGGAACGAAACAAGGAGCTCGAGAGCTACCAGCAGGTGAAGAAGTTCGCGGTGCTCGAGAAGGACTTCACGATCGACGCCGGGGAGTTGACGCCGACCCTCAAGGTGAAGCGAAAGGCGGTCACCGAAAAGTACAAGGCGATCCTCGACGGCTTCTACACCGAAAGCGCCTCGGACGCGGCGTGAGCATGGCGCCGCGATCCGATCGGGCCCGATCCGACCGGAACCCGACCTGCCGTGCGGTCGCAGTAACGCAGTGCGTTGACAGGGGCGCGGATCGCCATTAGGCTGTCTCGTCCGGCGTTGACTGAATTATCATTCACAAGGAGCCCGCCATGACCGAAGCCGCCGCCCCGCTCACCCCCAAGCAGATCTTCGAGGAGCGCATCCACACCCGCCTCCAGTCCGACCCGGCCAAGGCCAAGGCGATCAACGCCGTCTACCAGTTCGACCTCACCGGCGACAATGGCGGAACCTGGACGATCGACCTTCCCCAGGCGCAGGTCGTCGCCGGTCCGGCGGGCAAGGCGCAGTGCACGATCACCGTCTCGTCGAACGACTTCGTCGACATCATCTCGGAAAAGCTCAACCCGCAGATGGCGTTCCTCCAGGGCCGCCTGAAGGTGGCGGGGGACATGAGCCTCGCCCTGAAGCTCAGCTCGGTCCTCAAGGGGTAGTGGTACCGCTCGCCGGGATCCGTGTCCTCGACCTGACCCGGCTCCTGCCCGGTCCGTTCGCCACGCTGTGCCTGGTCGATCTCGGCGCGGAGGTGATCCGCGTCGAGTCGCCCGGGGACGAAGACCTGGTACGCGCGATCCCGCCGGCGCACGCCGCGACGGACGGCGGGCCGGCGGTGGGGGCGCTGTTCGCCGCGCTCAATCGCGGCAAACGAAGCATCGTCCTCGACCTGAAGTCGGCCGGCGGCGCCGAGACGCTGCTTCGCCTGGCGGAGCGCGCCGACGTCGTGGTCGAAGGGTTCCGGCCCGGTGTCCTCGACCGCCTGGGGATCGGTTGGGAGCGGTTGCACGCGCGCAACCGGCGCCTGTCGCTCTGCTCGCTGTCGGGCTACGGCCAGAGCGGACCGCTGCGCGATCGCGCCGGCCACGACCTGAACTACGAGGCGCTCGCCGGGGTGTTGGGGATCGGCGGCCCGGCCGACGGCCCGCCCGCGCACGCGGGGATTCCGATCGCCGACCTGGCGGCGTCGCTCACCGCCGTCGGCTCGATCCTGGCGGCGCTTCTGGCCCGCGAGCGGGCGGAGCTCGCATCGCCGGGTTCCGGCCGCGGCACCTGCCTCGACGTGTCGATGTACGACGCCGCGTTGTCGCTGATGACGCTGCACCTGGCGGGGCAGCTCGCAGGCGAGACGATGCGGCGGGGGGCCGCGGCGCTCTCCGGCAAGGACCCGAACTACCGGGCCTATCGGACCCGCGATGGGCGGTGGCTCGCGGTGGCCAACCTGGAGCCCAAGTTCTGGCGGCGCTTCGTCGAAGCGGTGGGGCGCGAGGATCTCGCGCACGAGGCGCTTCGCGCCATGGGCGATCCCGAGGCCCGCCGCCGCCTGCACGACGAGCTGGAACGGCTCATCGCCTCCCGGACCCTCGCGGAGTGGCGGGAGCGACTCGACGGCGCCGACGCCTGCGTCGAGCCGGTGCTGGAGGGGGAGGAGGTCCTCGCCCACCCGCACGCGCAGGCGCGTGGCGCCGTGCTCCGGATCGACGATCCGCGCCTCGGGACGATCGACGTTCCGCGCACCGCCTTCCGTCCTTGGTCGGCGGCGGTGGCGGGAGGGCCGGTGGCGCGGACCGGCGAGGACGGCGAGGCCGTCCTGCGCGAGGCCGGGTTTTCGGCCGACGAGATCGGCCGATTGCGCCGCGAACGGGTCCTCGGCTAAGACTCCCCTCATGTCGACGGGCGCCGCCATGTCGGAGCTGGCTCGTGCCTTTTGGGCCGAGCACCGCATCGACCTCGCCGCGACGGCCCTGGCGATGCTCATCATCTACGTGATCACCGGCGTGTTGAGCGGTGCGATCCGGCGGCGTCGGTCCCACATTCGTCGCCTCGGGCCGGCGGCCGGCGTCGGGCCTGCAGCCGATTCCACCGAAGGGGAGGCGTAAGTGAGCGCGGACACGAGGCTGGCGGTCGCGCCCGGAATCGACCTGCGTCTCCGCTTCCGGAAGGCCGACCGCCCGAAGGGGACGCTGCTCCTGGTGCACGGCGTCGCCGAGCACCTCGAGCGCTATGCGCACGTCGAACGGCGTCTCCTCGACGCCGGCTGGTCGTTCTTCGCCTACGACCACCGCGGGCACGGCCGCTCGGGCGGCCGGCGCGTCCACGTCGATCGCTTCGACGACTACGTCGACGACCTGCAGAAGGTCTACGACGAGGCGAAGGCGGCCGCCGGCGGCGGGAAGGTGTTCGTCTGGGGCCACAGCATGGGATCGCTCGTCGCCTTCACCTGGGCGGCGCTGCGCCGTCCGACGGTGTGGGGGGTCGTCGCCACGGCGCCGCCGTTCAAGCTGGCGGTGAAGGTCCCGATGGCGAAGATCGTCGCCGCCAAGGTTCTCTCCCGGATCGTTCCGTCGCTGGCGCTCGCGAACGAGGTCGATCCGGCGGCGCTCGCCCGCGACCCGGCGGTCGGCGCGGCCTACGTGCGCGATCCCCTCGTCGAACGCAAGGCGACGGTGCGTTGGGGGGCGGAGTTCCTGGCGGCGATCGACCGGATCAACGCCCGCGCCGGAGAGATGGAGACGCCGTACCTGATCCTTCACGGGGGGGCCGACGCCATCACCTCGGCCGCCGGATCGGCGGAGTTCCACGGACGGACGGCGAGCACCGACAAGTCGCTCACCGTCTACGACGGCTGGTACCACGAGCTTCACAACGACCCGGAGAAGGAGCGGATGCTCTCCGACCTGGTGCGGTGGCTCGACACGCGGGCATGACGCCGACGCGCGGACGAACGGGGGACGCTCGGCGTGCTATATAGCCACCAGGGGTTCGGGGAGTTCCCCGAACAGCCCGAAGGGCGGAGCTCATGGGTTCGGTGACCGTCGTCGCGCGCGGGTCGCTCCTGGAGGGACGGATCGTCTCCGACGGAGAGGTGATCGTCGAAGAGGGGGCGGAGGTCCGCGCCGAGGTGCGGGCACGGCGGGTCGTGGTGCGCGGCGTGGTCCGCGGCGACGTGATCGCCCCCGAAGTGCGGCTGGAGGGGGGCGGCAAGCTGGTCGGCGGTCTGAGCACGCCGGCGGCGGAGGCGGCGGTGGCGGCGGCGGCGGCGGCGGCGACGCCGAAGGCCTCCCGCGCGCCGGTCACCTCGGCCTTGACCGAGGAGCTGGCGGAGGCGATCGCCTTCGACGCCGCGCGCGAGCTGACCTACGAGGCCGGGGCGGGCAGCCGCTTCGAGCCGGGTCTCGCGTCGGACAAGGAGCGCGCGTGACGACGGCGGCGCCACGGGCGGCGCTCCCGCCGGTCGAGCGGAGACGCCTGGCGGCGCTGCTCGCGCAGCGATCCTACGAAAACCGCAAGGTGACGCTTGCCTCCGGCCGCGAGAGCGACTTCTACCTCGACTGCAAGCAGACGACGCTCGAGCCGGAGGGTCTGTACCTCGCCGGCCGGCTCCTGCTGGATGCGGTGCGGCGGGGGGCGGCGGTCGACGCCGTCGGCGGTCCCACCCTCGGCGCCGACCCGCTGGTCGCCGCCTGCGCCGTCCTTTCCTTCCTGGACGGCCGCCCGCTACCGGCCTTCATCCTGCGCAAGGAGCCGAAGGGGCACGGCACGCGGGCCTACGTCGAAGGGGCCAAGTTCCTTCCCGAAGGGACGCGCGTGGCGATCGTCGAGGACGTGGTGACGACCGGCGGTTCGAGCCTGAAGGCGGCCGAGCGGGCGAAGGAGGCGGGCTTGCGGGTGGCGAAGATCGTCTGCCTCGTCGACCGCGAAGAGGGCGGGGCGGCGACGATCCGCGCCGCCGGATACGACCACGAAGCGATCTTCACCATCGACGAGGTGCGACGTGCGTTGGCCTGATCGTCCGACTCTCTGGATCGCGGCGTTGGCGGCGATTGCGGCGTCCGGCTGCGGCGGCGCGCGCTCGCGGATGGCGAACGCCGCGGCGACCGCCGACGTGCGGCCGAAAGACTACGGGCGGGCGCACACCGAGTGGACGCGGACGGAGAAGGTCTACGACGGGCTGGAGACCAAGCTGCTCGCCACCGCGACCTACCGGTCGGCGGCCTTCCGCGACGCCTACGTCGACGAATACGCACGGCGATACCTGCTTTCGGAGCCGGCACGGGACGAGATGAACGCGCGCGAGCACGCGGAGGCGGAGCGCTACCACGAGCTGTTTTTCGCCGCCTACACCGGCGAGACGCGCTGGAACGACTTCTCCAAGCGCACGTCGATCTGGAAGCTCCGGCTGTTCGACGACCAGGGGGCGTACGTCGAGCCGTTGGTCGTCTCCAAGATCCCCGACGACGATCCGATCACGCGGGCGTTCTACCCGCAGTTCACCCCCTGGACGCGCGGTTACCTGGTGAAGTTTCCGCGTCCGGGCTTGAGCGAAGCGTCGAAGACGCTGCGGCTCCAGGTGGCGAGCGCCATCGGAGCGGCGGAGATGACGTTCGACCGGACGAAGGCCGACACCCCGGCCCCCGCAAGGGCGGAGGCGGAAGCCGGCACCGCGGCGCGGTGACGAACGGCCGGGGTCGGGACCGGGGTCGTTACCTCGCCGGCGAGCGGAGGACGGTGTCGCGGCGCCACTCCTCGCGGGACTCCGGGCAGTCGAGCGTGTAGTGGAGGCCCCGGCTCTCCCGCCGCTCCCGCGCGCAGCGGATGACCAGGTCGCCGACCAGCGCGATGTTCCGCAGTTCGATCAGGTCGCGCGTCACCTTGAAGTTCCAGTAGTACTCGCCGATCTCCTGGAGCAGGAGCTCGATCCTCGCCTTGGCGCGGGCGAGGCGCTTGTCGGTGCGCACGATGCCGACGTAGTTCCACAACGTGCGGCGGACTTCGTCCCAGTTGTGGGCGACGACGACGGCGTCGTCCGAATCGACGGCGGTGCCCGGGTCCCAGGCGGGCGGGGCCTCGTCGCGGCCGACCTCCGGAAGCCGTTCGATCGCCGCCGCCGCGGCGCGCGCGCCGAAGACCGCCCCTTCGAGGAGCGAGTTGGAGGCGAGCCGGTTGGCGCCGTGCAGACCGGTGCAGGCGACCTCCCCGACGGCGAACAGGTTCCGGAGGTCGGTCTCCCCCCGGTCGTCGGTCACCACTCCGCCGCATTGGTAGTGCGCCGCCGGCACCACCGGGATCGGTTCGGTCGCCATGTCGACCCCGAACCCCTTCGCCGTCTGCCACAGGTTCGGGAAGCGTTCACGGACGAACGCCTCTCCGCGGTGGGTGATGTCGAGGAGCACGAACTCGTCGCCGCGCCGCTTCAGCTCCGAGTCGATGGCCCGGGCGACGACGTCGCGCGGCGCCAGGTCCTTCATCGGGTGGTAGCGCTCCATGAAGGCGGCCCCGTCCGCGGTGCGGAGGATCCCCCCCTCGCCGCGCACCGCCTCCGAGATCAGGAACGAGCGGGCCTGCGGGTGGAACATGCAGGTCGGGTGGAACTGCATGAACTCCAGGTTCGCCACCGAGCAGCCGGCGCGGTAGGCCATCGCCACCCCGTCCCCGGTCGCCACGTCGGGGTTCGAGGTGTAGAGGTAGACCTTCCCCGAACCGCCGGTGGCCAGCGTGGTGATGCGCGCCTGGATCGCGTGGACGCGGCCGGTGGGGACCTCCAGGGCGTAGGCGCCGAGCACCCGGTCCGGTTCGCCCGCCCGGGGGCGGCCGGCCTTCCTCTCCGTCTTGCGCGCGGTGATCAGGTCGATCGCGGCATGGTGCTCGAGGAAGAGCAGGTTCGGCTCCGCCTCCGCCGCCGCGACCAGGGCGCGGGCGATCTCCCGGCCGGTGATGTCCCCGGCGTGCACCACGCGCCGCCGGCTGTGCCCCCCTTCGCGGGCGAGCTCCCACGCGCCGCCGTCGGCGCGGGCGAAGCGCGCCCCGAGCGCCACCAGCTCGGCGATGCGGTCCGGCGCGTCGCGGACGACCAACTCCACGATCTCGTGGTGGCACAGGCCCGCCCCGGCCGTCTCGGTGTCGCGTACGTGGTCTTCAAAGGTGTCTTCCGGGTCGAGAACGGCGGCGATCCCCCCCTGGGCGTGCGCGGTGTTCGACTCGGTCGCCCCCCGTTTGGTCATCACCGCGACCGTCCCGTGACGCGCGGCGCGCAGGGCGAACGACAGCCCCGCGATGCCCCCGCCGATCACCAGGAAGTCGACGCGTGTCTCCATGCCGTGAACGGCGAAGAGTAGCGTAAAATCGTGGCAGCGGTGGGTCGTCGGGTGACACTGGCGTTGGGTCTGCTCCTCGTGGCCGGAACCGCCCGGGCGGGCACGATCTATCTGGCCCGGGACGAATCGGGGAACCTCCTCTTCACCGACTCGCCGACGACGCCGGACGCGGTCGTCGTCTTCGCCCGCGAGCCTCCCGCCGCCGATCCGACGGTCGATCACGCCCTTCTCGAGCGGAAGTTCGACCCGCTGATCCTCCAGTTCGCGGAGCAGTACCGGGTCGATCCGTTCCTGGTGAAGGCGATGATCCGCACCGAGTCGAAGTTCGATCCGGGGGCCGTGTCGGCCGCGGGGGCGCGTGGGCTGATGCAGTTGATGCCCGGGACGGCGGAGCGATTCGGCGTGAAGAACGTCCACGATCCGGCGCAGAACATCCGCGGAGGGGTGGCCTACCTGCGGTGGCTGCTGGACGAGTTCCGCGGCGATCGGAAGCTCGCCGTCGCCGCCTACAACTGCGGGGAGGGCGTGGTGCGGCGTGTCCGACGCGTCCCGGAGATCCGGGAGACGCTCGGCTACGTCGCCAAGGTCGAGGAGGCCGACCGCGACTACCGGGAGCGCGGATTCTCGGCCCGTACCCTGCCGTAGCGGTTCGTCGGGGAAGACAACGCGCCGGCGACTTGTTACAACCGCCCCCCGATGTCGGCGCGGACGCCACGCAAACCGGGATTCTGGAACGCGGCCAACGTCATCACCGTCGGCCGGATCCTGATGATCCCGGCGGTGATGGCGTTCCTGTTCACCGATCGCCCGTGGGCCGGGTGGACGGCGATGGTGATCTTCGTCGTGGCGGCGATCTCCGACGTGATCGACGGCTACCTCGCGCGCAAGCAGGGGACCGTTTCGGTCGTGGGGGCCTTCCTCGATCCGCTGGCCGACAAGCTGATGGTGATGGCGGTGATGGTGATGCTGATCCCCCTGGGTCGCATCCCGGCGTGGCTGGTCGTCCTGCTGCTCGCGCGGGAGCTGGTGATCACCGGACTGCGTGGCATCGCCAGCGCCGAGGGGATCATCATCGCCGCCAGCGGGGGTGGGAAGTACAAGACCGCCTACCAGATGACCGGCCTGTCGTTCCTGCTGATCCATTACGAATACCTGGAGATCGACACCCACGTCGTCGGACTGTGGCTGATGTTCATCTCGGCCTGGCTCTCGCTGAAGTCGGGATGGGAGTACTGCTACGAGTTCTGGCGCATGAGCCGCCTGCGGGAGGGCGCGCCCGCGGCCGACGCCAAAGGCGCTTGACTTCGACCGGGCCGGTGGGTATTCGTTCAGGCAGCTCGCGGGAATAGCTCAGTTGGTAGAGCGTCACGTTGCCAACGTGAATGTCGCCGGTTCAAGTCCGGTTTCCCGCTCCAGACGGTTCGATGGCCCGGTATCCCGCCGGGCTTTCGTTTTTTCGTACCGATCGGTTTCGCCGCGTCGCGGCGCGCGACGCGCGCGGCGTTACGGCCTTTCCGCCAACGCCAGCGTCGCCTGGTAGACGCCGGCGGCGACCTTCGACATCCGCGCATAGTCGAGCGACTCCGGGACGTCGCGGTCGGTGTGGTAGCGGTCGTTCCGGTAGAACGAGGTGTCGGTGATCATCCCGGCGGTCCAGCCGTGGGCCCAGTAGTTCAGGTGATCGGAGAAGTCGACGCCGGGGATCCTGGCCAGGCCGTTCATCGAGCGGACGGGAAGATTGGAGGCGCCGGCGAAGGCCGCCTTCACCCGGCGCACGAACGATCCCTGTCCCACCTTCCCGATCACGGCGATGAAGTTGCCGCGGGAAGGGTAGAGCGGGCGCAGCAACGCCGTCGGGAAGCGCTGGCTTTTCGGTTCGTCGGTAAAGAAACCGACCATCTCGATCGAGAGCATCGCCCGCACCTCGACCCCTTCGCGCGCGAGCGATTCGGCGTGGACGGCGCTCCCCATCCGGTCGGTGCGGAAGAACGGCGGTTCCTCCAGCGAGTAGGCCACCAAGTCGACGCGGGTGGAGAGCTCGCGCGTCTCCCCCAACAGCCGCGCCACCTCCAGCAGCACCGCCACGCCGCTGGCGTTGTCGTCGGCGCCGGGCTGTGGACCGGCGGTGTCGTAGTGGGCGCCCAGGACGATCCGCGGTCCCGCCTCGGGGCCGAAGGAGGCGATCACGTTCCGGTACTCCGCGCCGCGCGCCTCGTGAGCGGCGCGGAACGGCTGTTCGGAGACCCGGCCGCCGCCCTCGGCGAACCGTTCCGCGAGGTACGCGGCCGCGGCGTCGAGGTTGGCGGCGTGCTGGTAATCGCGCGGGTGAAAACGCTCGGCGAGGGCGCGGACGTGCGCTTCGAGGCGCGCCGGGTCGACCTCGCGGCCGATGCCGGTGGGAGGACGCGGACGCACCCACGGCTGGGTGACGAAGCAGCACGCGGAGAGCGGAACGACGGCGGCGAGCGCGAGGAGGAGCGGCCTGCGCGACGGTCGGCTCATGGGGAAGGGGGGCCGATGCGGCTCGGCGCTACAGCCGCACGAAGTAGGAGTCGCACGCCCGGTCGATCAGCTCCTTCGCCAGCTTCGGGGGGACGGCGTAGTACTTGGCGATCGACTCGATCTGGCCGAGGACGTCGCGGGGGTGGACGGAGCGGGGTTCGAACTTCTTCTCCACGTACTGCCGGTTCCAGATGTACTTCACCGCCTCTTCGGAGAACTCGATCCCCTTGGCGGCGCACATCGCCTCGAAGATCTTCACCATCTCCTCGTAGGTCGGACTGTCGAAGCCGATCTTGAACTTGATGCGGCGGAGGAACGCCTCGTCGACCAGGTCCTTCGGCTCCAGGTTGGTGGAGAAGATGATCAGCTCGTTGAACGGGACGTTGATCTTCTGCCCGGTGTGGAGGGTCAGGAAGTCGACGCGGGACTCCAGCGGCACGATCCAGCGGTTCAGGAGCTCCTGCGGGCGGCAGGCCTGCCGGCCGAAGTCGTCGATCAGGAAGATCCCGCAGTTGGCCTTCATCTGGAACGGCGCTTCGTAGAACTTCGAATACTCGTGGTAGATGAGATCGAGGTTCTCGAGCGTCAGCTCGCCGCCGACCATCACGAACGGCCGTTGCGTCTTGACCCAGCGCAGGTCGATCGAGCCGGCGCGCACCTTGGCCGCCACGTCGTTGGGGTCGATCTTGGCGTCGACCCGCTTGTGCACGATCTCGTCGTAGACCTTGATGATGCTCCCGGCGAACTCCACGGCGTGCGGCGTGTAGACCTCGCCGCCCAGGCAGCGCGCCAGGCGCTCGGCGACCGAGGTCTTCCCGTTGCCGGGTTTTCCGAACAGGAACATCGAATGCCCGGAGTTGGCGGCCGGGCCCATCAGCGAGAAGACGCGCGGATTGATGATGAGGTCCTTCATCGCCTCCTTCATCTGCTCGCGGGTGACGGTCACCTCCCGGATCCCCTGCAAGGCGACGGCCCGTCGATAGCGATCGAAGGGGATCGGCGCCGGGCCGATGTAGGTGTTGCGGCTCATCGCCTCGGTCACCTTGTTGCGGCCGCGCTCGGTGAGCGAGAACTCCATCGTCGACTTGCCGAAATCCTGGCCGCCGCGCGCCTCGACGAACTTCTCCTCCTTGAGGCGGTCGATGATCGCCTCGGTCACGTCGGCGAACGGGAGGGCGATGACGTCGGCGATGTCGATCCCGCGTGCGTAGCCGTTGCGGTGGATGATCTTGAGGGCGAGGTCGACCAGCACGCTCTCCTCGAGGCCGGTCTCGGCCAGGCTTTTGGGAGCGCGAACCAGCTCGGCGAGGGTGGGTTCCGGCACGAGCTATTCGTAGCGGAGCCACTCGCAGAGCGAGTGGTCGTGGTAGTCGCCGAGGAAGACGTGGTCGTTGTGCCGATGCCGGACCGACCGCTGGCAGTAGCCGTACTCCAGGTGCGTGGCGTCGGCCCCGACGGTCGCGGCGCAGCCGGCCGCCAGCCCCGACGCAAGGAGCAGGAGGGCGAGCGCGGCCGCGCGTGGGCGCGCGCGTCGACGAGTGGGACGGCGGTCGCGCGTGCGGGGAGAGCGCATGGTCATCCTCTCGCGCTGCGCTTCCGTTGCAGCGCCTGTTGGATCCGTTCGATCACCTCGATCTCCTTGGCCGTGGAGGAGGGGATGTCGATCCATTCGTAGATCCGGCCGTTGAACTCGAGGTTCGCCGAGATGACGTCCTTCAACACCTTCTCGCTGGTCGTCACCCGGATCGTCGTCCGGTTTCCGGAGGAGGTGAGGCGCACCTGCACCTTGTACTTCACCTTCACCGGGATTCTTGTGCCGCCGTAGTTGGCAAAGACGTAGTCGGACTGGCCGAGGATCCATTCGGTGATGATCAACCCCTTGGAGCGCTCGGACGCCTCGATCTGCTGGAACTTCTGCTCCATCGCCTGCACCGACGCGTCCCAGGCGACGTTGAACGGCGCGTCGAAGGTCCCGAAGACCGGACGCTCCTCGTAGAGGGGGAGATCGTCCTCCGGATAGAGCTCGGGGGCGCATCCGGCGAGGAGCTGCGCGACGAACAGGACCGCCAAGGCGGCGAACCGTCGGAGCATGTGAGCATTCTACGCCCCCCTTTCCAACCGCGGCAACCGGAGCACCGCGAACCGAACCGATCCGCTACCGATACGGATCCGATCGGGAGTCGGATGCCCCGCTTGCCGCGGCGTTCGTCGGCGGGGTACGGTGCCGGTCGTGGCGCGGGACCCGCTCGAATGGATCCGCCGCATGGACGCCGGGGACCCGGTGGGGGTGGCCCGGCTGATCACGCAGGTGGAGCGCCGCGGATCGAACCTGGCGTCGGTGATGTCCGAGATCCACCGGCGGACGCGCGGAGTCCCCTGCATCGGGATCACCGGTCCCCCGGGCGCCGGAAAGAGCACGATCGTCGACCATCTGATCGCCTCCTTCCGGGCCGACGGCAAGCGGGTCGGCGTGATCGCGGTCGACCCGTCCAGCCCCTTCTCCGGCGGCGCGGTGCTGGGGGACCGCATCCGCATGGTCCGACATTCGCTCGACGGTGGGGTCTTCATCCGCAGCCTCGGCACGCGCGGGCGGCACGGCGGGTTGTCGCGCGCCACGCGCGACATCCGGCTGGTGCTCGATGCCGAGGGGCGCGACGTGGTGCTGGTCGAGACGGTCGGCGTCGGTCAGACCGAGCTCGACGTGATGGAGGTGGCCGACACCACCGTCGTCGTCCTGGTTCCGGAGGCGGGGGACGCGGTGCAGACGCTCAAGGCGGGGCTGCTGGAGATCGCCGACCTGTTCGTCGTGAACAAGGCCGACCGCGAAGGGGCCGACCGGATGGTCGGCGACCTGCAGAACCTCGTGGCGCTGCGGGGACCGCGGGACGGTTGGGAGACGCCGGTGCTGTCGACCTCGGCGGTGCGCGGGGAAGGGGTGCGCGAGCTGTACGAGACGCTTCTCCGACACGGCGCCCACCGCGCCGCCCGCTCCGGCGGGCGGGGGGCGGGCGGGCGGGCCGCGCGGGTGTTGCGCGAGATCCTCGCCGAGCGGGTCGACGTCAACCTGGAGCGGCTGCTGGCCGACGACCCGGCGGCGCGCGCCGTCGTGGAGGAGGTCGCCGCCGGCCGGGTCGACGCCTACACCGCCTCCGACCGCCTGGCGTCGCTCCTCGGATCGCGCGCGCTCGGGACGTCGTGATCGGAGACCGGTCCGACGTCGAACAGGTCCTGGAACAGATTGGCGAAGAGGGAGTCGAGCAGCTCGTCGACCTCGTCGTAGTCGAGCGCCAGCCGCTGGGAGACCGAGCGGTAGGGGAAGATCGCCTTGGGGATCGTCATCGGTGGCTCCTCGTTTTTCGGCGCGTGAGGGTCAGACGTAGTGGCGGGGGGCGCGGGCGATGCAGAACAGCCCGCCGTAGAGCTCGGCGACGCGAGGGCCCCTCTCGACGTAGCGCTCGAAGGCGCACTCGACGGCGAGCCCGATCTGCTCCTCCTCGGCGGCGGTCAGCACCTCGAGTCCGGTTCGCGGGCGCGATTCGGTGCGTTCGATTTTGAACATCTCGGTCAGCAGCCGCTTTCCCTTGTAGAGATCGTCCACGTTCGGCCCCCCAGGAATAACTATAATTAAGTATCATTTTATATCATTGTCAATAAAGAATATCGATCTTGTAGGTCGCCTCCGCCAGTGGCGGCGGCGCTCGGAAAGGGGCAGGCTAGGAGGCCATGGCTCGCGGGGGGTCGGTGGCGCCCGGGTCCGGCGTGGGGCGGTGGCGATCGACGCGGGCGTCGCTTCCCGGAGCGGCGCTCCTGTCGCTGGTGGCCTGCGCGGAGCGGCCGACGATCCCCGGGGCCGTCCCCTTTCCGAGGGCGCCGGCGGCGCCGGTGCTCGTTTCCGACGCGACGCTCCTCCTCGCCGGGGAGACGGTTCGGTTCTTCGATCCCCGCAGCGGAATCGGGACGACGCTTCCGGAGGGCTGGGCCGGAAGCCTTCGCTTTCCCGCCGACGACAGCGGACCGCCGCCCGAGGGGGAGGTGCGCGCCCGATTCCGCTAGCCGGTGCCGGAGGGGTGCATCGTCGATCTGTCGATCGAAGCGGCGCTGCCACCCGACGAGGCGGCGGTGAAGGCCCTCCTTGCGCGGGGACGGGAGATCTACTACCTCGCTCGAGTCGACTGGCCGTCCCCCATCCTCCCGGTCGACGCCATCTGGACGGCCACCTTCCTGCCGCCGACGCCGGAGCGCGTCGACCTCGGCTATTGGCTGTCGACCGGCCCACGGACGGTGCGCGTCGAGGCCCGCGCGCCGTCCGAGCGACTGAGCGACTGCAAGGAACGGCTCGACGAGATCGTGCGCGCCCTCACCGGCGGGGAGGGGTTCGGAGCGGCTCCGACGGAGCCCGACGGTCGGACCGACCCGGTCAGTCCCGGATCAGGAGCACGTACATCGCCACCCCCGAGATCACGAGGATGAGACCGGCGAAGATCCAGACGTTCGCCGTCGAGTCGGCGGCCGCGAGCCGGTCTTTCAGCACGGTGTGGTGGACCACACCCCACGCGGCGAGCCCGCCGATGTAGCAGGTGAGGAACCCCTTCCAACCCCGGAACAGCGCGAGCAGGCAGAAGCCGGCCGAGATCCCCAGGAACCACGGATTGTGGATCGCCTTGTCGAAGTCGGGGTGCGTGAGGAACTGGTTCGTCGCGTCGAGCGCCTGCTTCCAGTCGACGGCGGCGAGCAGGAGGGGCATAGATAGATAGTAACCGGATCGGATCGGTTCGGATTCGGATACCGATACCGATCGGATCCGAACACCGTCGGATACGGCTACGGCGATCCGTTCCAGGGCAGGCGGCCGCCGAGGGTCGACCCCGCGGCGCCGAGTCGATACAAGCCACGCCGCGCGCGAAGGACACGCGCGGCGAAGGCCTTGGCCGGTCCCCGGCGGAATCGCCGCTCGCGAAGGTAGACCGCGAGCAGCCGCAGCCACGACCGCCGGTTCACCTCGGCCCAGGTCGTGAGCAGCAGCATCCGGAGGTCGAGCGCCTGCACGTGGCGACGAAGCGCCTCCGGCAACGGACGCAGGTCCTTGGCCCGATCGAGGTCGATCAGCCAGAGACGCCGCCGTCCGGCGGGTCCGGCGATCACCACGTTGCTGGCGGTGAAGTCGCCGTGGAAGAAGCCGCCGGCGTGGAGTTGGGCGGCGAGGATCGCCACCTCCCGTAGAAGCGGTCCCGCCGCCGATCCGGCCGCGCGCAGGCGCTTGAGCTCGTCGGTGAGCAGCGTTCCGTCGTCGAGAGGGCGGGCGAGAAGGAGCGTCTCCCGGTGAAGCAGGCCCGCGCGGCGGCGGAGGAGCAGGAGCGGCTCCGGGGTGGCGACCCCGGCGGCGGAAAGCAGGCGCCCCATCCTCCAGGAGGTCTCGCCCCGTGTCGGGAAGAGCAGGTCGAACGCCAGCGCGAGACGATTCTTCGGGAGGTAGTACTTGGCGTGGACCGGACGCCCCAGCGCCTCCGCCGGCAGGCGCATCGCCGCGCGATGGGGCCGCCATCGATCGAGGGCCCCGCCGTCCGGCAGCGCCTGCGCGAGCGCGTCGCGGCCGCCATCGGGTCGAAGCCGAGGGAACCAGGCGACGGCCGCCCGCACGAACGGATCGTCGACCCCCGCCGCGATCACCGCCGAGACGTCACCGATCCGGGCGAACCGTTCTTCGAGGCTGGTCAACGGCCCGATTTTGGCCTACGCGAGTCGCCGTGTCCGGGAAAAATCGGTCGCCGTCGACGATCGCACGCACCGATCCGTCACTCCGGCGGAGCCAGGTCCCTCGGCATCAGCAACCAGAACCGGCCGGTGGGGCTGCGTGATTCGATGAAGTAGTTCGCCTCGGCGAAGTGGAGGAACGGCCTCCAGTGCAGCAGCTCCGGGGATCGTTGGAGCATCCTCGAATCGAGGACGAGCACCCGGTCGGACGCGTGTTTCTTGACGGTCTCCACGAGCCGGTCCCGATCGTGAACGGTCAGGATCTCGGTGAGGCTGGGATGGAAGGCCGGCGGTGTGCCGGTCTTCAGGTAGAGGGTCGACGCGTTCAGCGACAGGAACAACGGTCGCCCGCGGGCGGGAAGGGATGCGAGGAAGGCCTGGTCGGGGTCGGCTTCCCCCTCGCCGCGCGCGTCTGCCCACAGGCGCCGCCATCGCTCCGCGAGGTGGAAACGGAGGTCGTATCCGGCGGCCAGTCCGGTCGCAAGCCACGACAGCAGGACCAGGGCCACTCCGGAGGCGCACGCTCGGGACCGGGTCGTCGCCAGGAACCTCCGGACGAAGATCGTTCCGAGAAAGATCGCCGGCCAGGACACACCCACGAAGACCCGCCAATGGCTCCGCCCCTGGTAGTACACGAACAGTCCCGTTCCGACGACGGTGAGCACCAGGACGAGCGCGTGTCGTTCGGTCGCGGCGCCGTCGCGGCGAACGAGCGGACGGATCGAATAGGCAAGGCCGAAGACGTAGACGATGGCGGCAAGCTGCCAGCTCTCGCGAATCGACATCGGCAACATGCCGAATCCGCTCCCGTAGAAGGTCTTCTGGTAGCTCCAGTGGGCGGCCCAGTCGGGAAAGGCGCCGACCCCGACGCGAAATGCCAGCGAGAACGCCGCGACGGCGGCGGCCAAGACGAGCAGTCCGGAGCCGACGCGGCCTGCGGCGGCGGCGATCGCCGAACGCTGGAACGGACGCCGCGCAAGCTCGCGATACGCGAGAAAGGCGAGCCACGCGACGAAGGCCACGATTCCGGATTCGAGATTCCAGAGCACCCCCACCGAGAGGAACGCCGTGGCGATCCACCGGTAGCGCGCGGGCCGGGGGCGGGTCGCCATGGCGGCCGCCAGCCCGATCGCCGACGCGGGGAAGAGGACCCGAATCGGGAGCAGTTGGAAATAGGGGTCCAGGAGAAACCGGTTCCCGAGGAGCGCGACCCCCTTCGCATGGGACGCGAGAAAGGAGAACGAGACCCCCGCCGCCCAGCCGAGCGTCGCGAACCACAGCTCGCCGGTCGCGCGGCGCAACGCGATCCAGAGCAGGACCAGGGCCACCACGGTCAGAGCCGTGAACGTCAACGAGTATCGGACGACGTCGAGTCCGATGAGCTTGAACAGCGGCGCGAGGAGCACGCCATAGAGGCCGTACTGGGCGCCGGAGTCGAGGAGCGGCGGATGCCCGCGAACGGAGGACAGGACCGAGTGGAACGCGGACTCGAAGTGTCCATCGGACGTATGCACGTACGGATCCGACGTCGAAAAGACTCCCACGCCGATCAACGGCGCGCAGACCGCCGCGACGATCGCCCACGCGACCAGGAGCTCGAGTCGAGGCGAAACCCGACCCGCCCATCGGGCCGACACCAGCCCGGCGAGACACGCGGGAACGACGAAAAACGGGTGGGCCGGGAGGGCGTGCAAGCTCCAGTACGGGAAGGGGTCGCCCGTATGGGTCCAGAGCGCGACCCCGCCGCCGAGGAGCGCCAGCGACCAACACCAGGCCCTCGGCCCATGCGACGTCCACCGATCCAGTCGCCGGTCGAGCTTCCATCCGAACCAGACCAGGAAGAAGAGAGGAAACCATAGAAGGGCGGCCTGGAAGACGGCCGATTCCGCCGGCTCCGGACGGACCCAGAATCGAACGAGCACATGGGACGAGGCGTCGGCGCGGGCCGGAGGGGTCCGATGGGCGACCAGGAACGCAAGGGGAACGAACAGCGCGATCGCGACGATCGCCGCCAGCGCGCACGAGACGAATCGGTGCCGCGACACGTGACGCTCGGAGTCGACGTCCGCGGCGTCGCCGATCCGGGCGGCCCCTTCTTCGAAGCTGGTCAACGGGCCGATTTTGGCCTACACGAGTCGTCGTGTCCGGGAAAAATCCGATGCTGTCGATGACCGGATTCGGCGGCGCCGAGGCGAAACTGCCCGGCGGGCGCGTCGTGGTCGAGATCAAGTCGGTCAACCACCGGTACCTCGACGTCTCGGTCAAGGGACCTCGCGAATACGCCGCGCTCGAGGCGCGGATGGTCGACGCGGTGCGCGGACGGCTGCGCCGCGGGAAGGTCGACTGCTTCGTCACCCGGCTCGTGGAGGAGCTTCCCGAAGGGGGGGTTCGGGTGAACGAGGGGCTCGCCCGTGGCCTTCGCGCGGCGTTCGAACGCCTTCGCTCCGAGCTGTCCCTCCCCGGCGAGGTCACCCTGGAGATGATCGCGGCGTTTCGCGACGTGGTGGCGGTCGACGCCGGGGCGGCCGACACCGAGCGTGACTGGCCCGCCCTCGAACGGGCGACGGCTTCGGCGCTCGACCGGCTGGTCGCGATGCGGCGTGAAGAGGGGCTGCGCCTGGCCGCGAGCCTTCGTGAGCTCGCCGCGGCGATGCGAGCGCTCTGGGGAAGGGCTTCGGCCCGGGCGCCGGCGGTGGTCGAGGAGTCGGCGGCCCGTCTCAAGGACCGGCTCGCGCGACTGCTGGGCGCCGCCGCCGGTACGGCGCCGGCGGCCGGCGTCAAGCCGGCGGCCGCCGCGGCCACCGTCGAGGAGTCGGCGCTCGATCCGGGGCGCCTGGCGCTGGAGGTGGCGATCCTCGCCGAACGGTCCGACGTCCACGAGGAGTTGGTGCGCCTGGAAAGCCATTTGGGGCAGCTCGAGAGTGCGATCGACGCAGGCGGGGAGATCGGTCGCAAGCTCGACTTCCTGTTGCAGGAGATCGGCCGTGAGGTGAACACGCTCGGCTCCAAGGCCAACGACGCGGAGCTCTCCCGCACGGTGATCGAGATGAAGTCGGTGGCGGAGCGGATCCGAGAGCAGATCCAGAACCTGGAATGAGACGGCGCGTGACGACGGCGTTCCCGGCGAGGGCGATCGCGACGGTGTCGATCGTGACGGCCGCCGCGGCATCGCCCGCAATCGCCGACGCGCGCGTCCTCGAGCGGGTGGCCGTCTTCGCGGTCGTCGAGGATCCCAACTCGGCCGGCGTCCTCGAACGGGCGATCGAAGCGGAGGTGAGCCGGATCCCGATGGAGGTCCGGCAGGGTTCGGAGATCGCCGCGACGCTCAACGGCCGGGACGACCGCGCCGTCGGCACGCCGCTCGACGAGTACGACCGCAAGGAGCTGGCGGCGCTCCTGGCGCGCGCGCGGCGGGCCTACGTCTCCGACCAGCTCGCTGGCGCGCTCGACCATCTGGCCGAGGCGCAGGACCTGTTCGAGGGCCGACAAGCCTCGAGCGAGGATCGGATCCGCGTCCACCTCCTGCGCGCCGCCGTCTTCCTGGAGATGGGGGAGCGCGCGCGGGCGACCTCCGAAGCGCGGGAGATCCTGACCCGCGATCCCGACTACTCCGTGAACCTCGACGAGTTTCGCCCGTCGCTCGCGGAGCTGGTCGACCGTGTCCGTGCGGAGTCGGGCCGGACGTTCGCCGTTCGCCTGTCGAACGTCCCCCGGGGGGCGTCGATCTTCGTCGACGAGCGTCCGGTCGGCGCCTCCACCCTCCAGGTGACGGGCGGCCGGCACCGGTTGGAGGTCCGGGCGCCAGGGTTCCGCTCGGTGTCGCTCGATCTCGAGGGAACCCCCGGCAGCGCCGTCGCGGTCCACCTCGCGGTCGCACTCTCCCAAGGGAACCGTCGCGCGCTCACCGACGGCGCATGGAGGAAACGGCCGCCGGCGCTTTCGCGTTGGCGGCTGGCGTTCCTGGCGCGGCGCCTCGGCGTGACCCACCTCGTCGTTGTGGCCGATCGCGAGGGGGAACGACGCGCCGCCATCTGGCACAAGGGGAAGGTCGCGGTGAGCGGATCCGAATGGCCCGACGCCGACGGCGATGCCCGCCTGAAGGCCTGGATCGTCCACCGACTGAAGTCCGATCCGTTCGCGGAGGTGGACGGCGAGCCGGCCCCTCCCGCTCGTGCGCCGGCGGTTTCGTCGCCGACGACCGCCTCCTCGCCCCACCGGGAGGCGGCCTCCGGTTCGCCGCCGGCATCGGGCGCGGCGCCCGACGCGGCCTCGTCCCCGCCGGCGCCCGTGGCATCGGCCCTGCCGCCGGCCTCCGAGCGACCGGCCTCGGGTGGATGGACGCTGCGTTGGCCGCGGGGATGGGAGGCGCGTCTCGCCGCAACGGGGGGGTGGCGGGAGCGGCGGGAACGGCTCCGCGGCGTCGACGGTGGCGGGATCGCCACCTGGTTCGGCGGCGCGACGACCCAGGTCGAGGTGGAGGTGGCGCGCGATGCCTGGATCGGATCGCTCGACCTGGCGTGGAGCCAGTACGGCCTCCGCGCCGCGGAGGTGGAGGCGGAGCGCGCCCGACCGCGCGTGCGGGGCGGTAGCGCGTCGGAGGGGCGCGTCGCCGCCGGCTACGAGCGGCGATTCGGCGGAGCGACCGGGGCCTCGCCGCGCGTCGTCGGATGGACCGGAATCGCCTGGGAACGGCACCGCGCGCGTGACGTGCGGGATGCCGCCGGCGCCATCGGGCTCCTTCCGTCGCGTTCGGTGGTGGGCTGGGAGCTGGGGGCCGAGGGGTCGGCCTCGCTCCCCGCCATCCCCAACGCTCCGACGCGCCTGTCGGCGGGGATCGTGTTCGCGCCGTGGATCTCCTGGCGGGAGCGCCCCGACGGTGCCCGCGGATCCGGCGTCGAATCGGCGCGCGGCAGCGGCTTCGAGCTGGCCGCCGAGTGGGAGCGGCCGGACGGCTGGATCCTGCGCGCCGGGTACGACTACCGAGAGCGCCACGTCCGCTACGGCGGTGTCGGCGAGGCGCGGATCGAACCGGCGCTCCGCGAGGCGCGCCACCGCGACGAGCGTCACACCCTCGCCGTTTCGGTTCGGCGCGTCTTCTAGGGGTTCGGGGAGGCCCCGAGGGAGCCCGAAGGGCCGACCACCGCCGCTACGTGGCGTTTCGGCCGTCGACGGTGACGGTCCCGCGTTCGACGTCGACGAAGATCTTGGTCTCCCGGTCGGCGGCGATCTCGACGACGCGGTCGGCCTGGAATCCGGCGCGCGCGTTGATGAACTGGAACGCGTGTCGCCCGGCCGGGAGCTCCAGCCGGCGCAGCGGATCGCCGGCGCTGATCTGGCGGCCGCCGGTCCAGACTTCGACCCACGGGTCGGCGAGCACGGTGATCCACCCGCCGCGCACCGCCCCCGGCTTCGCCGCCTCGGTGACGGTGCGTGCCTTCGCCGACTCGGTGGGGGTGCGTGGCGCCGCTGCCGGGGTCGTTTCGCCGGCCGCGCGCGCCGTCGCCGGTCTCCCGACATCTCCGACCGCGATCGAGGGCGCGGTCGGGGCGACGTCGGCGGCGCGGGACGGCGCGGGCCGCTCGACCGACTCCGGCCGTGGCGCGGCGCGCCGCGTGGCGGGCGTCGACGCCGGCCGGTCCGCGTCGGCGAGGCTCGTGGCGTCGGTGCCCGGCGACCGTTCCACCACCGGCTCGGCGGGCACGGCCACGGCAATGGCCGTCGCCGGACGTTCCGAAACGACGCCGATCCGGAGACCGATCCCGAGGATCGCCGCCACCGCGCAGATCGCCGCGGCCGCCGCAAGCCATGTCCGGCGCCGGCGGCGCGGCCGAAGAGGCGCGGCGATTCCGCGGAGCGACCGCATCAGCGCGTCGGGGCGGAGGACGGCGAGCCCGTCGATCTCTCCGCCGGACCGCCGCGCCGGCACCACCTGGGCGCGTCCTTGCGAATCGACGCGGCAGCGCACCGCCCGGATCGGTTCGGGGCCGCGGGGGCCGACGCTCGCGACCGGCTGGATTACCGTCTCTTGCCGGTCGTGTTCGCGCTCGTGCTCCTGGACCAGCTCCGCCCAGGCCCGCTCCTCCGAATCTTCGGGCCCCGCCGGCGTCGCCTCGTCGAAGGCGGCCATGTCGACGCTCGGGCCCAGCCCTTCGGAGGTCACCGACTCCGCGTTTCCGCCGGAGATCACCGTGCCGGTCTCGGCGGCGATCCAGGTGACGGGTCCGGTGGAGAGCACCGTCCTCTCGGCCTCCACCGAACCCTCGGGGGAGATCTGGGTCCTCTCCACCGTCTCGGCCCGTTCGATCCCCTCCGCGCGCCGCTCGTCGCCGAAGTTCTCCTCGAGCAGCCCCGCAAGCAGCGATCGGAACGGGGTCACCGGCGCGCCGAGCAGCCGTCCGAGATCGGCCTCGACGGCGGCGGCGTCCTGGTAGCGCGCCTCCCGGTCGGCCTGCAGGAGGCGCCCGACGATCGGCCGCACCCGCTCCGGGATCTCCGCCAACGCCGCCGGCTCCAGACCCTGGAACGCCGCAATCCTCTCGAAGATGGCGTCGCTCGAGTCTCCGGTGAAGAGCCGCCGGCCGGTGACCATCTCGTAGAGCAACAATCCGATACCAAACAAATCGCTGCGGTGGTCGAGCGGCCGGAGGTTCGCCTGCTCCGGGCTCAGGTAGCCGATCTTCCCCTTCCAGACGCCGCTCTGGGTCTGCGCCACGGCGCTCGCCACCTTGGCGATCCCGAAGTCGACCACCTTCACTTCGCCGCGGTAGGAGACCAGGATGTTTTGCGGCGAGATGTCGCGGTGCACGATCCCCAGCGGACGGCCGTCGGCGTCGGTCTCGGCGTGCGCGTAGGCGAGCGCTTTGGCGACCTCGCCCGCGATGAACAGCGCCGCCTCGATCGGCATGCGGCGGCCGCGGTCGGCGAGGCGCCGGAGCAGGTCGCACAGGTCCTGCCCGGCGACGTACTCCATCGCCATGTAGTAGTCGGCGTGGGTCAGACCCGGCCCGTGGGTGGCGTTGGGATCGCCGACCCCGAAGTCGAAGACCTGAACGATGTTGGGGTGCTCCAGGCGGGCGACCAGCTTCGCCTCCGCGGCGAACATCTCGCTGTCGGTCTCCCCCAGGAGGTGGGGGAGGATCCGCTTGATCGCGACCACCTTCTCGAAGCCGGCGGGGCCCCGGACGACCGCCTTCCAGACCTCGGCCATGCCACCGGTCCCGACGCGGCGCAGGAGCTTGTATCGTCCCAGGTGCATACGAAAGGGGGGCGGAATCCTATCGGACTCGAGCGCCGATTGCCACCCGGAAAGTTCCTTCTATAATCGCCGCTTTTCGAAGCCGTTCGGCGGTGGAGGCGGTTTTCGTGGGCGAACGCAGGCGGCACTTGTCACGAATCGGGATGGTTGTCGCGGGGGTGGCGGCCGTCGCCGTCTGGTCGGCGTGCACCTCGGTCGACCTGGAGGGACGGATCGTCACGCCCGACCCGACACCGCTGCTCGACCGCGGCGACGGCGGCGAGGGTTCGATCGTCGCCTCGAACGGCGCGATGGTGATCAACGTCTGTCATCCGCTTCTCGCGACGTCGGGAGGCGGGACGACGCTCGCGGTCGAGGGCGGGGAGGGGATCGTCGCCGGGCGCCGGATCCTCCTGATCCAGATGCAGCGTCCGTTGAGCAATCCGGACGTCGCCGACGCCTCCCCGTTCATCGCCCCGGACGACGTCGGGCGATGGGAGGCGAGAACGGTCGGATCGATCGTGGTCGGGACCGACGGCGTGGCGTCCGTCGCGCTCGACCGCCCCGTCGCCCCCCCGTACGGATCGTCAATCGTGGGGGGCGAGCGTACCGGGGAGTCGACCGCGCAGGTCTGCACGCTGCCGCAGTTCGAGGAGGTCGAGGTGCGCGCCGGCGGCCGCCTCCTGGCACCGGCGTGGAACGGATTCTCCGGAGGGGTGCTCGCCTTCGTGGCGCGCGGAACGGTCCGCGTCGACGGGCGGCTCGACGCCAGCGGCCGTGGCTTCCGCGGAGGGAACGTGCCGACCGGAGTCGTGAGCCAGGCGGCGAACGTCGTCGCCGAGACGACCTCGCTCCGCGGCGAAGGGGCGCCCGCCGACGGCGCCGGCAAGGGGGAAGGGGTCGACGGGAACTCCTGGTACGCCGAGGGGCGGGGCAACATGACCCACGGAGGCGGCGGAGGGAATGGGCTGAACGGCGGAGGCGGCGGGGGCGGCAACGGCGGCGCGGGGGGCCTCGGCGGTAAGCAGGTCTCGACCTCCGGTGACAACCCGGATACGGCCGGACGCGGCGGCAGCCGTCTCACGATCGACGTTCCGCGGCGGCTGGCGTTCGGCGGCGGCGGTGGCGGTGGGCAGCACAACGAACTGGCGGTCGTTCCCGGTCGAGGCGCGGCCGGCGGCGGAATCGTGATCGTCGTGGCCGACCGCCTCGTCGGGCAGGGGGTGATCGAGGCCCGCGGCGCCGACGCTCCCGACTGCGGCGACGGGACCAACGCCGACGGAGCCGGCGGTGGCGGCGCCGGCGGGACGATCGTGCTGTGGTCGACGGGCTCCCGATTCGACGGAGCGATCGACGCCGCCGGAGGTCGGGGTGGCGACGTCGTGCGGTCGGCCGGGGCGCAGAACGGCCCGGGCGGTGGCGGCGGCGGCGGCCGGATCCACGCCCCGGGGTTGAGCTTCGCCAGCGCGAGCGTCGCCGGAGGGGCGAACGGCGTCAATCGCAACGGGACGAACGACCCGAACGGCGCGACCGCCGGAACCGAGGGCATCGCCGATCGCTAGCGCCAGAGTCCCCCTTTGAGGTGGGCCTGGTTGCGGGCGCGGAATTCGCTCCAGGCGTCGAACGAGCGGAAGGCGAGCGTCACGTTGGCGACGTTCGACTCGCCGCTCATCCCCAGGCTCCAGCTCACCCCCTGGGTGTGCTCGGTGCAGTGCGGGATCCGGACGACCTGGTCCTGGATCTCGAGTCGCTCCTCCACGTCGGCGCGTTGGCCGCAGACGCAGCAGGTGCCCTCGTCGGGCCAGACCAGCCGCGGAATCAGCGGGAGCGGGATGAGCACGTCGAAGACCGGGAGGTCCGAGACGAACCCCGGTTCGACGCGTCGGATCGTGCCGGACTCCATCGTGAGCCATCGGCCGCAGGCGCCGCAGCGATCGACGCCGATCAAGGTGGTGGGAGCGCCGCATGCCGGGCAGGGGGCCTTCCGGATGAACAGCGCCGCGAAGGTCGGCGGGATCGCGAGCACGGCGGCGACCACCGCCCATCCCAGTTGTCCGTTCCCCCAGAGCCAGACCGCGAGCAGGCCGAACGCGATGCTCGCCCCGACGAAGCCGGCGGTGAGCCCCCACGAGCGCGTCGAAACGCTCCGGCGCGCCGGCCGTCCGCGCGCGACGGTCGTCGGACCCGCCTCCCGATCGGGGGGGCGGCGCGGCGGCGCGGCCTTCGTCGGTTCGTCCGCCGGACGGTGGCGCGGGGCGGCGGCGGTCGTCTCTTCGGACGGCGGCGGGCGCGGCGCGGCGGCCGCTGCGTCGGGGCGCCTGCGCCCGGCGCGGGTCGGTTCGTCGGACGAGGGCATGTGCGTGGAGGCGACGCTACGGCTCGCCCCCTTGTCTCGTCAATCGAACGGCATCCGCGCCGGGCCTGCGCCGGCGTCGAGCGGCTCGCCAGGCGCGAACGGTCACGAGAGGTGCTCCAGCCGCGTCGCCGTCTCGCGCGCGAATCGCCGCATCCCCGCGTCGGGACCGGCGGTCGTTCCGCAGACGACGAGCAGCCAGTCCTCTCCCACCCGCCGCAGCAGCAGCCATGGCGAATGGCCGTCGCTTTCGACGATCCGTTCGTCCGGCTCGGCCTCGTCGAAGGCGGCCTCGAGCATCCCTTCCAAGCCGCGGGAGAGGGCGGCGATCGTGGCGCCGTCGCCGGCGCTGGCGCGAACGTGGCCGCGGCGGTCGGCGAGGAGCGCCGCGGTCGGCCGTCCGAATTCGAGGAGCTGATCGAGGACACCCGCCATGCGGGCGTGTCGGAGTCTCGGCGCCACGTTCGATCTCTTTCGCCCGATTGAAACTGTGGTATAGGCCTCGCCCGATGCCAGGCAAGCGGCGCGCCCAGAGCCCGGGAATGATCGTCGTGCTCTCGGGCGCGTCCGGCTCCGGGAAGACGACGCTGGCACGGCGACTGGTCGAACGGGTTCCCGGGATCGAGAAGTCGATCTCCTTCACCACCCGGCCGCCGCGACCCGATGAGACGCCGGGGGTCGCCTACCATTTCGTCGACCTCGGCACCTTCCGTTCGATGATCCGCCGGAGGGCCTTCGTGGAGCACGCCGAGGTGCACGGCAACCGCTACGGAACGTCGGCCGAGCAGATCCGGCGCCGCCTCGCCGCCGGGATCGACGTGGTGTGCGACATCGACGTGCAGGGCGGTCGGGCGATCCGGCGGCTGTTCGGCGAGCGGTCGGTGCGGATCTTCGTGCTGCCGCCGTCGTGGGGGGAGCTCGAGCGACGGCTGCGGAGCCGCAACAGCGATGCGGAGGAGGTGATCGCGCGCCGCCTGGCCCGGGCCCGGGAGGAGCATCGCCGCGCCCCGGAGTACGACTACCTCGTCGTCAACGACGACGTCGACGCCGCCACCGACGCCCTGGTCGAGATCGTCCGGGCGGAGCGGCGCCGGACTGATCGGGCGCGCCGGAACCTGCCGGCCGGGTTGATCCCCCCGGCTCCGCGGCGATAATGCCGGTTCCGCGCCGGGGCTTTGCTGCGACGCGTTATCCTGTTGACATAAAACGAGGTTTTGGCTATCGTACGGGGTGCTGCGCCGCCCGGGCCGGCGGCCCGAGAGCTCGTTGCCTTTCATGATTCGCCTGAGCGACATCCTCGACCGCGTCGCCGCCCACCATCCGAACGCCGATCTCGACAGCCTGAACAAGGCGTACGTCTTTTCGGCCAAGATGCACGCCGGCCAACTCCGCAAGTCGGGCGAGCCCTATCTGGTCCACCCGATGGAGGTCGCGGCGATCCTCGCCGACATGCGGCTCGACGTCCCGACGATCTGCACAGGGCTCCTGCACGACGCCATCGAGGACACGCTCGCCACCTACGAGGAGATCGAGGCGATCTTCGGCAAGGAGATCGCCGACCTGGTCGACGGCGTGACCAAGATCTCCAAGATCCATTTCTCCACCAAGGAAGAGCGGCAGGCCGAGAACTTCCGCAAGATGCTGATGGCGATGGCCAAGGACATCCGCGTGATCCTGGTCAAGCTCGCCGACCGGCTCCACAACATGCGGACGCTCGAGCACCTGAACCCCGAGAAGCAGGCCAAGGTCGCCCGGGAGACGCTCGACATCTACGCGCCGCTCGCCAACCGGCTCGGGATGAGCTGGATCAAGTCGGAGCTGGAGGACCTCTCCCTCCGCTACCTGAAGCCCGACGCCTACGAGATGCTCACCAAGGCGGTCGCCAAGCGGAGAAAGGAGCGCGAAGCCTACATCGAGGAGGTCAAGCAGCTCCTCTCCAAGAAGCTCGAGGAGTACGGCCTGAAGTGCGAGGTGACCGGCCGGCCGAAGCACTTCTACTCCATTTGGAAGAAGATGGAGTCCCGCGACATCGAGTTCGACCAGATCTACGACCTGATCGCGTTCCGCGTCCTGACCCGCGACGTGAAGGAGTGTTACGAGGTCCTGGGCGTCATCCACTCCATGTGGAAGCCGGTGCTGGGCCGGTTCAAGGACTTCATCGCCATGCCCAAGGCGAACATGTACCAGTCGCTTCACACCACCGTCATCGGGCCGAAAGGGGAGCGGGTGGAGATCCAGATCCGCACCCGCGAAATGCACCAGATCGCGGAGTACGGTGTCGCCGCGCACTGGCGCTACAAGGAGAAGAACGCCGTCATCGACCCGAAGGACGAGCGCAAGTTCGGGTGGATCCGGCAGCTGCTCGAGTGGCAGCGCGATGTCAAAGACCCCTCCGAGTTCCTCGACACGGTGAAGCTCGACCTGTTCAGCGACGAGGTCTACGTCTTCACCCCCAAGGGGGACGTGAAGGCGTTCCCCCACGGCGCGACGCCGGTCGATTTTGCCTATTCGGTCCACACCGAAGTGGGGAACCACTGCGTCGGATCGAAGGTGAACGGCCGGATCGTCCCGCTCAAGTACAAGCTCCGCTCCGGCGACACGGTCGAGGTGATCACCAGTCCCGACCGCGGACCGTCGAAGGACTGGCTCAACTTCGTCGCCACGTCGCGGGCGAAGGTGAAGATCCGCGGCTACGTGAAGCAGCAGCAGCGGCAGCGCGGGATCGAGTTCGGTCGCGACGTCCTCGACCGGGAGCTCAAACGGTTCGGCGCCAACCTGGCGAAGCTGGTGAAGGAGGGGGAGATCCAGCGCGTCGCCAAGGAGGTGGGCAGCCAGAACGTCGACGACCTCTACGTGCAGATCTCTTACGGAAAGGCCGATCTCACCCAGGTGATCCGCGCCCTGGTGCCGAAGGAGAAGTACGAGGAGGTCCGCGCCAAGGCCGGCGACGGACAGAAGGAGCCCGAAACGGGGGCGTTCGAGCGCCTGCTCACCAAGGTGTCCAACGCCGTCGGGGTCGGTCCGTCGCGGAGCCCGATCAAGATCTCGGACGTCGAGGACATCCTGGTGACGTTCGGCCGCTGTTGCGGGCCGATCCCGGGCGACCCGGTGATCGGGTTCATCACCCGCGGCCGGGGGCTCACGGTGCACACCGCCGACTGTCCGCGGGTGCTGGCGAGCGATCCGGAGCGCAAGATCGAGGTGCAGTGGGACAAGTCGGCAAAGGCCGCGCCGCGCGCCCGGATCAAGGTGGTCTGCGTCGACCAGCCGGGCCTCTTGGCGCTGATCTCCAAGTCGATGAGCCAGGCCGGCGTGAACATCTCCCAGGCGCAGATCCGGACCACCTCCGACAAGCGGGCGATCAACACCTTCGAGGTCTCGATCCACGACGCGAACCACCTGACGACGGTGATGAAGTCGCTGGAGAAGATCTCGGGGGTCGTCTCGGTCGAGCGGATCCGGGCGTAATCGGAGCGGGTGATGCGGACGTCACGTCCTTCGGGCTCGGCCCTGTTGACCTGGGCGTTCCTCGCGGGCGCGGCGGTCGTGCTCGCCGTCGGTTGGATGCTCTCCCGTCCGGCGGATCGCTCCGTCGCGACGCGACCGGCGCGCTACCGCGTCCTTCCCGCGCCGTTCCCTGCCGGCGAGATCCGGGGCAAGGTCTTCGCGCCGCCCGGCGCGCCCGTTCCGCGGCCGCCGAGTCTCCCGGGGTGTCCACGTCCCGCGGCGGCCGGCGACGGAGGCGTGCCCGACGCCGTGGTGCGGATCGAAGGGATCGTCGCCGGCCGTGCGGCTCCGGACGACGGCCCGGCGATCCGCCTCGAGGCCTGCGGGTTCGAGCCTCGCGCGGCGGTCGGCCTGGAGGGGCGGCTGGCCCGGATCGAGTCGGAGGGCGCGGGACACCGCCTGCAGGCGATGACCGGCGGAGTGCGGCTGTTCGACGGGGCGCTCGACCGGTCGGCGGCGATCTCGCTCGTCGGTCCAGGCCCGATCGAGCTCCGCTGTTACGCGGGGCACGACGGCGAAGAGGCCTCGGTATACGTCCTCGACCATCCCTACGGGGCGGTCACCGAGGCGGACGGGTCGTTCTCGCTGCGCGCGGTTCCGGTCGGGGAGCACCGGCTGGTCGTGTGGCACCCGACGTACGGGGAACGCGAGACGGCGATCCACGTCGCCGTGGGCCGGTCGACGGAGGTCGAGCTCCGCTACTAGGCCGCGGCCGGGGGCCGCTTTCGGACCGGGACCTTGGTCACCCGGCCGTCGCGGATGCACCGCGTGCAGGCGTAGATCCGGGACGGGGAGCCGTCGACCAGTGCGCGGACGCGCTGCAGGTTCGGCTCCCACACCTTCTTGGTCTTGTTGTTCGCGTGGCTGACGTTGTTGCCCACGCGACGACCCTTCCCGCACACCGCACATGACCGCATCGGAGAACTCCTGCTAGGATCGAAAAAACGAAGAAACGAGCCGATGTCGATACCAGACGACGACCTTCGCCGACAAGGGTTTTTTCCGGAATGAGGGGTCGATCGGCGAGGGCCGCCCTGGGGGCGCTTCTGGCGCTGGCCGTCGCCGGCGCGTGGCCGGCCAGCCTGTTCCGCCAGTTCCATCGCAGCCTCGAGACCCGGCCCGGCGAGGTCGGTCACGTCGGCGCCATCGTCTCCCTCGCGGGTGGCGCGGGCCGTCTCGACCGTGGTCTCGACCTGTTCCTGGCCGGAAAGGCCGACGTGCTCCTTCTGTCGGGAACCGGGAAGGGCGCGACGCTGGGCGAGATCTTCAAGGGGCGCGAGCTGGGCGCCTACGGCGATCGGGTGATCCTGCTCGAGAGCCGGTCGACCAGCACCTACGAGAACGCGATCGAGGCCTGGGCGGCGCTGGCCGCGCGCGGCCCGGTCGAGGAGATCGTGCTGCTGACCTCGAACTATCATATGCTCCGCGCCGAATACGTCTTCCGAAAGGTGTTCCCTCCGGAGGTGCGGATCCATCCCTATCCCGTCGCCGCCGAAGGGGTCGTGCCGGGACGCTGGTGGCGGGAGTCGAAGACGAGACGGATCGTGGTGAACGAGTACGCGAAGTACCTCTGGTACCGGGTGAGATACTGACCTCCGTGCGGAACACGAAGATCGTGGCCACGGTGGGGCCCGCCTCGGAATCGCCGGAGATCCTGTCGCGGCTGATCGAGGCCGGCGTCGACGTCTTCCGGCTCAACTTCTCGCACGGCACGCACGAGCGCCACGCCGAGGTCTTCCACCGCATCCGCCAACTCGCGGAGCGGGACGGGCGGCCGATCGCGATCCTGCAGGACCTGCAAGGTCCCAAGATCCGGCTCGGGCGCTTCGCCGGGGGTTCGGTGGAGGTGAGGACCGGCCAGCGCTTCATCCTCACCGCGCGACGGATCCTCGGGGGTCCGGGGATCGCCTCGACCGACTTCCGCCGCCTGCCGAAGGAGGTGGAGGAGGGGGATCGGATCCTGATCGACGACGGCCTGGTCGTGCTGCGGGTCCGGGACGTGCGCGCGGCCGACGTCCATTGCGAGGTGATCTCCGGCGGCGTCGTCTCCGACCGCAAGGGGTTGAACCTTCCGGGGGCCGCGCTCTCGGTCCAGCCGATGACCGCCAAGGACCGCGCCGATCTCGCCTTCGGCGTGAAGCTCGGGGTCGACTACGTCGCGCTGTCGTTCGTGCGGTCGGCCGCCGACGTGCGGCTGTGCAAGCGGCTGATCGCGAAGCACGGCGGCACGCAGGGGGTGATCGCCAAGCTCGAGAAGCCGCAGGCGCTCGACGACCTCGGGAACATCCTCGACGAGTCCGGCGGGGTGATGGTCGCGCGCGGCGATCTCGGCGTGGAGATGGATCCGGAGCGGGTGCCGCTCGCCCAGAAGAGGATCATCCACGAAGCGAATCGGCGGAAGGTGCCGGTGATCACCGCCACGCAGATGATGGAGTCGATGCGGGAGAACCCGGTGCCGACCCGCGCCGAGGCGAGCGACGTCGCCAACGCCATCTTCGACGGCACCGACGCGGTGATGCTCTCCGGCGAGACGGCGGCCGGCCGATACCCGGTGGAGTCGGTGCGGATGATGGTGCGCATCATCCAGGCGGCCGAGGCCGGGGACCTCGACGGCGAACAGGCGATGTGGCAGCAGCCGGCGGGGGCGGCGCCGATCGACACCGAGGACGCGATCGGCCGCGCCGCCGCGGCGACGGTCAAGTACGTCGGCGCCAAGGCGGTGGTCGTCTTCACCCGCTCGGGGCGGTCGGCGCTCAAGATCTCGAAGTACCGGCCCGACGCCTCGATCGTCGCCTTCACCCCGGCGGAGGTGCCGCAGCGGCGGATGGCGCTCTATCGCGGCGTCGTGCCCCGCCTGCTGGTGGAGGTCGACACCATCGACGAGATGATCCGCGAGGTCGACCGCGCGCTCACGCGGTTGAGCCTGGCCAAGCCGGGCGATCCGGTGCTCCTCCTCTGCGGCGCGCCGATGCAGGTCCACCCGCCGTCGAACACCATGCTGATCCACACGCTGGGGACGATCGACGAGCCGGTACGGATCGCCTAGAAGACGACCGTCGGACCGACGTTGATCTGGACGTTGCCGCGAGGGGTCGTCTCGTTGTCGATCAGCTCGAAGATCAGGCGCCCGCGGACCTCGGTCGAAAGCGTCAGCCAGCGGGTGACGTAGAGGCGGTGTCCGAGGCCGAGGACGCCGTAGCCGAAGTTCGCGCCGTCGATGTAGAGCGGCGCGTCGCACGGCTGCGGACCCTGCGGCTTGCAGATCTCCAGGTCGACGTTGACCACGCCGCCGCCGCCGCGCAGGTAGAGGTCGTTGCGGCCGGCCACCTGTCCGGTGATGCGGTCGATCGCCGAGAGCAGGTTGGCCTCGACGAAGGCGCCGGCCATCACGTTGTAGGAGGTGATCACCTGCGGAACGGTCCCCGCCTCGCGCAGCGAAACCAGGAGGTCGGTCTCGGCGTGCTGGGCCCCCAACGCTTCGACGTGGATCCCCCAGGTGCGGCCGAAACGCTGGGTGGCGGTCATGCCGGCGAGGAGGTGGCGGACGTAGGTCTCCTCCGGAGTGAAGCCGACGACGCCGGCCACTTCGGTGTGCGTCGGCTTACCCACCCCGGCGGCGCGCGCCGGTGGCCGCTCGCGCGGGGGACGGGACGGCCCCCCGAGCGCGTCGGGGCCGCGCGCGGACTCCCCGCCCGGCGCGGCGCGGGATCCGGCCTCGGCGGTGGCCAGGCGTTCGCGCGCCGTCGGTCCCGTGCCGCGATCCGGAGCCGAGACGAACGGCGACGGACGGACGGGCGGTGCGATCCTCGGCGCCAGCGGAGTGGCGACGGCCGGCGTGGGGCCCGGGCGTGGCGTCGCCGATGCAGCGGGCGACGTCCGCGTCGGCGGCGCCGCGCTTTCGCCGAGGATCCGGTCGAGCTCTTCGTCGGTCGTCACGCCGTCGGAGGAGCCGAGCCCGACCGCCGGAGCGGGGGTCGCGGCCGGCCGTTCGCCCCGGAGCTCGGCCAGGATCTCGCGGACCTTCGGGCCGAAGCTCGACCCGGGGTACTTCTGCAGGAAGGCCTCCCAGGCCTGCACCTGCTCTCCGGGGCTGAAGTCGGCGACGATCTGCTCGAACTCGCGGAAGGTCTGCTCGTCCTGGGCGCGGGTCGACTGGGCGACACGCACCGGCTCGGCCGCCGCGAGGCGGGCGGCGAGGAGGAGGCAGAGCGGCAACGTCCGACGCATTCGACCTCCCTGCTTTCGAGCGGTCGCCCCGACCTCGCTAGGGTACAAGTCCGCCGCCGCCAACGTCAATCGGGGCGCGCCTTGCCGGGGCAAGGGCGGCGCGTGTTGAATCGGCGGATGGCGGGGTACACGCGACCGGTCTTCCATGGAGCGGGGCTGTACGTGGAGACGTCGCAGGGCGATCCCGCCGCATGGCCGGCGCTTGCCGAAACGTGCGGCATCGACCCCTACCGGGCGCGGATCCTGCTGGACTCCGGTACCCCTCACCTGTTGGTGGGGATCGCCACCACGGAAGAGGCCGAGTCCAAGGCGCAGGCGCTGCGGAAGGCGGGGGTGCACGCCTCCGCCCACGAGGCGGCGGCGATCGACGCGCTTCCGGAGGCGGTCGAGGCCTCGGGATTCGCCTTCGAGGCGGCGCGACTTCGTTTCGTCTCCGACGCCCCGAGGGGGGGCTCGGCCTCCGGCGCCTGTTTCCACGCGGGGGATCCCGGGCTCGGGGAGGCGGTCGCGTTGTGCCACGTCGAGACCCCGATCGTGGCGCGGCTCCTGGATTCGGAGCAGGAACGGCGCTACCTGCGTCTGGAGCTGTGGGGGATCGACGCCGCCTCCCGACCGGTGCGCGTCGCCGTCCGGCAGGACGCGTTCGACTATTCGGGGCTCGGTGCCGACAAGACGCTGTCCGCGCCGCGCAACTTCCAGACGCTGCGCGCCCGGCTCCGGTCGTTCGCGCCGGCGGCGGCGTTCGACGACGCCTTTCCCCGCACCGATCTGGCGCGCAACCGCTTCGCGCCGGACACCTGGATCGAGGTCGACCTCGCCACCGGGCAGGCCAAGTCGATCCCTTCGCGGAGCAACCGGCTCGCCTACGAGTACTACGCGCGCCTGCGCTTCCTCCACGCCCTGCGGCGGCGCGCGCAGGGGGCGCACTTCCTCGAGCTCTCTTGACGCGTCCGGCGCCCGCCGCACCTACAGGGTGCCATGCGCATCGCGGTCGTATCGCCCCTGTTCGAAAGCGTTCCGCCGCGTCGCTACGGAGGGACGGAACGCGTCGTCCATTGGCTGACCGAGGCGCTGGTGCGGCGCGGCCACCGCGTGACGCTCTACGCCTCCGGAGACTCGCGTACCGACGCCGGGTTGGTGGCCGGCTGGCCACGCGCCTTGCGGGGGGGCGGTTGCGAGGTCGACGCGGCGGCGCTACACACCGGCATGCTGCTCCGCGCCCTCGGGAGCCGCGTCGACGTCGTCCATTCCCACGTCGAGTGGCCGGGGATGCTCCTGGCGGGGCGGGGCGGACCGCCGTTGGTGACGACCCTGCACGGTCGCCTCGACATCCCCGAGTTCCTGGAGATCGCCCGTCGCTGCCCGGAGGCGCCGCTGGTCTCGATCAGCGACCGCCAACGGGAGCCACTCCCGGAAGCTCGGTGGGTCGCCACCGTCCACCACGGGATTCCACTCGAGGAGCGCCCGTTCTACGCCGATCCCGACGACTACCTCGCCTTCGTCGGGCGCGTCTCGCCCGAGAAGGGGCCCGACGTCGCCATCCGCGTGGCGCGCGCGGCCGGTCGCACGCTCCGGATCGCCGCCAAGGTCAACGGAAGCGCCGGCGATCGACGGTACTGGGAGGCGACGATCCGCCCGATGATCGCCGCGGGGGAGGGGGTCCGGTTCGAGGGGGAGATCGGCGAAGGGGAGAAGGCGGCATTCATGGGACGGGCCCGCGCGCTGCTGTTCCCGATCGACTGGCCCGAGCCGTTCGGCCTGGTGGCGATCGAGGCGTTGAGCTATGGGACCCCGGTGATCGCCAGACCGCGTGGAGCGCTGCCGGAGATCGTGGTGGACGGGGAGACCGGGTTCCTGGTCGAGACCGAGGCGGAGATGATCGAGGCGGTCCGCGACGTGGGACGGATCGACCGCGGGCGGTGCCGGGAGTCGGTCCTCCGCCGGTTCTCGCGGGAGCGGATGGTCGACGACTACGAAGCGGTGTATCGCGCGCTCGCGGGCAGGCGACCGTGAAACGGTCCGCCCGTTCGGGCTCCCCCGGGGAACTCCCCGAACCCCTGATGCCGGTTCCGGAGCCCGAGGATCCGTATTCGATCCGCGCGTCGATTCCGGCGCTGATCCACCAGCGCGTCTCGATCAAGCACGGCGACGCGTTCGTCGTCGCCGACCGGCGGGGCGATCTGCCGGCCGGTGGCGGTGAGACCGGGTTCTATCGCGCGGGGACCCGGCACCTGTCGGCGCTGGAGCTGCGCGTCGACGGAAAGAAGCCGGTCCTCCTCTCCTCGTCGCTGTCCGACGACGACGTCCTGTTGATGTCGATGGCGACCAACCCCGACGCGGGGAGCGATGGGCTCCCGACCCACTCGCTGTTGTTCGCGCGCGAGCTGACGTTGAAGGATGGGCGGCTCTTCGAGCGGATCGAGGTCCGGAGCTTCCACGGCGCCGAGATCGCCCTTCCGGTCGAGCTCCACTTCGCCGCCGACTTCCGCGACGTGTTCGAGGTGCGCGGCTACCGCCGCCCGGCCCGCGGGGAGCTGCTCCCGCCGGCGACGCAGGATCGCTCGATGGCGACCCTCACCTACGCCGGACTCGACGGCGTGGTGCGACGGACGGCGGTCGTGTTCGACCCCGTTCCCGACGTCCTGGAGCCGCTCGTGGCCCGGTTCCGCCTCGTCCTGGCGCCGGGAAGTTCGAAGACGATCGAGGTCGCGGCCTCGGCCGGTCCGGCCGCGACTTCCGATCCGCCGGCCGTGGGGACGCGCGCCGCCGCGGCGCGTCTCCGCTCTGAGCACGCGGCGTGGGATCGCGGCGTCACCCGCGTCTTCACCTCGAACGAGACCCTCAACGCGCTCCTCGAGCGGGCCTCCGCCGACCTCCGGCTGATGTGCACCCGGACGCCCGAGGGGCTGGTCCCCTACGCCGGGATCCCGTGGTACGTCTGCCCCTTCGGCCGCGACGCGATCTGGACGTCGCTGATGGCGTTGAGCCTCCAGCCGAAGATCGCGGCCGGGACGCTCCGCTACTTGGCGCGGCGGCAGTCGTCCCGATTCGACGACTTCACCGACGCGGAGCCGGGAAAGATCCTGCACGAGGAACGGTGCGGGGAGATGGCGAACCTGCGGGAGATCCCGTTCGTCCCCTACTACGGATCGGTCGACGCCACTCCGCTGTTCGTCGTCCTGCTGGAGCGGTACCTGCGGTGGACGGGCGATGGCGATCTCGCCGGGGAGCTATGGCCGGCGGCGAAGGACGCGATTGCGTGGGTCCTCGGGCCCGGCGATCCGGACGCGGACGGCTTCGTGGAGTACCGGCGCCGATCGCCGATCGGCCTCACCAACCACGGGTGGAAGGATTCACACGACTCGGTTTTCCACGCCGACGGCCGTCTGGCGGAAGGACCGATCGCCCTGGTGGAGGCGCAGGCCTATGCCTACGCCGCCCTGTCGTCGGGGAGCTCGCTCGCCCGGTTGCGCGGAGACGCGGCGTTCGCCGACGAACTCGCGGAGCGCGCGCGCGCCCTCCGCGATCGGTTCGAGCGGTCGTTCTGGAGCGAGGCGCGCGGCACCTACGCGCTGGCGCTGGACGGCGAGAAGCGCCGTTGCGAGGTGGTGACCTCCAATCCCGGACACGCACTCTGGGCGGGGATCGCCGATCCGGCGCGGGCCGCGCGGGTGGCCGAGAGGCTTCTCACGCCGCGCGCCTTCTCGGGATGGGGGGTGCGTACCGTCGCCGAAGAGGAGGCCCGCTACAACCCGATGAGCTACCACAACGGCTCGGTCTGGCCGCACGACAACGCCATCCTCACCGGCGGGCTGAAAGCGTACGGAATGCGCGAGGCGGCGGCGCGGGTCGCGGCGTCGGTGCTCGACGCGGCCCAGACGTTCGACGACCGGCGGGTCCCGGAGCTGTACTGCGGCTTCGCCCGCACGCCGCGCCACGACCCGACGCCGTATCCGGTCGCCTGCCGACCGCAGGCCTGGTCGGCGGCGACGCTGTTCAGCCTGGTCCAGACGCTCCTTGGACTTTCCGTCGACGGTCTGGGGGAGCGGGCCGTCTTCGTCTCCCCCTCCTTGCCGCCGTGGATCGAATGGATCGAGGTGACGCACCTCGCCGTCGGGTCGAAGCGCGCCGACGTCCGCCTGCAGCGCACGCGCCGCGGCGGCGCGGTGGTGACGCGCACCGGCGGCGAAGCGAAGGTCGTCGTCCAGAAGTGACGTGTGCTATCGATCGCGTGCCGATGACCTCCTTCGTCGTGTTCGCCAAGGAACCGATCCCCGGACAGGTGAAGACCCGGCTCACGCCACCGCTTCCACCGGCGGTCGCGGCCGCGCTCTACGGCGCGTTCGTGGAGGACGTCGCCGCCGCGGTGGTCTCCGCGGCGCGGGAGGGCGATCGCCGCGTGCTCGCCGCGCCGGACGGCCCGGGTCCGGTTCTCCAGGCGATCGCCGGGCGACATGGCTTCGAGGCGGCGGCCCAGGTCGGAGCCGATCTCGGAGCGCGCATGTCGAATGCGCTCCGCGCGGAGCTTCGACGCGGATCGGATCGGGTGGTGCTGGTCGGGAGCGACAGCCCGTCGATCCTGCCGGCGATGCTGCGCCAGGCGGTTGCGGCCCTGGACGACGGCGTCGACGCGGTCCTCGGACCGGCCGGTGACGGCGGGTACTGGCTCGTCGGTTGCGCCCGCTCGGTGCCCGATCTCTTCCAGGGGATCCCGTGGAGCACCCGGGACGTCCTCGCGACCACCCTCGATCGGGCGAAGGAGCGGGGAATCTCGATTTCGCTGTTGCCGTTCTGGTACGACGTCGACGACGTCGCCGACCTCCGCATGCTGCACGCGCACCTCGAATGGTCGTCGCAGGCCGGGCGATCGACGGCGCCCTGCACGACGGCCGCCCTCGCCGAATTCCGCCGTGCAAATTCGGCGTTTTTCCTTGCCTCTCGCGGGGAGAGCACGCGATAACGAAATCATGTGGCGCACCTTCAAGGTGATCGTCTGGACGGCGGTGGTCGTCTGTAGCGCCGTCTTCGGGGCACGGTTCCTGAACGCGAACCAGGGGTTGGTCAACGTCCAGTTCCCGATGCTCGACCGCCAGTCGGGGGAGACGACGCTGGGGTTGGCGTTGCTCTCCGCGGCCGCGGCGGGCCTCGGAGCCGGTCTCCTGATCCTGCTGGTGATCTCCTTCGGGCTGACGCTGCACGCCGCCAGCCTCAAGCGCGATCTGAAGCGGCTGAAGCGGCAGATCCACAAGCTCGAGCTTCGCGACCTCCCCGAGGAGCCGTTCGACAAGAACGCCCGGATCGAGGAGGAGGAGGAGGATCGCGACGCGCTCGAGCGGGCGCGCGCCATCGACGTCGTTCCGACCGGACCGGTGCGCGGCGGAAGCACCGCCGCGCCGATCGGCGGCGAGGACGACGAAGAGGACGAGGCGCCGATCTTCGGTCGGAAGCTCGACCTCCCGCGGTAGGTCCCCATGCTGGAGCTGCTTCTCCACGTCTTCCTGGTACTGGTCGGCGCCGCCCTCGGCGGGCTGGGCAGCTACTTCCTCGCGCGCCACGGCTGGTGGGTTCCGGCCTCGCCGGACCGCGATCCGTACTTGAGCGCGCTGACCGCGCTGCTCGACGAGAAGCCGGAGAAGGCGGCCGACATCCTGGTGATGACGGCGCGGCTGAACACCGGCGATCCGGGTCTCTACCAGGCGCTGGCGGGGCTGCTCCGCCGGATGGGGGAGTTCGGCCGCGCCACGCGCCTCGACCGGATGGTCGCGGTCCGCGAGGACCTGCGGACGGCGCAGCGCGCCGAGGTTCTCTACCACCTGGCGCTCGACTATCGAGGAGCCGGGCGGCTCCGGCAGGCGCTGGAGAACCTGGAAGAGGCGTTCCGGTTGAATCCGCGCGAGGCGCGGACGGGGGCGCTGCTGGTGGAGCTCTACCAGCAGGCCGGGGACGAAGAGCGCGCCTACGAGGTGCTGCTCAAGGTCGGCGCCAAGGACGACGCGGCGGTGGGCCTGAGGCTGGCGGAGCTGCAGGTCGAGATCGGGCGGCGCCGGATGGCCGCCGACGACCTGAAAGGGGCGCGCAAGCACTTCCGCCGCGCCGTCGAACATTCACCCAAGGGGTACGCCGCGCGCCTGCACCTCGGGGACGCCTACCTCCGGAGCGGCGAGCACGACAAGGCGCTGGCCGCGTGGGTGGAGATCCTCGAAGACCGGCCGGAGCTGTTCGGCGCGCTCTATCCGCGGTTCGAGGACGCCTTCTTTTCCAAAGGGGAGTTCGACGAGCTGGGGGGGTTCATCCGCGACTACCTCTCCGCCTACCGCGATTCGCCGCGGGCGATGCTGATCCTTGCCCGCCACCTGGCGAAGAAGCGCCGCATCGACGAGGCGATCCGCGAGCTCAAGTCGGCGTTGGCGATCGATCCGGGTTTCGTCGAGGCGCACCGCGAGCTCGGACTGCAGCTCCTCGATCGCGGCACCACCGACGAGATCGCGGACGCCTACCGGGAGTTCCTGGACCATCTGCCGTCGCTCGTTCCCGCCTACAAGTGCCGGCGCTGCCAGAGCCCGGCCGAGTCGTTCTTCTGGCGCTGCCCCTCCTGCGCGGCGTTCGAGACGGCGACGCCGACCCGCGCGACCGAGCGCGCGGTGCCGGCGCCGGAACCGGCGCGGCCGGTCGGGTTCCCGGCGAGGCCGCTGGAGGTCGTGGCGAGCGCGGATGGAGGGCGGGTCCGGAAGGGCGCCGCCAAAAAGCCGGCGTGACGCGCAGCAATCAGAAGGCGGAAAATGGAAAATTCAAAATGGAAAACCGGCAAGCCGGTCAATGTTTCTGATTGGCCGGTTAACCGGTTTTCCATTTTGAAGTTTCCATTTTCGGTCGCGTGAACGGCCGCCGGCGATTGAGACGCCGCATCCAAACGTGTTCTGTCGTCTCCCCCGCCCGCGCCGTCGCGCTCGACGTTCTCGACGCCGTGCGCCGTGGGGAGCCCGCCGACAACGCCTTCGATCGCGCATGCGCCTCGCGTCCCTCGCTCGCCGCGGCCGACCGCGGCCTCGCGATGGAGATCGCCTACGGCGTCCTCCGCCGCTGGCGGCGCCTCGACGGCGCGCTCGGGGAATACGCGCGGCAGGGCCTGCCGAAGGAGGCCGGGTTGCTCGACCTGCTGCGCGTCGGCGCCTACCAGCTCCTCTTCCTCGACCGCGTGCCGGCGCACGCGGCGGTGTCGACGGCGGTCGACGCGGCGCGCGAGCGAGCTCCGCACGCGGCGACCTTCGTGAACGCCGTCTTGCGGCGTGTGGCGGCGGAGGCGCCACGACTTCGCGCGGCGGTGCCGCCGCCGGAGGACGCGCCGGTGGAACGCCTCGCGGCGTGGCACTCGGTCCCCGACTGGCTGGCCGAACGGCTCGCGCCGCTGGCGAGCTCCGCGGCAGGTCTGGGCTCGTTGCTCGAGGCGCTCACGCGCCCGGCGCCGCTGTGTCTCCGCGCCACCCCACACGCGGGCGGACGCGACCGGTTGCTCGAGGCGCTCGCGCGGGAGGGAGCTCCGGCGCACGCCGCGGTCCATGCGCCGGACGCGCTGATCGTCGAACGACGTTCCGTCGCCGCGGGCGGCGCCGCCGGTTCGGAGGTGGCGGACGTGCGCGGGCTGCCGGGATTCGAAGAGGGTTGGTTCACGGTGCAGGACGAGGCGGCGCAGCTCATCGTCGAGCTGCTGGAGGTTCGGTCCGGCGTCACGATGCTCGACCTCTGCGCGGCGCCGGGCGGGAAGGCGATCCACGCCGCGCATCGCGGGGCCCGCGTCGTCGCCGTCGACGCGGACGCCGCTCGCCTTCGGCTCGTCGACGAGGCGTCGCGCCGCCTGCGGGCGCCGGTCGAGACGCTCGCCGCGACGGCCGGCGCCGCCGGCGTCGCGCCGCTCGCCGGGCGCCTCTTCGACCGCGTGCTGGTCGACGCGCCGTGCTCCGCGACGGGGATCCTCCGGCGCAAGCCCGACGTGGCCTGGAGGCGGCGACCGGACGACCTCGCGGAGCTTCGCCGGCGCCAGTCGGAGATCCTCGAAGGGGGGGCGAGCCACGTCGCGCCCGGCGGGCGTCTCGTCTACGCCGTCTGCTCGCTCCTGCCGGAGGAGGGGGAGGCGGTCGCCGACGCCTTCGACGCGCTCCACGCCGCCGGCCATGCCTCGCGCGGAGTGGATCGCGGCGCCGTTGGCTTCCGGCGCGTCGACCTGCGCGGTGGGCCTGCGTCGATCGCGCCGTTCGTCACCGCGCGCGGAGACTTCCGCGCCCGGCCGGACCTTCATCGGACAGACGGATTCTTCGCGGCGACGTGGATCCGACTTGGAGACGGCCCGCTCTCGTGAGAGCATTTTTTTCGTCACGGTCGGGTGGCCGTGCGAGACAACGTTCGACGGGGAGGGATCGTGGAATACGAGATGAGCAGCACCGGCAATCCGATGATCGCGCTGTTGGCGATTCCGGTGGGGTTGGCGGTCTACATCTTCTTTTCCTACTGCGCCAAGTTGATCTGCGAGAAGTCGGGGAAGCAGCCGGGGGTCCTGATCTGGATCCCGATCGTGCAGCTGATCCCGCTGATGGAAGTGGCGGGGATGGCGACCTGGATGATCGTGCTGGCGCTGATCCCGCTCGCCAACATCGTCTTCATCGTCCTGTTGGGCCTCGGACTGTGCAAGGCGCGGAAGAAGAACCCTGCGCTGGTGGTGCTGCTCTTCCTCCCCTGCCTGAACTTCGTCTTCCTGCCCTACCTGGCCTTCTCGGAATAGCGCCGGCGGACCGCTCGCGAGCGGCCTCAGTCGGTCGATAGCTGGCGGCACTTCGCCCAGTAGCGGGAGACGCGGTCGGCGTTCACGCGGTTCTCGACCAGGTATTGGATCGCGAGCCGTAGCAGGCCGTTGGTGCGTCGGCGAAGCCCGGGGAGGAGCCGGCTGGTCGCCGGGATCCGCCGCTCGTGCCCGTCCGGGATCACCAGGCGCACCGGATCGTCGAGCAGGTTGTGCTCCCACTCGCGGAGCGGAAGCCTTCCGGCGGGGAGCTCGGTGCTGAGGAGCATTCCGCCCGGCCAGCCGTCGGTCGGGATCGACATGTCCTCGATCCAGAGCTTCGCCTCGCCCCCTCCGCGCTGGGCGATCAGCACGCACGCGCTCTTCGGCGGATGCGGGCGGACCCGCGCCGCCTTCCGGCGATTGGCGCCGTCTTCGCGCGGAGGGCTGTTGACCGTCCGGAACGGCTCGAGGACGGCGTTGTCGAGAGCCGGGCCCCGGGTCATCCCGAGGGCCCGCTCGAGCTTGGGTCGAAGCACCGTGGCGACCGTCCCCGCCGAGAGGAAGTCGTCGGCCCCGCACTTCACGATCTCGACCGCCAGGTCGGCGCCGACATCCCGGCCGACGAGCAGCACCGGCAGCATGGCGTCGATCTTCCGCACCCGGGCGACGGTCTGGACCTCTTCCTTCACCGCCGTTCCGAGCGCGACCAGCACCGCGTCGACGTCGTCGAGCCGGGCCGGATTGGCGGACGTCGCGCGTTGGAGGCGGTCGGTCAGGTCGACGACGGACGCCTTCTCCCCCAGCGCCTTGCCGCACGACTCGATCAGCGGTTTTCCGCCTCCGATCACACCGACGCGGTACTCCGGCTTCGCCCCGTCCGCCATCGAACCCCCTTGGAGCTTTTCGCCCGAGAGAGAGTATATTCCCCGCCTTTCACCGGGAGAGTACGTGCCGACCTCCAACGAGAAGAGCCCCCTCGGACCGATCGCCGAAGCCCTCACCTACGACGACGTCCTGCTCCTGCCCGCCGAGAGCCACGTCCTCCCCAAGGAGGTCGACGTCTCGACCCGCTTCACCCGGTCGATCCGCCTCAACATCCCCCTCGTCTCGGCGGCGATGGATTCGGTGACCGAGGCGGAGACGGCCATCGCCCTGGCGCGCGAAGGGGGGATCGGGATCGTGCACAAGAACCTCTCGCCGACCGACCAGGCGGCGGAGGTGGAGAAGGTGAAGAAGTCGGAGAGCGGAATGATCGTCTCTCCGATCACGCTCCGACCCGAGCAGCGGCTGAAGGACGCGGTCGAGTTGATGAAGCGCTACCACATCAGCGGCTTCCCGGTGGTCGACGGCGACGGAAGGCCGATCGGGATCCTCACCAACCGCGACCTCCGGTTCGAGACCAACCTCGAACAACAGGTCTCCGCGGTGATGACGAAGGAGAGGCTGGTCACGGCGAAGAAGGGGACGACGCTCGACGAGGCGCGCAAGATCCTCCAGAAACATCGCATCGAGAAGCTCCCGATCGTCGACGAGAAGGGCCGCCTGCACGGACTGATCACCATCAAGGACATCGAAAAGCAGGTGCAGTACCCCCATGCGGCGAAGGACGACCTGGGACGGTTGCGCGTCGGGGCCGCCGTCGGGCCGGGGACCGACCGCGAGGAGCGGGTCGAGAAGCTGATGCAGGCCGGCGTCGACGTGATCGTGGTCGACACCGCGCACGGCCACAGCAAAGGGGTGATCGAGTTCGTCGAGCAGCTCAAGAAGCGGCATCCCGACCGCGAGGTGGTGGCGGGGAACATCGCCACCGCGGAGGCGGCGGGCCGGCTGATCAAGGCCGGCGCCGACGGGGTGAAGGTCGGGATCGGCCCCGGGTCGATCTGTACCACGCGCATCGTCGCCGGCGTCGGCGTGCCGCAGCTGTCGGCGGTGATGGAGTGCGCGCGGACCGCGCGAGCCGCCGGCGTCCCGGTGATCGCCGACGGCGGGATCAAGTTCTCCGGCGACGTGGTGAAGGCGCTGGCGGCCGGCGCCGACTCGGTGATGATCGGATCGCTGTTCGCCGGGACCGACGAGAGCCCCGGCGAGCGGGTACTGCTCCAGGGGCGCGCCTACAAGGTCTATCGGGGGATGGGCTCGATTGGCGCGATGCGCGAAGGGAGCCGGGACCGCTACTTCCAGGACGACGACGCGCTGTCCGAGAGCAAGCTCGTCCCCGAAGGGATCGAGGGCCGGGTGCCGTACCGCGGAACGCTCGCCAGCTCGGTGAACCAGCTCATCGGGGGGTTGCGCGCCGGGATGGGATACACCGGCTGCCGCGACATCGCCGCGCTCCAGACGCGGACGCGATTCGTCAAGATCACCTCGGCGGGGCTCCGCGAAAGCCACGTCCACGACGTCATCATCACCAAGGAAGCGCCGAACTACCACCTCGACTAGCGTGGACAAGATCCTCGTTCTCGATTTCGGGTCGCAGTACACGCAGCTGATCGCGCGTCGCGTCCGCGAACAGAAGGTCTACTGCGAGATCCACCCCTGCACGATGCCGCTCACGCGCGTGCGCGGCTTCGGCGCCGCGGGGATCGTGCTGTCGGGGGGGCCGAACTCGGTCTACGAGGAGGGGGCGCCGACCGTCGCCAAAGAGCTGTTCGCGCTCGGCGTGCCGATCCTCGGGATCTGCTACGGCGAGCAGCTCACCGCCCATCTCTTGGGGGGCCGGGTGGAGGCCGGAACGCGCCGCGAATACGGGCGCGCGCCGCTCACCGTCGATCGCGCGAGCGAGCTGTTCGCCGGGTTCGGGGCGGGGGAGGAGATCCAGGTCTGGATGAGCCACGGCGACGTGGTGCGGGAGGTGCCCGAAGGCTTCGTGACGATCGCCTCCAACCACAGCACCCCGTTCGCCGCCGTCGAGGACCGCGCGCGACGGATCTGGGGGATCCAGTTCCATCCGGAGGTGGCGCACACGCCCCGCGGGACCGAGATCCTGCGGAACTTCGTCTTCGGTATCTGCGGCGCCCGGGGCCAGTGGACGATGCGGTCGTTCGTGGAGAGCAAGACGGCGGAGATCCGGGAGACGGTCGGCGACGACCGGGTCCTGCTGGGCCTGTCCGGGGGGGTCGACTCGGCGGTGGCGGCGGTCCTGATCCACAAGGCGATCGGAGACCGGCTCCAGTGCGTTTTCGTCGACAACGGCCTACTCCGCAAGGACGAGGGCCGGAAGGTGGAGCAGGTCTTCCGGGGCCACTTCAAGATCCCGCTCCGGACGGTCGACGCCTCGGAGCGGTTCCTGAAGAAACTTGCGGGGGTGGTCGATCCGGAGGCGAAGCGGAAGACGATCGGCGAGCTGTTCGTCCGGGTGTTCGAGGACGAGGCCCGGACGCTCGGCGCCGGAGGGGCGACCGAGGCCGGACCGTCCTGGTTGGCGCAGGGGACGCTCTATCCGGACGTCATCGAGAGCGTCTCGTTCAAGGGACCGTCGGTCACGATCAAGAGCCACCACAACGTCGGCGGTCTCCCCGAGCGGATGGAGATGAAGGTCCTGGAGCCGCTTCGCGAGCTGTTCAAGGACGAGGTGCGCGCGCTCGGCGCCGAGCTGGGGATGCCGGCCGAGGTGCTCCAGCGGCAGCCGTTCCCGGGGCCGGGGCTCGCGGTGCGGATCCTGGGGGAGGTGACGCGCGAGCGGTGCGAGCTGTTGCGCGCCGCCGACGAGATCGTCGTCACCGAGATCAAGCGGGCCGGGCTCTACGCGAAGATCTGGCAGAGCTTCGCCGTGCTCCTGCCGGTGCGCACCGTCGGGGTGATGGGGGACGCGCGCACCTACCAGGAGGTGATTGCCGTCCGCGCCGTCCACTCCACCGACGGCATGACCGCCGACTGGGTGCCGCTCCCCTACGACGTCCTCGCCACGATCTCCAACCGGATCGTCAACGAGGTCCGCGGCATCAACCGCGTCGTCTACGACATCTCCAGCAAGCCCCCCTCGACGATCGAGTGGGAGTAGCCGCGGCGGTGCCCGAGGTCGCTCACAATCCTTCTCCTGGTCCTCCTTCTCAACGCTACTCCTTCTCTCCGGGGGTTGCCCGTTCGGCGTAGCGGAAAGGAGTAGTAGAGGAGGAGGAGAAGGACAGAGAGAAGGAAAGGGACGAAAGAAGACCAAGAGGGAAGAGGGCGGGCGGCCTGTGTGCGGGCCATCACCTGCGGCGAGAGGTGGCGGCTTTGCTCCTCGGTTGGAGGGTAGGGACTCCGAGCGGTCGCCCGGAGGAGTCGTGATCGTACGTACCCGGACTCGCGCATCGCGGCGGATTGTCGTCCCCGGGAAAGCGCCGGCATCGGGCTTGCTCGTAGGTGTGGGCATGAAAGCCGTCGCCGTCGCGTCGATCCTCGGCAGCATGACGATCCTTTCGCCCGTCGAGCTCGGGGCGAGGGAGCGGGTTGGCCACCGCCCGGACGCGCGCCTCGAAGGGGTGGAGGCGCTCGACCGGCGGATCCTCGCCGACGGAGGCGCGGCGCGGAACCGGCTCCTGACGCTCACTCGCACCGCCGCCTATCGGCGTTTCGTCGCGCGAAGCAAGGGACGGGCGGTTCGGATTCGCGTGGCGGAGCCGGTGAACGGAGGCGACCGCGATCTCCACGTCATCGAGGCGGCCTCCTCCGGTGGCGATCGGCTGGTGTTGATCGCCCAGGCGACCGCCGAGCCCGCCGGCGGGTCTGGACGGGGAGCGGCGGCACTCGCGCTGCCCCTGATCGCCTACTACCGTTGCTCCGACGGGGCCGAGTTCCTTTCGCTGCGCGACGGCCGGTCGCCGGTCCACGGTTCCCGGCTCTCGGCGTGGCTCGACGCGAGGCTCCAGGACGGTGTGCTCGTGGTGGCGGCGTATTCGGACGACGGATCGCTGCGTCGCGTGGAGCGTGTCGTCGCGTTCGACGCGGCCGGAGAGGTGGGGCGACCGGTCGGCCGTCTCGACGCGGCGATCGGCGGTCCGATGGAGTCGAATCTGGAGTTCGAGACGGATGGGAGCGCGCTGCTCGCCCTGCTGCGCCGCGACCGGCTGCTGGATCCGCCCGGTTCGGGCGTCTCGGTGGCGTCGCTGGAAGCGCGCCTCGCGACGGGACGCCGCGCCTCCGGGCCGTTCGCCTTGTCCCGGTAGCCGCGGCTCCGCTGTCGATCCATGCCGCGAGGATCGGGCACGGACGTCCGGCGTGGATTTGGGCCTCGCGCGGGGTGGCCGGCAGATCCCTTCCCACCGCGTCGGGGCGTGTGCCCTCACGCATGGTAGACTCGCGCACCCGATGTCGGTCGCCACCGTCGACGAGTTCGTCCACCTTCACCTGCATACCCAGTATTCGCTGCTCGACGGCGCCATCCGGCTGCCGGAGCTCATCGCCCGGTCCAAGGAGCTGGGGATGAAGACGATGGCGGTCACCGACCACGGCAACATGTTCGGCGCGATCGAGTTCTACGACGTCGCCAAGAAGAACGAGATCAAGCCGATCCTGGGGGTCGAGGCCTACATCGCGCCGGGGAGCCGCCACGACAAGAAGGGGAAGCCGGAGGACACGGCGAACCACATCACGTTGATCGCCCTGGACGAGACCGGCTACCGGAACCTGTGCAAGCTGGTCTCTCAAGCGTACCTCGAGGGGTTCTACTACAAGCCGCGGATGGACAAGGAGATCCTCGAGAAGTACCACGAGGGGATCTACTGCCTCTCGGGCTGCCTGAAAGGGGAGGTGGCACAGAAGTTCGCGCGGGGCGACGACGCCGGCGCGAAGGCGGCGGCGGTGTGGTTCCAGGAGGTGTTCGGGCGGGAGAACTACGCCTTGGAGGTGATGGAGAACGGCCTGCCGGAACAGTCGCTCGTCAACGGCAAGCTCCAGCGGCTCTCGAAGGAGATCGGCGCCCCGATCGTCGCCACCGGCGATTGCCACTACCTCCGCCGCGAGGACGCCCCGGCGCACGACGCGCTGCTGTGCATCGGCACCGGGCGGCTCCTCTCCGACACCCACCGGATGAAGTTCAACAACGACGGCTACTACGTGAAGTCGCCCCGGGAGATGGCGATCGACTTCCGCTTCATGCCGGAGGCCGTGACGAACACGCTGCGGGTGGCGGAGAAGGCGAGCCTCACCTTCGACTTCGGCAGCTACCACTTTCCCGTCTACCCGGAGGCCGGCGGGCGCCCCCTCGACGAGGTGATGGCGACGCAGGCACGCGAAGGGCTCGCGCGGCGAATGCCGCAGATCAAGCGCTACTGGGCGTCGCGGCGGACGCAGAAGCCGGGTCAACCGACCCTCGACCAGGTGGAGGACCTCTACGGCCGGCGGCTCGAGTACGAGCTTTTGACGATCCAGAAGATGGGGTTCTCCGGCTACTTGCTGATCGTGGCCGACTTCATCAACTACGCGAAGAACCGCGGCATCCCGGTCGGGCCGGGGCGCGGATCGGCGGCCGGGTCGCTCGCCGCGTACGCCCTGCGCATCACCGACATCGATCCGATCCCCTACGACCTTTTGTTCGAGCGGTTCCTGAACCCCGAGCGCGTGTCGATGCCCGACATCGACGTCGACTTCTGCATCGACGGCCGGGCCGACGTCATCCGCTACGTGAGCGAGCGCTACGGAGGCTCCGACTACGTCTCGCAGATCATCACCTTCGGCAAGATGCAGGCGAAGGCGGCGATCCGCGATATCGGGCGGGTGCTGGGACTGTCGTTCGCCGACACCGACCGGATCGCCAAGCTCGTTCCCAACATCCTGAACATCACCCTCGACCAGGCGCTGAAGCAGAGCCCCGCCCTCGCCGACCTGGCGGCCACGGACGAGCAGGTCGGGCGAGTGATCGAGATGGCGCGGGGGATCGAGGGGTTGTGCCGCAACGCCTCGGTCCACGCCGCCGGGGTCGTCATTTCCGACCGGCCGCTGACCGAGTACCTCCCGCTCTACCGGGGGAAGGACGGGGAGACGGTCACCCAGCTCGACATGAAGTGGGTCGAGAAGGTGGGGCTGATCAAGTTCGACTTCCTGGGACTCAAGACCCTGACGATGCTGACCGACGCCGTCCGGCGGGTGCAGGCCAAGGATCCGGCGCTCTCCCTCGACGGTCTTCCGATGGAGGACGAGGCGGTCTTCAAGCTGCTCGCGGCGGGCGATGCCGACGGCGTCTTCCAGCTCGAGTCGAGCGGGATGCGCGACCTCCTCATGCGCCTCAAGCCGTCGAGCTTCGAGGACATCGTGGCACTGGTCGCGCTCTACCGGCCGGGGCCGCTGCAGTCGGGGATGGTGCAGGACTTCATCGACCGCAAGCACGGCAAGACGCGCATCGAATATCCACTCCCGCAGCTCGAGCCGATCCTCAAGGACACCTACGGGGTGATCGTCTACCAGGAGCAGGTAATGCAAATCGCGAGCACCCTCGCCGGCTACACCCTGGGCGACGCCGATCTGTTGCGCCGCGCGATGGGGAAGAAGAAGCCGGAGGAGATGGCCGCCCAGCGCGAGAAGTTCCTGGCGGGGGCGAAGGCCGCGAGCATCGACCCGCAGAAGGCGGGTGAGATCTTCGACCTGATGGAGAAGTTCGCCGGGTACGGCTTCAACAAGTCGCACTCGGCCGCCTACGCGCTGATCTCCTACCAGACGGCGTACCTCAAGGCCCACTATCCGGCCGAGTTCATGGCGGCGCTGCTCACCATCGACGCCGGCAACTCCGACAAGGTGATGCTCTACGTGGCCAGCTGCCGCGATCGGGGGATCCCGATCCATCCGCCGGACGTCAACGAATCGGACCGCGGCTTCTCGGTCCGCGGCGACTCGATCCGCTTCGGCCTGGCGGCGGTGAAGAACGTCGGCGAAGGGGCGATCGAGGCGATCCTCGAGACTCGGCGAAGCCTCGGACGCTTCCGCTCGCTGCCGCAGTTCTGCGCCGAGGTCGACCTGAAGCGCGTCAACCGGCGGGTGATCGAATCGCTGGCGAAGTGCGGGGCCTTCGCGAGCCTTCACGGAGCGCCGACGCGGGCGGCGCTCCTGGCCGGGCTCGACGTGGCGATGGAGTACGGCGCGGCGCGGGCCAAGGAGCGGGAGAGCGGGCAGGCGAGCCTGTTCGGGGGCGGGCCGTCCGCGGCGTCGAGCGAGCGCGAACCGGCGCTGCCGGCGTTGCCGGAGCTGCCGGAGAAGGAGCGCCTGGCGTCGGAGAAGGAGGCGCTCGGGTTCTACATCACCGGGCACCCGCTGCAGGGGTATGCCTCCGAGCTCAAGCGATACACCACCGGCCCGATCGGAAGCCTGGTCGAGAAGCCGGACGGCTGCGAGGTGAAGGTCGCCGGCGTCGTCGCCACCCTCAAGGAGATCAAGACCAAGAAGGGCGACATGATGGGGTTCATCACGGTGGAGGACCTGACCGGCGCCACCGAGGTGACCGTCTTCCCGGACTGCTACCGGACCGCCGTCTCGTTGCTCAGGACGGACGACCCGGTGCTGGTGGTCGGGACGCTGGAGAAGCCGGAGGAGTCGGCCCCCGCCGCGATCGCCGACGGAGGGGGCGAGGCGGAGTCGGAGCGGCCCAAGACCGGGCGCAACGCCGCGGCCGCCAAGATCCTGGCCAAGGAGATCAAGTCGCTGGCCGAGGTGCGCGCCAAGGCGTCCCGCGAGATGCACCTGCGCCTGTCCGAGGAGGACCTCTCGCCGGAGAGGCTGGCCCGCGTGAAGGAGACGATCCGCCAGCTCCTCGGCCCCAAGGCGGCGGGGTGCCCCGTCTTCCTGCACGTGCGGAAGGGGGACGACTTCGAAGCGGTGCTACCCCTCCCCGACGAGCTGCGCGTCCCGCCGTCCGACGACGTGCTGACCGCGATGGAGAAGATCTTCGGCCGCTCGGTGGCGAGCTTCCAGTAGCGCCATGCCCACCTGGCTCCCGCTGGCGGCGTTCCTGGGCTCGATGGGACTCGCCGTCGTCTGGCGGGTGCTCTACCAGCGCGCGCGGTACGGCCACTTCGGCGTGATCCTCTTCCGCGGCGGACCGGCGCAGACCGCGCGCGACCTTTCGCTCGTGCTGCTGGCGGCGGGATACGTCGGCGAGGCGGCGATCCACGCCGTCCGACCGGGCCTGTTCGACCCGTTGACGGTCCCGCTGCCGATCGGCGATCACGCGCGGTGGATCCTGGGACTCGTCGTGGTGGCGGTCTCCACCGCGCTCCTCCTCGTTTCGCAGCTTCAGCTCGGGGCATCCTGGCGGATCGGAATCGAAGAGGGGGCGCGCCCCGGTCTGGTCACCGGCGGCTTCTACCGGTGGGTGCGAAACCCGATCTTCACCGCGATGCTGGGGACGATGATCGGATACGCGATCCTCCTTCCGACCTGGATCTCGCTGGCGATCGTTGCCGTCTCATGGATCCTCGTCCGGGCGCAGACGCTCGGTGAGGAGGCCTACCTGCTCCGCACCTACGGCGACGAGTACCGGATCTACGCGGCGCGCGTCGGCCGCTTCGTCCCCGGGATCGGGCGCCTGGCAAAGCCGGTTCCTTGACTTGGGTGGCGGCCGGTCGCTAGCGTGGCGTGGTGCTCGGGCGAGTGACGAAGATCCGCAGGCGGATCGCGGGAACGCTGCTCGTCGTGGCGGGGCTCGTAGGGGCGGCGCCGCTCGCCGCCGACGCGGCGCCGCCGCCGGCCCGCACCCTCCGGGAGCTCGAGGCGGTCGGGAGCTCGAAGGCGGGGGACGAGAAGAGCGCCGAGATCGATGCCATGCGGAAGGCCGTGCTGGCCATCGCGCGGGAGCTGCTGGGCCCGCCACCGGCGGGTGGCGATCCGGCGGCGGCACAGGAGACCGAGGCCAAGCTCGAGGCGAGCCTGCTGCGCAAGGCGCGTCGGTTCTGTCCCGAGATCCGCGTGCTCGACCGGACCGAAGCGGGCACGACCGTGATCCTCAAGGTGCGGGTGAAGGTGGCGATCGATGCCGTCCGCGCCGAGCTGGTGGCGGCCGGTCTCCTGGTCGCGGAGGGGGCGCACGCGACGACCCGCGTGCTGGTGCTGCCCGCGGGCGGAAAGGGGGGGCCGGCACCCTGGTGGGTGGCGGGCGGCGAGGCGGGCGAGCCCAAGCCGATCACCGCCGTGCTCGTCCAGGCGCTGCGCGATCGCGGATTCGACGTCGTGGAGCCGCGGGCCGCGCCGGGTCCCGCGGCGAAGGCGGCGCCGCCGACGGCCGACCTCTCCGACGCCGCGGTCCTGGCGCTCGGCGCGGCGCACGACGCCGACGTCGTCGTTCGCGTGGCATGGGAGACGACGACCGGCAGCCGTCCCGTCGAGCCGCTCCTTTTCGGTCTCGCGCGCGCGAAGCTTGCGCCGGTCGAGGCGATCGCGGTGAAGGACGGACGGCGGCTGACGTCGGTGGAAGGGATTGGAACGGCGGGGGAGACGCTCGATCCGCGCGTGAAGGTCGGGCTTCCGGCCGAGACCGCGACGCGGCTGCGCGAATCGGCCCTTCGCTCGGCCGCGGAGGAGGCGGCGGCGAAGCTCCTGCTCGCACTCGGCGAACCGGTCTCGGCGGAAGGGGCCCCTTCGACGATCCGCCTCACCGTCACCGGCCTCGATACCTACGTCGCCTTCAACCGGTTCGAGCGCGTGCTCGCAACCCAAGCCAAGACGGTGCGCGCCGTGACCCTCAAGAGCCTGGAGCGCGGGTCGGCGACCTTCGACCTGAAGCTCGAACGCGGAGCCGATCTGGCGGCGTTCACCGACGAGATCGCCCGGCAAGAGTTCGCCGAATTTTCGGTGAAGTTGGCGGAAAAAAGACCCGGTTCGGTGGTACTTCAGGTGGTGCGATAGGGGGCATGGAGGAGATCCCCCGGGGGAGCGAACGCGCGGAGTAGATCGATGGACGAATACGCCCCCCTTCCGCCCCCCACCGCCGTCCGGCGGCTCCCGCTCGAGCCGCGGGAGTGGTGGGTCCGGCCGCTCTCCTACGCCTTGCTGGCGGTGATCGTCGGATTCGTGGTGTGGCTGCTCCGTCCGGTGCTGACGCCGATCGCCGCCGCCATGGCCGCGGCCTACGCCGTCTCGCCGCTGATCGACGCGCTCGAGCGCCGGCGCGTGCCGCGGGTGGTGACGATCCTCGCCCTGCTGGCCGGCTTCCTCGCGCTCCTCGCCGGGCTGGTCGCGGTGGTGGTGCCGTTGGTCCACGCCGAAGTGGCATCGCTGGCGGACAACCTCCCCGGCTATTGGGAGCGCGCCAACGCCCTGTTCCTCGAGCGTGTCCGCCCCTTCGTCGAGGAGCGATTCGGCACGACGATCCCCACCACGCCGCGCGACGTCTGGAACGAGGCGGCGGCACGCCTGTCGGGCGAGGCCGCCCCCGACGTCGCCGGGACGGTGCTTCGTTTCCTGCGCGGGACGGTGTCGAACGTCTTCGGCCTGCTCGGGTTGGTCCTGGGGGCGATCCTCTTCCCGGTCTTCTTTTTCTACGTTGCCAAGGACTTCCCGCGGATCGTGCGGGCGGCGGTAGAGGCGATCCCGCCGCGCAACCGCGACGAGGTGCTGGCGCGCGTGCGCGAGGTCGACGCCGTGATCGCGAGCTTCGTGCGCGGACAGATCACCGTCTGCCTGCTGCTGGCGATGAGCTACAGCGTCGGGCTGTCGATCATCGGGATCGACCTGGCGGTGGTGATCGGCGTCGTCTCCGGACTCGCCTTCGTCATCCCCTACGTCGGCACGATCGTCGGGATCGTCGCCGCGTCGGCGATGTCGATCGCCGAGTTCGGTCTCGTCGACCGGGAGTTCGCGCTCTGGGTCGAGCCCCATCTGCTCGCCGTCCTGGCGATGTTCGCCGGCGTGCAGCTGATCGAGAGCAACGTGGTGACCCCCAAGATCGTGGGGGACCGGGTCGGACTCCACCCGGTGGTGATGATCACCGCAGTGATCGTCGGCGGCCAGCTCTTCGGCTTCCTCGGCGTGCTGCTGGCGATCCCCGCCACCGCCGCCGGCGCCGTCTTCTTCCGCGCCGGCCTCGAGCGCTACCGCACCTCCGAGTTCTACCGCGCGATGCGGTGATCCGGCCTACCGCGGCGCGGCAAGCCAGTTCTCGACCCGCGCTGCAACCGCCTCGGGCGTGAACCCGAAGTGCTTCGCGAGATCGGGGTAGGGGGCCGACTCGCCGAAGTCGGAGAGGGCGATGACCAGACCGTCCTTGCCGGCATAGCGCCACCAGCTCTGGGCGCTCGCCGCCTCGACACATGCGACCGGTAGGCCGGGCGGCAGGACGGCCTCCCGATAGGACGCGGGCTGCTCGTCGAAGAGTTGCGTGCACGGCATCGAGACGACGCGGATCCGCCGTCCCTTCGCGGCGAGGAGCGACGCGGCCTGGAGGGCGACATGGAGCTCGGAGCCGGTGGCGACGATCGCCGCCTCCGGGGCCGACGCCGGTCCGGGGACGCCGCCCGTTTCCGACAGCACGTAGCCCCCCTTCCAGACGTCACGGCGATCGAAGCCGGCCGGGCGCGGGATCGGCGGCACCTTCTGCCGTGTCAGTGCGAGGAGGAACGGCCCCTTGGGGGCGGAGATCGCGTAGGCCCAGGACATCGCCGTCTCCAGGCCGTCGGCCGGACGGAACAGCTTCAACCGCGGGATCGCCCGCAGCGCCGCCAGGTGTTCGATCGGCTGGTGGGTCGGACCGTCCTCTCCCAGGAAGATCGAATCGTGGGTGAAGACGAAGATCGACGGGGTCTGCATCAGCGAGGCGAGCCGGATCGCCGGGCGGCAGTAGTCGCTGAAGATGAGGAAGGTGGCGGCGTATCCGCGAAACGCTCCGTGCAGCGTCATACCGTTGGCGATCGCCCCCATCGCGTGCTCGCGAACGCCGTAGTGAAAGTTCCGGCCGCCGAACGCGCCGGCCTGGATCGAATCCGAGCCTTCGATCTTGGAGTTGTTCGAGGGCGTCAGGTCGGCCGAGCCCCCCGCCAGACCGGGGAGGAGCTGCGCCGCTTTCTGCAACGCGGCGCCGGAGTGCTGCCGCGTCGCCGCCTCCTTGTCGCCGACCGCGGCGGCGATCTGCGCGTCGAACTCCGGCGGGAGCGTCGGATCGACATACGACGCGAACGCATTCGCCGACGCCGGATCGGCGGCGGCCCACGCTTCGAATCCGCGCGTCCACGCCTCGCGCCCGTTGCGCTTCCCGGCGGCGATCTCGGCGAACCGCGCGCGCGCGTCGTCGGGGACGAGGAACATCGGCTCGGCCGGCCAGCCGAGCGCCTCCTTGGTCGCCCGGTGCTCGTCCCCGCCCAAGGGTTCGCCGTGAACCTTGGCGGTGCCGGCCTTCCTGGGGGCGCCGCGCCCGATGACAGTCCGCGCCAGGATCAGCGTCGGCTTGCCGGTCCGCCGCGCGGCCGCCGCCAGCGCCCGCTCGATCTCACCGATGTCGTGTCCGTCGATCCGGTCGGTGTGCCAGCCATAGGCGTCGAACCGCTTCGCCACGTCTTCGCTGAACGCGAGACCCGTCTCCCCGTCGATCGTGATCCGGTTGTCGTCGTAGAGGTAGCAGAGGTTGTCGAGCTTCCAGTGGCCGGCGAGCGACGCCGCCTCCGAGGCGACCCCCTCCATCAGGTCGCCGTCGGAGACGATCCCCCAGACGCGGTGGCTCACCGGACGAAATCGTTCGTTGCCGGGGAATCGCGCGGCGAGCATCTTGGCGGCGACCGCCATCCCGACGCCGTGCGCGAACCCCTGGCCGAGGGGACCGGTCGTCACCTCGATCCCCGGCGTGAGCCCCCACTCCGGGTGTCCCGGGGTCTTCGACCCGAGCTGCCGGAAACGCTGAAGCTCGGCGAGCGGGAGGTCGTAGCCGAACAGGTGCAGCAGACCGTAGATCAACATCGACGCATGACCGTTCGAGAGGACGAACCGGTCGCGATCGATCCAGGCCGGATCGCGGGGATCGAACCGGAGGAACTTCGACCACAGGACGTAGGCCATCTCGGCGCAGCCGAGCGGAGCCCCCGGATGCCCCGACTTCGCCTTCTCGACGCCGTCGATGGCGAGCATCTTGAGGGTGAGGATCGCGCGTTCGTCGGGGGAGGTGGTCATGGAGGGGGTGGGGGAGGGTGCGGGGATCGACATGGGCGGGGGACTATCGCGGATCGGGGGGCTCGGCGCAAGACGGACCGCGCGGAGGATCGAATTGAAAATGGAAAATGGAAAATGGAAAACCGGTCAATGGTGAAGCCAAACGGCGCGGGCCTCATTTTTCATTGGCCGGTTTTCCATTTTCCATTCTCCATTTTCAGTTTTTCGCGGTCAGGATCCTCACCGCGTCGCCAACCGCATCCCTCCGCCGAAGCTTCTCTCCGAGCGCCCGCGCCGCCGCAACTCTCCCCGGCGAGAGCGCCTCCTCGAACGCCGCGGCGAGCCGTTCCCAGGTCAAACTCGTGCGCGGGAGCGGGCGCGCCGCGATCCCGGCGCGATCGGCGAGATGAGCCCACTGGAACTGGTCGAAGGCGTGCGGCACGACCACCTGGGGGATCCCGGCGCGGGCGACGGAGGCGGTGGTGCCGGCGCCGCCGTGGTGCGCCGCGGCGGCGAGGTGAGGGAACAGCGCGCGGTGGGAGATCGGGCCCACCGACAGCACGTCGTCCTCGGCTCCGTCCGGGCGTCGGGGCGCGCTGTGGCCGTCCGGGCCTCCGAGTCCCGCCCAGCCGGCGGAGATGACGACGCGCCGTCCGACGGCGCGCGCGGCGTCGATCACGGCCCGCGTCGTCCGCGCCGGATCGGGGTCGGGCATGCTGCCGAAGCCGACGTAGACCGGCGGATCCCCGGCGTCGAGGAAGGTCCGCACCTCGCGAGGCAGCGGTCGATCGTCCTCCAGGTGCAGGCTTCCGACGGCGGGAAGGCGGAGCGGGACGTCGGCGGGCGGCGGCGCGACCTCGGGATCGGCGGCGACGAGCGTACGGTCGGTGGGAACGAAGTGCTCCTGGAGGTTCTCGACCTCCCCGAGACCGAGCTCGCGGCGCTTGGCGCGCAGCGGTGGCCCCAGCGCCGCTTCCGCCAGCCGCAGGAAGATCGTCCAGCAGATGCGGTTGACGAACGGCGGCGCGCCGGCGAACGGCAGGAAGCCGGGGGCGTGGTGGTCGGAACGGAGCAGCTGCGGGGTGTAGGCGACGAAGCGATAGGGGACGCCCGCCGCCTCGGCCGCGGTCGGCGCGGCGATCTGCGCTCCGCCGCCGACGACCCGGTCGGCGTCGCCGGCCAGCGCCAGGAGCTCGTCGACGTAGGCGGGCAGCTCCTCGCGGCCGACCTTCATCAAGGCCTGGGCGCCGGTGAGCGGGTTCATCTCGAGCGTTTCGCGCTGGGACTGCATCCAGGTCTGGATGTCGAGTCCGACCGGGACGAAAGGGATCCCGAAGGCCCGTGCTTCGCCGGCGAAACAAGCACTTGCGCCCAGCACGGGGCGGTGGCCGGCCCGTTTCAGGCCGACCGCCAGCGCCAACAGCGGCTGGAAGTCCCCTCGGGAGCCGGCCGGGGTCAGCAGGACGCGCACGAGCGTTGACGATCCTACGCCAAATTGCTAACGATACCGGCTCTTTTTGTCGACCCACGCCATGCCATCGTCGATCCCGAACACCGACGCGACGGTCAAGGTCACGTTGCCGGACGGAACCGTCCGCGAGGTGCCGCGCGGAACGACCATCCTTCAGGTCGCGGAATCGATCGGCCCGCGCCTGGCCAAAGAGGCATTGGCCGGTCGGAGCGGAGATCGCTGGCTCGACTTGCGGTTGCCGCTCGACCACGACCTTCCGCTCCGGATCGTCACCACCCGGGATCCGGACGGCGTCGAAGTGATCCGCCACTCGGCGGAGCACATCATGGCCGACGCGGTGAAGCAGCTGTGGCCGGACGTGAAGATCGACGTCGGCCGCTCCGAGCACGCGGAGAAGTTCCAGTACGACTTCGACATCGACCATCCGTTCACGCCGGAGGACCTGGCCAAGATCGAGTCGAAAATGGCCGAGATCATCGCGGCCGATACGCCGTTCACGCGGGAGGAGGTCGGCCGCGAGGAGGCGGCGCGCCTGTTCGAGCGGATGGGCGAGGACCTCAAGGTCAGCCGCCTGGCGGACATCCCCGCCGGCCAGCCGATCACGCTGTTCCGCCACGGCTCGTTCGTCGACCTGTGCCGGGGGCCGCACGTGCAGCGGACCGGCCAAGTGAAGGCCTACAAGCTGCTCGACGTGTCGGGCTCGTATTGGCGCGGCGACGAACGCAACAAGATGCTGCAGCGGATCTACGGCACCGCCTTCGCCAAGAAGGAGGACCTCGCCGAATGGGAGCGCCTGCGCGAGGAGGCGGAGAGGCGCGATCACCGCCGACTCGGCAAGGATCTCGACCTCTTCTCCATCCAGGAGACGGTGGGGGGCGGGCTCGTGCTCTGGCACCCCAAGGGGGCGATGGTCCGCAAGTCGATGGAGGACTACTGGCGCGATCAGCACCTGCAACGCGGCTACGAGTTCGTCCACACGCCGCACGTCGGGCGCGCCAAGCTCTGGGAGACCTCGGGCCACCTCGGCTTCTACAAGGAGTCGATGTTCGCGTCGATGGAGATCGAAGGGGATCCCTACTACGCGAAGCCGATGAACTGCCCCTTCCACATCATGATCTTCAAGAACCGGCGGCGGTCGTACCGCGAGCTGCCGGTCCGGTTCGCGGAGCTGGGCACCGTCTACCGCTACGAACGGTCGGGCGTGTTGCACGGGCTGATGCGCGTGCGCGGGTTCACCCAGGACGACTCGCACATCTTCTGCACCCCCGACCAGGTGGAGGGGGAGATCGCGGCGGTGGTGGAGTTCGGACTCCAGCTGCTGCGCACCTTCGGCTTCACCGAGTTCCAGGCCTACATCGCCACGCGTCCGGAGAAGGCGGTCGGCGAACCGGCGGCGTGGGACAAGGCGATCGCCGCGCTCAAGTCGGCGGCCGACCGGGTGAAGCTCCCCTACGAGATCGACGAGGGGGGCGGCGCCTTCTACGGGCCGAAGATCGACATCAAGATCAAGGACGCGATCGGGCGCCATTGGCAGCTGTCGACGGTGCAGTTCGACTTCAACGAGCCGGAGCGATTCGACCTCTCCTTCGTCGGCGAAGACAACAAGCCGCATCGTCCCTACATGGTCCACCGCGCGCTCTACGGGTCGATGGAGCGGTTCTTCGGCGTGCTGCTCGAGCACCATGCCGGGGCCTTCCCGCTCTGGCTGGCGCCGGTGCAGGCGCGGGTGCTCCCGGTGACCGACCGGGTGCTTCCCTACGCGAACCGGGTCGCCGCCGAGCTTCGCCGCGCCGCCATCCGCGTCGAGGTCGACGCGAGCAACGAGAAGCTGGGCTACAAGATCCGGGAAGCGCAGCTGCAGAAGATCCCCTACATGCTGGTGGTCGGGGACCAGGAGATGGAGAAGGGCGGGGTCGCGCCGCGCCGCCGCACGGGCGAGGACCTCAAGTTCATGTCGACGGCCGATTTCCAAACACTCGTCCAGGACGAGGTGTCGAGGGAGATGGCCGCCGGTGCGGTGTCCACCTAAACCGAAAGAGGAGCGAGATTGTCCTTTCCGCAACGAGGAGCTGGTGACCGCGGGGCCGCGAGCGGCCCCGGCAACCTGAAGATCAACTATCGCATCCGCGCCAAGCAGGTGCGCGTGATCGACCCCGAGGGGCAGCAGCTCGGGGTGCTGGCGCTTCCCGACGCGATCCGCAAGGCGGAGGAGGCGGGTCTCGACCTGGTCGAGATCTCGCCGATGTCGACACCGCCGGTCTGCCGCATCATGGACTACGGGAAGTTCAAGTACGACACCAAGAAGCGGGCGCAGGAGTCGCGCCGGCACCAGACGGTGGTGGAGATCAAGGAAGTGAAGATGCGTCCGAAGACGGACGAACACGACCTCGATTTCAAGATCAAGCACATCCAGCGCTTCCTCGAGGAAGGGAACAAGGTCAAGGTGACGGTCATGTTCCGCGGGCGCGAGATCACGCACGCGGAGATCGGCCGCGACCTGTTGCGGGACGTGGCGGAGAAGGTGAAGGCCCAGGGGCAGATCGAGGTCGTACCCAAGATCGAGGGGAAGAGCATGTTCATGATCCTCTCGGCCGCGCGGAAGGGTGGCGGCGCCCCGCGCCCGCAGCCGTCGGCCGCGTCGTCCGCGTCGCCCGCCGGAGCGGCGCCGGCGACCGCGCCGAGGCCTGCACCGGCCGCCGTCGCGGCGCGTCCGGCCGGTCCGGAGATCGAAGTCAAGCGACGTCCCCCGGCCGCGGGGATCGATTCCAGAGAGCAGAAGGGAACCTGACGATGCCGAAGATCAAGTCGAAGCGGGGCGCGATGAAGCGCTTCAAGGTGACCGCCGGTGGCAAGGTCCGCCATGCCAAGGCGTTCAAGAACCACATCCTCACGAACAAGGGGCGCAAGCGGAAGCGCCATCTGAAGGCCCTCGGGATCATGAACACCACCGACGGCCGCAAGGCGAAGAAGCTGCTGTCCACCTAACGTTTCCGTCCCCGGCGCCACGCGCGCCGGGGCGCTGTTGGAAGGAATGAACCGATGCCACGCGTAAAGAGAGCCGTCATCTCCCGGCGGCGGAAGAAGAAGATCTTCCAGAAGACGAAGGGTTTCTACTCGGGGCGCCGCCGCCTGCTGCGGTCGGCGCTGGAGACGCTGCAGCGCGGAGGGGCGTTCGCCCACCGCGACCGCCGCGTGAAGAAGCGCGAATACCGCGCGCTGTTCGTGCAGCGCTTGAACGCCGGAGCGCGCGAGAACGGGCTGTCCTACAGCCGTCTCATCGCGGGGCTCAAGAAGGCGGGGATCGAGATCAACCGGAAGATGCTCTCCGAGCTCGCGATCCACGACGCCCCGGCGTTCGCGAAGGTGGTCGAGGCGGCCAAGGCGGCGCTGGGAGCCGCGAAAGCGGCGTAGCCGACCCGCTCCGAGGCGAGTGCTCGACCGAATCGAACAGCTGGAGCGCGATGCCCTGGCGGCGCTCGACCGCGCGGCCGACCTGCGCGCGGTCGAAGAGGTGCGATCGACGTTCCTCGGCCGGCTGGACGGCGCGCTCACCGTCCTCCTGCGTGGACTGCGCGATCTTCCCGCGGAGCAGCGCCCGGCCGTCGGCGCGCGCGCCAACCGGGCCAAGGTCGCAATCGAGGCCCGGATCGAGGCGGCGATGGTCCGCCTCGGCGGCGCGGAGCGGGAGCGGAGACGGGCCGAATCGGCCGTCGACGTGACGCTGCCGGCGCGGACCGTTCCGCGCGGGCAGGTCCATCCGATCACGCGCGTCTGTGAGGAGATCGTCGACGTCTTCCAGCGCATGGGATTCGGCGTGGAGCGGGGACCGGAGGTCGAAAGCGACTTCCACAACTTCGCCGCGCTCAACTTCCCCGCCGACCACCCCGCGCGCGACATGCAGGACACCCTCTTCGTGCGGGGCGTGGGCTCCGGAGGCGCGGCCTCCGTCGACGGGCCGCGGGGCGGGCCGATGCTTCTCCGCACGCACACCTCTCCGGTGCAGATCCGCACCATGCTGCGGAGGAAGCCGCCGATCCGCGTGATCGTGCCCGGCGCGGTCTACCGGCACGACTCGGACCAGACGCACTCGCCGATGTTCCACCAGGTCGAGGGACTGCTCGTCGACGAGGGGATCTCGATGGCCGACCTGCGCGGCGTGCTGGGGGAGTTCGCGCGCGCGATGTTCGGCGCCAAGGCCGGAGTTCGCCTCCGGCCCAGCTTCTTCCCGTTCGTCGAGCCGGGGTGCGAGGTCGACGTCTCCTGCTTCCTCTGCGGGCCTTCGACGCGGTCCGCCTGCCGCGTCTGCAAGGGCACCGGCTGGGTCGAAATCCTGGGGGCGGGGATGGTCCATCCCGAGGTCTTCCGCGCCGTCGGCTACGACCCGGAGACGACGCAGGGGTTCGCCTTCGGGCTGGGGATCGAGCGGGTGGCGATGCTGCGCTACCGGATCCCCGACATCCGCCTCTTCTACGACAGCGACCTCCGCTTCCTCCGACAGTTCGCGTGAACGAGCCGATCCGATGCGCGTCACCTACCGCTGGCTGAAGGAGTTCCTCCCCGATCTGTCCGCGTCGGCGGAAGAGGTCGCGGCCGCGTTGACCTCGGCCGGCCTGGAGGTCGAGTCGGTCGAGTCTCTCGCCGCGGGCTTCGAGAAGGTGGTCGTCGGCCGGCTGCTCGAGGTCAGGCGGCATCCGAACGCCGACCGGCTGACGGTCTGCGACGTGACGCTATCGCCCGACGCGCGATCCGTCCGGCAGATCGTCTGCGGCGCGAACAACCACAAGGCCGGCGACAAGGTCGCGGTGGCGCTGCCCGGGGCGACGCTGCCCAACGGGACGGCGATCCAGAAAGGGAAGATCCGCGGCGAGGTCTCGGACGGGATGCTCTGTTCGGAGACGGAGCTGCGCCTCCGGGAGTCGTCGGCCGGGATCTGGATCCTGCCGCCGGATACCGTCGAGGGACGGCCGGTGGCGGAGGCGATGAACCTCGCCGACTGGGCGTTCGAGGTCGCCGTGACTCCGAACCGGGGGGACTGCCTCTCGGTGATCGGCCTGGCGCGCGAAGCGGGCGCGGCGCTCGAGGTCCCGTTCCGGGTGCCGCGCGTCGACGTGCCGGTGGCGCCCGCCGCCGCGTCGTCGGCGGTGAAGCTGTTCGTCGACGATCCGGCCGGTTGTCCGCGCTACGTGGCGCGCGTGATCGAAGGGGTGACGATCGGTCCCTCCCCGGCGTGGATGGTGCGCCGGCTGGAGGCGTGCGGCGTCCGCGCCATCAACGCGGTCGTCGACGTCACCAACTACGTGATGCTCGAGACCGGCCAGCCGCTGCACGCCTTCGACGCCGAGCGGATCCGCGGGGGGGAGATCGTGGTGCGCGCCGCGCGCCCCGGCGAATCGATGAAAACGCTCGACGGCGTCGAGCGGGCGCTCGTCGCCGACGACCTGGTGATCGCCGATGGCGCGGGGGCGGTGGCGATCGCCGGGGTGATGGGGGGCGAGGGGTCCGGGGTCCGCGAGACGACGACGACGATCGTCCTGGAGGCGGCGCACTTCGATCCCGCGCGGGTGCGGCGCACGGCGCGGCGGCTGGGGCTGCACACCGACGCCTCGCACCGGTTCGAACGCGACGTCGATCCCTCCGGGGTCGATCGCGCGAGCAGCGATGCCGCGCGCCGGATCGCCGAGCTCACCGGCGGACGCGTGCTGGCGGGATCGGTGGAACGGTCGGCCGGCGCGTTCGAGCCGCGGGAGGTGGCCTTGACCGCGGCGCGCGTCCGTTCGCTCCTCGGGATCGAGATCGAGGAGCGCGAGATCGTCGACCTCTTGGCGCCGCTCCAGCTCCACGCGCGGCCGGACGGACCGGGCCGGCTGGCGGTCACCGTGCCGCGGTTTCGGGCCGACCTCAAGATCGAAGCCGACCTGGTGGAGGAGGTGGCGCGGAGACGGGGCTACGAACGGATCCCGGAGCGGCGACCGCTGGCGCGGATGACGGCGGAGGGGCACAGCTCCGACCTGGAGCGGGTGCGCGCGGCGCGCGCGCTGCTCGTCGGCCTCGGATTCTCGGAGGCGATCCACCTGCCGTTCGCCCCCGAGGACGAAGCGGCGCGCTTCAAGCTGCCGCCCGAGGATCCGCGGGCGCAGACCGTTCCGCTGGCCAATCCGCTGGCGGCCGATCAGGCGGTGCTGCGCGCGACGCTCGTGCCCGGTCTGCTTCGGGCGCTGGCGCGAAACCGCGCGCTGCGGACGTTTGACGTGCGGCTGTTCGAGCTGCGGCCGGCGTTCCGGTGGCAGGGGGCCGGGCGGCTGCCGGATGAGACGCGGCGCCTTTCGGCGATCCTCTCGGGCCGGCGTCATCCACCGCATTGGGGCCAGCCCTCGCTCGACGTCGACCTGTTCGACGCCAAGGCGGTCGCGGAGACGGCGGTGGCCGCGCTCACGCGGCGCGCCGCCGCCTTCGTACCGTCGACCGAGCCGTTCCTGATCGCCGGTGCGCAGGCCCACGTCGACGTGGCGGGCCGCACCGTCGGGTTCGTCGGGGAGCTCGACCCGGAGGTCCTCGCCGCCTTTGGCCTTCCCGCGGGGACCGGCGCGATCGCACGCGCCTTTGCCGTCGAGCTCGACTTCGACGCACTGGTCGCCCTCGGGTGTCCGACGCCGACCTACGAGGAACTGCCGCGCCATCCGTCGGTGGAACGGGATCTGGCGCTGCTCGTCGACGACGGCGTCTCCGCCGGAAGCCTGCTGTCCGCCATTCGTGCGTACCAGAAGAAGGGCCTGGAGGCGGTGGAGGTCGTCGACCTCTATCGCGGCGATCGGCTTCCCGCGGGGAAGAAGAGCCTCGCGCTACGAATGACCTGGCGCGCCGCCGACCGGACGCTGACCGACGACGAGGTCAACGCGCTTCACGAGAAGGTCGTCGTTCAGCTGGTTTCGACGTTCAAGGCCGAGCGGCGATGAGGTCGTGTCGGTAGGCGCGGGCGCCGCGTCGCCGCCCCGTCGAATCGACGTGCCGCGGCAGGCCCAACGAGCGCCCGCGCGGGCGCGCCGGAGGCGATCCCGCGGCCCTTCCCTCGACGAGGAGGCGCCGATCCCCTCCCCAGGCGTGGTAGTTGCTGAATTTGTTTGCTTATTTGACGTTTTGGGGGCACAAAGAGGGGTATGGATCCCAAGGAGGGCGGTTCGATGACGAAGGCGGACATCGTCGAGAACGTCTATGAAAAAGTTGGGTTCTCCAAGAAGGAGTCCGCCGAGATCGTGGAGATGGTGTTCGACACCATCAAAGAGACGCTCGAGCACGCCGAAAAGATCAAGATCTCGGGCTTCGGTAACTTTGTGATCCGAAGCAAGAAACCCCGCGTCGGTCGCAATCCGCAGACCGGCGAGGAGATCGAGATCTCGGCGCGGAAGGTGCTGACCTTCAAGCCGAGCCAAGTCCTCAAGAACGCGCTGAATGCCGCCATCGCCGCCGAGTCGGCGAAGGCCGGATCGTGATTCTCCCCGAGAAGATCTACTTCAAGATCGGTGAAGTGGCCCGTCTGACCGGTTTGAAGGCCTACGTCCTCCGCTACTGGGAGACGGAGTTCAAGGCGATCCAGCCGGTCAAGTCCCGGTCGGGCCAGCGTCTCTACCGCAAGCGCGACGTCGAGCTGATCGTCGCGATCCGCGAGCTGCTCTACGAAAGGCGCTACACGATCGAAGGGGCGCGGAAGAAGATCCGCGAGATATCGGGGGACGGGGAGCTGGCGCTGATCGAGGGGACCACGCCCGCGCCGGTGGCGCTCCAGCGGATCCGCGACATCGCCCACGACATCCTCTCCCTGGCCTCACGTCCGGTGGCCTGACCACCACCGTCGTTGCGCGGACGATGCGTCTGGTCTATGGTGCCGCGTCGTTTCGGCGCGTAGCGCAGCCTGGTAGCGCACTTGCTTGGGGTGCAAGGGGCCGTGGGTTCAAATCCCGCCGCGCCGACCAAATCGCCCTTCGGGCTTCCCTCGGGGCCTCCCCGAGCGTCTGTCAGACGACGAGCTTGACCGTCGGAGCCGCCGGCGGCGGTTCGTCGCGCACCGAACGATACGCCTCGTCACGCGTCCGATGCTTCGCGAAGCGATCGGCCGCGCGCCGTCCGCTCGCGGCGTCGCGCTCCGCCGGCGAACGTTCCGCGGGCAGCACGACGGCCGTGGCGAGGGGCGGGCCGACCTCGGCCGTCTCGTCCGGCGTGTTCTCCACGTCGGCGGCCGGTGCGAGTGCGGGCGGGGGGGCGACGGTGAGCGCTCGAGAGGGGTCCGGGGAGTTCCCCGGGGAAGCGCGAAGGGCGGATCGGTCGGCCCGGCGGATCGTCTCCACCTCGTCGGACGGATCGAAGGTCCAAACGGTGAAGGTGGGTTGCGTCGTTTCGGCCGATGCGCTCACGGGGGGAAGGGGTTGAGCAACCTCCGAGCCAACCCGGAGCCGTCCGAAGTGCCCATGACGTCGAGAGATTCGCGGCACGGGGCCCGGCCGGCCTGACGACCGGAGCTCCCGGCGAGGGACAGCCACTCCCCACCGACGGACCGGTCCGCCCTTCGGGCTTCCTCGGGGCCTCCCCGAACCGGTTCGCCCTTCGGGCTTCCTCGGGGCCTCCCCGAACCCCTACGCCTCGTCTCCGCCGACGCCGAGCCGCTTTTTGATCTTGGTCAAGCGGCTGCGCTCGATTCCGAGCGACTCGGCGGCGCGGCTCACCACGCCGCCCGAATCGCGCAATGCGCGCTCGACGAGCGCCCGTTCGAGCGTCGCCACCGCCTCGTCGTAGCCGAGTCTGGAGGGGACGACGACGGCGTTCGGATCGTGGCCGCCCCGGGCCGGCGACCGACCATCGCGGATGTGGCTCGACACGAAGGCCAGCGGGATCGGATGGCCGTCCTCGGCGAGGAGGACCAATCGCTCGATCTCGTGCTCCAGCTCGCGCACGTTGCCCGGCCAGCCGTAGGCCTCGAGCGCGCGCATCGCCTCCAAGGAGAATCCCGGCAGGCGGCGGCCGTGGCGCTCGCACAGGCTCGCCAGGAAGTGCTGCGCCAGAATCGGGACGTCCCCCTTGCGGTCGCGCAGCGCCGGGAGGCGGACCGCGATCACCACCACCCGGAAGTAGAGGTCCTCCCGGAAGGCCCCCTTCTGGACCTCCTTCCAAAGGTCCTTGTGGGTCGCGGAGACGACGCGGACGTTGACGTGGACCGGACGGTTGGCTCCGACCGGCATGATCTCGCCGCTCTGCAGGACGCGAAGGAGGCTCGCCTGCACCGAGGGGAGGAGCTCCGCGATCTCGTCGAGGAACAGCGTCCCGCCGTCGGCCTCCTGGAAGACGCCGCGCCGATCGCGGTCTGCGCCGGTGAACGAACCCTTCTGGTGGCCGAACAGGGTGCTCTGCAGGAGCGACTCGGTCATCCCGGCGCAGTTCTGCACCACGAACGGGCCATTCGCGCGGGGGCTGCCCAGATGCAGCGCGCGGGCGACCAGTTCCTTCCCGGTGCCGGTCTCCCCCTGGATGTGGACCGTCGCCTCGGTCTTGCGGACCCGATCGAGCTCGGCCAACGATCGGCGCAGCTCCGGGCTGTTGCCCAGGATGTTCTCGAACCCCTCGATCCCGGTGAGTCGGTGCCGGAGGTAGGCGTTCTCGCGCCGAAGCCGCTCGTTGATCGCCTCCAGCTCCAGCGTCAGGCGCTCGTTCTCCACCACCAGCGAATAGGACTCGACGGCACGGGAGGCGATCGCGAGCAGGTCGTGGGTGTCGAACGGCTGGGTGAGGACGTGGAACACCTTCCCGACGTTGACCAGCTCCCGGATCCGCTCGGCGTCGTTCGTCTCGCTGATCAGGATCCGCGAGAGCCTCAAGTTCGGGTGCTTCTCCGAGATCGCGCGCAGCAGCGGCAGGCCGCTCCAGACGTTCGGGCGCTCGCGGGCGATCAGCACCGCGACCTCCTGCGCGTCGAGGGCGGCCAACGCCTCCTCGACCGAGCGCGCTTCGCGAACGTCGTAATCGAGCGAGAGTGCCGCCTTCATCCGGTCGCGGGTCGCGTCGTCCGGATCGGCGATCAGCACGGTGTAGCGGAACTCGGCGACGAAGGTTGCCAGCCGGTGCGCCACCCGCGGCGGGCAGGTGGCGTACTTGAGCCCCACGCCGAGCACGTCGCGGCCGACCGAGTCCTGGTCGTGTTGCGTCGTCCAGACGACCTCGGCGGCGGTGTCGATCGGGTCGGCGTCGTCGGGAAGGAGGAAGCGGAGCTGGACCTTGGCCCCCGCGTCGATCGCCTCGGAGACCGGCTCCTTCGGCAGGCGGACGTAGATGCCGTTGACGCTCAGGTTGCCGGTGACGCCGAGCAGCTCCCGCTCTCCGACGCGCAGCCGGCAACGCAGCCGCACCTGGCGGCGGGGCGGGCGGGGGACCAGCGCCGCGCGCGTGGGCGTCGAGGACATAGCCGTTCGAAGGATAGTCCGATTTGTGGTATCTGCGCGAGGAGATGTCCCGCCCGCGCATCCTGGTCACCAACGACGACGGCATCCATTCGCCGGGCCTGACCACGCTCGCGGAGGCGCTGACCGAGGTCGGCGAGGTGACGATCGTCGCGCCGGACCGCGAGCGCAGCGCCGTCAGCCACGCTCTGACGCTCCACCGGCCGCTGCGCATCAACCAGATCCGCGAGAAGGTCTGGGCGGTCGAAGGGACGCCGACCGATTGCGTCTACCTCGCTACCCGGTCGCTCCTCAAGGACGCGCGGCCGGAGCTGGTGGCGAGCGGGATCAACATGGGATCGAACCTGGGCGACGACATCCACTACTCGGGAACGGTCTCCGCGGCGTTCGAAGGGACGGTGCTGGGGATCCCCTCGATGGCGATCTCCTGCGTCGGCCGGGGGCCGCACCGGTTCGAGACGGCGGCGGGCTTCGCGGTCCGACTGGCGCGGAGGGTTCTGGAGGAGAAACTCCCCGGCGACCTGCTGCTCAACGTCAACGTCCCGAACCTCCCGCCGGAACGGATCGCCGGAATCGCCATCACCCGGATGGGGAAGCGGCACTACGGCGACGCGGTGATCGAGAACGTCGATCCCCGCGGGCGGAAGTACTACTGGATCGGCGGGACGGAGCTCGACGCGGAGGACATCGCGGGGAGCGATTGCAACGCGGTGCTCGAGGGGAAGATCTCGGTGACGCCGCTGCACCTCGACCTGACCCATCACGGGGCGATCGCCACCCTCAAGGGGTGGAGCCTTTGAACGACTTCGCCCGCGCGCGTCGGCGAATGGTCGAGGAGCAGCTCGTCGCCCGCGGGGTCGCGGACAGCCGGGTGATCGCCGCGATGGAGAAGGTGCCGCGACACCGCTTCGTCGAGCCGGCGTTGGCCGAGAGGGCCTACGGCGACCGGGCGCTGCCGATCGGCGAGAAGCAGACGATCAGCCAGCCCTACGTCGTGGCGCGGTCGGTGGCGGCCTGCCGGCTCACCGGGACGGAACGGGTGCTGGAGGTCGGGGTCGGGAGCGGCTACCAGGCGGCGGTGCTGGCGGAGTGCGCGCGGCGGGTGTACGGCATCGAGCGCATCCCGTCGCTGTCGCAGCGGGCGGCGCGCCTGCTCGAGGAGCTGGGCTACGGCAACGTGGTGGTCCGGACCGGGGACGGCACCTTCGGCTGGCGGGACCAGGCGCCGTTCGACGCGATCGTGGTCGCGGCGGCGGCGATGTCGGTGCCGGAACCGCTGGTGGAACAGCTGGTCGACGGCGGCCGACTCGTCCTTCCGCTCGAGGCGGCCGACGGCGAACAGGCGCTGACGGTGGTGACCAAGCGCGGCGGCGGAACGGTGGTGGAGCGACTCGAAGGGGTCGTCTTCGTGCCGCTGGTCGGGCGGCACGGCGGCCATCCGGTCGCGTGAGGACGGGTTTCAGGAGGAACGATCGAATGGGTGCGCTCGAGGCGATCAAGGATCGGATCCGGAACGTGCCGGACTTCCCGAAACCGGGGATCCAGTTCAAGGACATCACGCCGGTGCTCCAGGATCCGGCGACGTTCCGCGGGGTGATCGACGAGCTCGCGGGCCGGTACGAAGGACGGAAGCCGGACGCGGTGGTGGCGGTCGAATCGCGCGGCTTCCTCCTGGGGAGCGCGCTCGCCTATCGGCTCGGCGTCGGGCTGGCGCTGGTCCGCAAGCCGAAGAAGCTCCCCTGGAAGACGCACCGCGTGGAGTACGCGCTGGAATACGGCACCGACGCGCTGGAGGCGCACGTCGACGCCGTGCGGAAGGGACAGCGGGTGCTGGTGGTGGACGACCTGCTGGCGACGGGCGGGACGGCGGGGGCGACCTGCCGGTTGGTGGAGATGCTCGGCGGCACGGTCGCCGAGTGCGCGTTCGTGATCGAGCTCGGGTTCCTTGGGGGGCGGACGAAGCTCCTGCCCGTGCCGGTCCACGCCCTGATCCAATACTGATGCCGGCCGACGCGTCGATCCCGGAGGCGGTGCGTCGGTACCGCGAGGAGCACCGGGCGACGCGGATCGGACCGCGCTACCGCGGCTGGGCGCATTTCGGCTTCACCAGCGGGGCGTCGCTGCTCGCCATCGCGGCGCTCCTTTCCCGGGTCGACGATCCGACGGCGCGGGAGCTCTCCGCCGTGCCGTTGACCTTCCTGTTCGCCAACCTGGCCGAATACCGCGGGCACCGTGGTCCGATGCACCACCGGACCCGATTCCTGGGGCTGCTGCACGAGCGCCATACCCTGCAGCACCATCGCTTCTACACACACGACGCGATGGCGGCGGAGTCGTCGCGCGACTTCCAGATGACGCTCTTTCCACCGGTGCTGCTGCTGTTCTTCCTCGGCGGCATCGCCGCGCCGTGCGGGCTGGCGGTCTTCCTCCTCGCCGGCGCGAACGCCGGTTGGCTGTTCACGGCGACCGCGATGGCCTACTTCCTCACCTACGAGTGGCTGCACTGGAGCTACCACCAGCCGGCCGGCACCTGGATCGGCCGCCGCGCGCTGGTTCGGCGTCTCCGAGAGCACCACCGCGTCCACCACGACCCGGCCTGGATGCAGCGCGCCAACTTCAACATCACCTTCCCGATCTGCGATCGCCTGTTCGGAACGGTCGCACGTGGCGCAAACGGCCCGGGTGAGCTACAAGAAGGGGCGTAGCTCGAACGTGGCCGTAGCTCAGTTGGATAGAGCGACCGCCTCCTAAGCGGTAGGTCGTGGGTTCAATTCCCGCCGGTCACACCAGAGGGGCCGCCGCGAAAGTCGGTGGCGGGACGGACGCTGCGGAGGACGTCTGGATCGTTGGCGCGACGAGTTCATGCAGCACCTGCGGGTCGAGAAGGGGCTCGCGCGTTCGACCCTCGAGGCCTACGCCCGGGACTTGAAGCTCTACGCCGAGTTCCTTTCGTCGGAACGGATCGTCCGGCCGGACCGGGTCGATCGGCGCCGGATCGGCGCCTACCTGCTCTGGCTCCAGAAGCGGCGGCTCGATGCGCGAACGATCCGCCGCAATCTGGTGGCGGTCCGCGGCTTCCACCGCTTCCTCCGTCAGGAGGGGAGATCGAAGCACGATCCGACCGAGCGGGTGGCGAGCCCGACGGTGTGGCGCCGCGTGCCGGAGACGTTGTCCGAGGCCGAAGTGGAGCGCCTGCTCGACGCTCCCGATCCGCGGACGCCGCTGGGCCGGCGGGACCGGGCGATGCTGGAGCTGCTCTACGGCGCGGGCCTGCGCGTCTCGGAGCTGGTCGGGCTCGAGGAGGAGCAGCTCGACCTGGACGGCCTCCTGGTGCGGGCCTACGGGAAGGGATCCAAGGAGCGGATCGTCCCGATCGGGGAGGCGGCGCGCGAGTGCCTGGCGACGTACCTGCGTGACGACCGACCGCGGCTGCTGAAGGGACGGACGTCGCGGCGCCTCTTCGTGAACGCGCGCGGGGGACCGCTGTCGCGGGTCGGGTTCTGGAAGATCCTCCGGAAACACGGGGCGAAGGCGCGCCTGAAGCGCGTCTACCCGCACGCGCTCCGTCACAGTTTCGCGACCCACCTGCTCGAGCGCGATGCCGACCTGCGCGCCGTCCAGGCGATGCTCGGCCACGCGGATATCGCGACCACGGAGGTCTACACCCACGTGAACCGGAAAAGGTTGAAGCAGGTTCACGAGAAGTACCACCCCCGAAGATAAGGGCCGGAAGAAAATGGAAAATGGACAATGGAAAACCGGCCAATGAGGGACACGGCGTCGGGCCATTGACCGGTTTCCGGCATCCGGCATCGACCGGTTTTCCATTCTCCATTTCGGTTCTCCCGTTCTTGCCAGGCGCCCCCGCCCTCGCCATCATCCGCCCGTGCCGCGAAAGACCCATCCCCTCCGCGTCGTCGTCGCCATGAGCGGCGGCGTCGACTCGTCGGTCGCGGCGGCGCTCCTGGTCGAGCAGGGATACGACGTCGTCGGGATTTCGCTTCGCCTCGCCGATCCGAAGGTCTCGGGGACGGCGACCGGGGGCTGCTGCTCGATCGACGACTTCGCCGACGCGCGCGAGGTGGCGCGGAAACTCGGATTCCCGCACTACGTGCTGAACCTGACGTCCGAGTTCCGGAAGGCGGTGGTCGAGCCGTTCGCCGACGAGTACCTCGCGGGAAGGACGCCGCTCCCCTGCGCGCGGTGCAACGAGACGATCAAGTTCGACCTGCTCGTCGAGCGGGCGCGGGCCCTGGGCGCCTCGTTTCTGGCCACCGGGCACTACGCCCGACGCGTGGGGGAGGGCGAAGGGGCGCGCCTGCTGTGCGGCGCCGATCGCAGCAAGGATCAGAGCTACTTCCTCTTCGCGATCCCGCGCCGCAACCTCGACTTCCTGCTCTTCCCCATCGGGCACCTGACCAAGGCCGAGGTGCGCGCCGTCGCCCGCCGCAAGGGGCTCGGCGTCGACGAGAAGCCGGAGAGCCAGGAGCTGTGTTTCGTTCCGACCGGCGATTACGGCGGCTGGATCGAGCGCTTCCGGCCCGGGAGTCACGCCGGTTCCGGCGAGATCGTCGACGAACGGGGGACGGTGATGGGCCGTCACGGAGGGACGCATCGCTTCACCGTCGGTCAGCGACGGGGCTTGGGGCTCGCGCGCCCCTCGCCGCTCTACGTCCTGGCGGTCGACGCCGGCGAGAACCGGGTGGTGGTCGGCGGAGAAGCGGCGCTGTTCCGGGAGCGGCTGCGCGCGGCGCGCGTCAACTGGCTCTCCGATCGGCGGCTCGGCGGTCCGGTTGCGGTCAAGGTGCGGCACAAGAACGAGCCGAGCGCCGCCGTCCTCCATCCGGTCGAGGGGAAGGACGACGAGGTCGAGGTCCGGTTCCGCGAGCCGAAGCGCGCCCTTTCGCCGGGTCAGGCCGCCGTCTTCTACGA
>CAYJRR010000004.1:0-979 GCA_964372275.1 uncultured bacterium
CGAAGTTGCGGCCGGGCCGTCGAGCGGATCTACGGCGCGGTCGGGCTCGCCGCCGGCGTCGGGACCGGCGTCCCCGCGGCGGAGGCGTCGGGAAAAAAGAGTGGCGCGCCGAAGCGGTCGACACCGAATCGGGCGATCCGCGCCTGCGTTTCCGAAGAGACGAAATGGTCGGCGAGCGCCGTCCCCCCGGCGGCGTTCATGCGCTTGAAGCGCCGCGGGTCGAGCTCGATCACGTGATACGGATTCTCCATCCCCTGGCCGCCGTCGACCAGCACCGCCAGCGCGAGGCGATCTTTCAGCGACAGCCAGGTTCCGCGGTCGGTGAGCGTGTAGCCCCCCTTCTCCGACGCGATCAGCAGCGTCTCCCCCATCCCTTGTCCGGTGCGGAGGCGAGAGGGCGGCGGCGCGACCTCTGCGCGCCGCCAGAGCGCCTCCTCCTTGACCGCCGTGCCGCTGCGGTCATCGCGCGATACGACGACGGTCCGCGCCGGGGCGGCCCGCCCGGCGCCGGCGAACGCCGCACTCTCCGCAGCAGCCCCCGCGAGGCGGCGGAAGGCCACGGCGGGCGCCGATCCGCGGACGTTTGCGGGATCGGACGGTGGCCCGACGAGGACGAAGTCGTTGTGCATCACCGGCCGCCGCCGCACGCCGACGCCGTCGTCCATCAGCGCCCGCTCCGCGTCCGGCGCGTGCGAAAGCACCACGTCCGCGTTCCCCCGCCGCGCCATCGCCAGCGCTTCGCCACTCCCGACCGCGATCACCTTCACCCGGTAGCCGGTCGCCGTCTCGAACGGGGGGAGGAGCTCGTCAAGGAGGCCGGAGTCCTGGGTCGAGGTAGTGGTGGCGAGGATCACCTCGCGGGGGCCGGCGGCAAGCGCGGGCGAGCTTGCAAACGCTACGAATAGGAGTGCGCGTGACAGCAGCAATTCAAAATTGGAAATTGAAAACGGGAAACCGACAATGTCCGGAGAACGCCTGG
>CAYJRR010000004.1:989-4954 GCA_964372275.1 uncultured bacterium
CCCGTCGTCATTGTCGGTTTTCGATTTCCAATGTCCCATTTTCAATGGCGTTCTCCCCGTGGTCTCCCGGGAGATGGCAACCCTATCCCTCGCTCCGCTCCTCGTCCCCTTCCCCGCCCTCCCACAGCCCGTACTTCTTGAGCAGGCTGCGCAGGTACTTCCGGTCCATCGTCGCCTCCCGCGCGGCGGCGGAGATGTTCTTGTCGGTGCGGTGCATGAGGTCCTCGAGGAAGCGGCGCTCGAAGATCTCGATCCACTTGTCCTTCGACTCCTTGAAGCCGAGCTTCTTGTCGCGGATCTCGCGCCAGAAGGCCCCCTCGGGGACCTCCTGCGACGACGGCGGCGACAGCGGGATGTCGCGCGCGTCGATCACCGTCGCGCTGCTGGAGAGGAAGACGGCCCGCTCGATCACGTTGCGCAGCTCGCGGACGTTCCCCGGCCAGTCGTGGGCCTGCAGCGCGGCCAGCGCGCTGTCGGAGAGCGTCTTGAGCGGCATGTTCGGGATCGCCATCTGCTGCTGGCACCGATCGAGAAAGCGCTGCGCCAGGAGGGGGACGTCCTCCTTCCGCTCCCGCAGCGCGGGCACCTTCACCACGATGACCGAAAGGCGGAAGTAGAGGTCCTCGCGGAACTTCCCTTTCTCCACCTCGGCGCGCAGGTCGCGGTTGGTCGCGGCGACGATCCGCACGTCGGTCTTCTTCGTCTCGCTGGAGCCGATGCGGCGGATCTCGCGCGCCTCCAGCACGCGCAGAAGCTTCGGCTGGAGATCGATCGGCAGCTCCCCGATCTCGTCGAGGAAGACCGTGCCTCCGTTGGCCACCTCGAAGGCACCGGGACGCCTCCCGACTGCGCCGGTGAAGGCCCCCTTCTCGTGCCCAAACAGTTCGCTCTCGATCAGGTTCGACGCGATCGTGCCGCAGTCGACGACCACGAACGGACCCTTCGCGCGGTTGGAGAGGGTGTGCACCGCGCGCGCGACCAGCTCCTTGCCGGTGCCGGTCTCGCCATTGATGATCACCGTCGCGTCGGTCGGGGCGATCTTCTCGATCAGTCCGAAGATCTCGCGCACCCGCAGCGAGCGGCCGTACATCTCGCCGAGCTTCTCCTTGTCGGAGGCGACGATCTGCACCCGCTCCTCGATCGGCATGAACTTGATCTGCGTCGCGCCGGCGCGGATCACCGCTCCCGAGAGGAGGAACACCTCCTTGATGCGGCTGCCTTCGTAGAACGTCCCGTTCGTCGATCCCAGATCGCGCAGCAGGTAGCCGTCCTTGTCCTTCAGGATCTCGAAGTGGTGGCGGCTGACCGTCTTGTCGCTGATGACGAGGTCGTTGTCGTCGCTCTGGCCGACGCGAATCACGTCGCGGTCGACCACCAGCTCCTTGCCGGCGTCCGGACCGTCGAGCAGCGCGAGCTTCGCCTTGCGCAGGCTGATCGCCTGCGGGGCGTCGCGGACGGCGACGATCTGGGTGCGGACCTTCTGCTCCAGCGGTTCGTCTTTCGGCATTCGAAGGGAGGAGAAGGGAGCGGGGTCAGAATACCCCAGCCGTCCTCGGCGCGTCAAACCCTCAATTTTTCTAGGGATCGCGGGGCTCGCCCCGCGCCCCCCGGCCGCCGTATGCTCCGCCCATTCGTCCCGGAGGTTTGCATGATCGCCCGCGCGTCCGCACTCGTTCTTCTCGCCGCCGTCCTCCTCCTCCCCGCTGCCGCTTCGGCGTCGTGCCGGATCCGGAACGAAACGAAGTGGTCGTTTACCGTCGAGTCGGGAAACGTCTCCAACCAGAGTGTCGGATCGAACACCACGACGTCGATCGCCTCCGGGAAGATCAAGGGGAAGAGCAAGGACGGGAAGACGATCAGCGGCTCGTGCAAGGACGGAGACGAGCTGGTGATCAAGGACGACGGGGGGATTCCGGTCCTGGAGCTCAAGTAGCCGGCTGCGGGTGGCGCGCGAGCCAGCCCCAGACCTGCGCCGCGAAACCGTCGACCAGGTCGGGGATGTGGCTTCCCCCCTGGATCGTCCACAGCTCGACGTCGATTCCGGCGGGGCAGCCGGCGAAGCGATCGACGCGCGTCTCGGTCCCGGCGAGCGACTCGTCCAGGTCGATCGGCGCCGCCTCGGCGAGCGCGCCGGTGCAGCCGTCGTGCGACTGCCACTGGGTGACGCTCTGCACCGCCCCCGGATAGGCGATCCCGTAGAAGACGCCCCCCGCGTAGGCGACGGTGTCGTCGAGCGAGCCGTGGATCTGCAGCACGCTCGGGTTCCCTTGCGGGGCGCAATCGTCGGGATCGGCCCACGCCGCGCCGGCGAGGCTCACCACCGCCGCCACCTCCGGCGCCTCGCAGGCCATGCGGTGGGCCATGAAGCCGCCGTTCGAATGGCCGAGCAGGAAGATACGGCGTTCGTCGACGCGGATCTCGGCGCGGATCTCGGCGATCAGCGAACGCAGGTAGCCGACGTCGTCCACCTCCGAGCCGAAGCCGCAGCAGGCGTCGGTCGCGTTCCAGAAGGGGTCGTCCTGCGCATTCTCGGTCCCGGCCGGCGCGGCGAGCACGATCCCTTCGCTCTCGACGAGCGGCGCGACTCCGAAGTAGGCCGCCTGAATAGACGGCGTGACGCCGTAGCCGTGCAGCACGATCAGTAACGGATAGGAGCGCGACGGGTCGTACGACTCGGGCAGGTCGACCCGCACGGGCCGATCACCGCCGAACGTGGTTCGCGGCGAGGCCGAGAACCCTCCGCGATCGGTCTCGCCGCAGGCCGGGACCACCGCGAGGAGCGATCCCGCGATGAGTACGCAGAAAGGGGACGAACGAAGGGAACGGAGTTCCATGGCGTGGGGGGAGACCGGCGAACTCCTATCACAATCAGAACCGCCGGCCCACCGAAACGGTGACGAGTTGGAGCGTCTCCTCGATCCGGGCGTCGACCATCGGCTCGACGAAGGGGGCCGCCGCCGCCCCCGAGAAGTCGACGCGCCGGCGCTCGATCTCGACGTTGACGCGTCCCGTCCAGCGTCCGAGGTCGGCCTCCGCGCCGATGGCCGCCGACACCGCCGGCACCGGAGCCGGACGGTTCCCCGACGTCCCGGCGGGGTCTTCGCTCCACGCGCTCCACGGGCTCAAACCCAACCGCGCGTCGAGCGTCCATGGCCGTCCACGAACCGACAGGGGGAGGCGCCCCGCGAGGCGCAGGTCGGCGGCGATGCGCGTGTGCGAGGCGATCAGGTGAAGGTCACCGACCTCCTCCGCATCGTGCCGCTCGAGCCGCGCGGCGAAAGCCAGCCCGACCCTCCCGCGGAGCCAGACGCCCCCTTCCGCCTCGACGGCGAGCGTCGTCCCGCCGCGAAGCGTTGCCACGTTCCCGCCCCCTAGCGACGCGCGGGTCGACGAGATCCCGTATTCGACGGCGCTTCCCGACAGACCCGCGTGGAGCGGGCCGCGGGCCGCCGAGAGCGCGACCGACGGACCGACGCCGACGAACGACGCGCGGAACTCCCGCCCGTCGCCATCGCCGATCGTCCGGGCACGGACGGCGACGACCGGTCCCGCCTCGACGTCGGCGCGCCATGCCGCCTTCGGGCCTGCGGCCGGCGCCCGGACGGAGGCCGACGGCGGCGCGGGCACCTCCGCGTACGGCCCCGCGAGCTCCGCCTCGACCCAGGCGACCAGCTCCCCCGCCGATCTCGGTCCGGAGCGCGCGATCGACCCACGCCGGAAGAGCACCGCCCGGCCCGACCTCGAGTCGGAAGCGTCCGCCAGTACCAACGAGTCGGCATGGAGCGACGCGGCGAGAGGTTCGAGCGAGTCGCGCTCGTCCGCCGCGGCCGCGTGGCCCTCGAGGACGCGCGCGCTCGCCCGCGCGAACGAGCGGGAGCTCGCGCGGAGCGTCGCGAGGAGCCGCGCCTCGGCGAGGCCGTCGCCGCCCGCGCGGCACGGGCGCCCGAGGAGGCCGTCGCGGTAGG